>JBDTAX010000108.1:0-19637 GCA_039924425.1 Pseudonocardiaceae bacterium
CGGTGAGCTGGTCCTGCGATACCGGCTCACCGGGCCGGCTCGCCAAGGCGACCAGCAGCGCGTATTCGGTGGGGGACAGCGTCACCAACCGGCCGGCGACGCTGACCAGCCCGAGCGCGGTGTCGACGGTGACCACCCCCGCGCGCAGCACGCTCCGGTCCACCGGCAGCTGGTCGCAGACCCGCAGCCGCAGTCGGCTGACCAGCTCCTCCACCGGGAACGGGGTGGTCAGGTAGTCGTCCAACGTGCCCCGCAGCAGCGACACCGTCTGTTCCCGTTGCTCGCGGGAGGTCAGCGCGATGACCGGTAGCCGCGGCGCGATCCGGCGCAGCTCGTCGAGGAAGCTCCAGGGATCCGGGCCGGCCAGCGCGACGTCGAGCACGATCGCGGCGAGGGTATGCGCGCGAGCCGCCTCCAGCACCTCGGGAACAGCGTCCAGGGTCCGCGTCTCGAACCCCGTGGACCGTAACGCTTGCAGTACCCGGCTCGTTGTCTGACGTAGCGGCACCATGAGAAGAACTGGATGCCGTGGCCCGTGAAAGGGCCCCTGAGGGGTCTCAGGAGAAGTCACTGGTGATCGCTGATCGGGCTGCATCGGCGGCAAGGTTTCCCTGTCGGCGGGCTTTGGGCAACCGATGAGCGGCAGGACTACCCGACCGGGTCACTGCGTGCGCAACAGTCTTGCTGAGCGTGTGGCGCGGCATTCGGAGTAACCGGTGCGGCGTTTGGGCTAATCCATGGGCGCTCGTCGCGCCGCAGCGCTAGGTGGGCGACCACGGGCCGGTAACGCTCTCAGATTGCGCCAGCCAGGTACCCCCTTCTCCCTACGGTTCGTGCCGTGCGACGCCAGCTGGAACGAACACTGTGGGCCACGGCCTTCCTCACCGTGCTCCTCGCGCCGGTGCTCCTGGCGGCAGTGCTGCACGGCCCGCGTACCGGGGTCTCGCAACCGGTGGCGCGCTCCTCGCTGCTCTCTGAGCTCTCCGTAGGGATGGGGTTGCTCGCCACCTCCATGCTGGTCTGCGCGGTCGTGCTGCCGTCTCGGTTGCGCTCGCTGACGCGCACCCTCGGCATTGATGGGGTGCTCGGCATCCACCGGTTCGTCGGGTTGGCCGTCGCCCTGCTGGTGGGCTTGCACGTCGTCTTGGTGTTGGTGGCGCACCCGGCGAACGTTGCCCTGCTCGACGTGCTGCACGCGCCCAATCGGGCTCGCGTAGCACTCGGTGCCACCGTGGCGCTCGGTGCGCTGATCGCGCTGACGATGCTGCGCAGACGACTGCGGCACCGCTACGAGGTGTGGCGCTGGGTGCATGTGGTGCTGGCCGCCGCGATGCTGGTGCTCACCGGGCTGCACATCTGGTGGCTCAACCACCTGGTTCGGGATTCCGCGATGCGGGCCGCGTTCACGGTCCTCGCGCTGGGCGTGCTGGTGGTGCTGGCGTACCGGTGGCTGTGGCTGCCGATCTTCGGCGCCCGCCGCGAGTATGTGGTCCGCGAGGTCCGGCCGGAGACCAGCACCGTGAGCACCCTGGTCCTTCAGCCCCGCCGCGACGGTCCTCGGCGCCGCCGCCGAAGCCTCGAGTTCGCCCCTGGTCAGTTCGCCTGGCTGCGCCTGAACCCCTCGATCAGGTCGCAGGAGCATCCCTTCACCATCGCCTCCAGCGCGCACGTCGGGCTGTGGACCGAGTTCACGATCCGGCACAGTGGTGATTTCACTCGCGAGCTGCGCTCGCTGCGACCGGGTAGCCCGGTGTGGGTCGATGGCCCGCATGGCGCGTTCACCCTTGACCTGCGGCGCACCACCGGTCTGGTGCTGATCGCCGGTGGCGTCGGTATCACCCCCATGATGAGCATGCTGCGGACGCTGGCGCACCGAGGAGACCGGCGCCCGCACCGGTTGCTCATGGTCGCCCGGACGCTCGACGATCTGCTCTTCCGCGCGGAGATTAAGCAACTCCAGCAACGGCTGGACCTCACCGTCGTCGAGCTGCTCCGCAAGCCGCCGCCGAGTTGGACCGGCGCGTCCGGCGCTGTCGACGAGGACGTGCTCACGGCCCTGCTGCCCGGCGGGTTTCGGCGCAACCAGCTCGACTACTACCTCTGTGGGCCGCCCGCGCTGGTCACCGATGTGCTGACCGTGCTCGAGGGGCTGGATGTCCCGCTGCCGCGGATCCACACCGAGCAGTTCGACTTCGTCTAGGCCGCACCTCACCTGACATCGTCCGACGGAGAAAGGCTTCTTCTGTGCGCCCCCCGGTACCCCGATTCGTCCACTGGGCCGTCGCCCTGGCCGTGCTTGTCGCGCTGACCGCCGCGGTGTTCCAGTACTGGAGTACCTCGCAGTACGGGACGGCAAACGTGCGTAGCACCGCGCACGACACGGGATGGGCGCACACCCAGTGGGGCCCGCTGGGCCCCGCGGATCGCGACCTGCTGGTCATGGCTCGGCAGGCTGATCTGTGCGGGGGATCGAGCGGGCGGGCAGCCCAGCGGCAAGCCAGCAACACGCGGGTCCGCGGCGTCGCCCAGCGCACCGGGACCGACTATGGCGAGCTCGACAAGCAGGTTCGCTCGGTCGCCGGCAAGCTCGGTGTGCCGCTGCCCGATCAACCCACCGCCCGGCAGCAGAGCTGGCTCAGGGAGCTGTCCGGGCGTTTCGGGCCAGACTTCGACCGGATGTTCGCGCAACGGCTACGCGTCATCGACGGTGCGATGCTTCCCGCCATCACCAGCGTGCGGGCTGGCACTCGAAACGACTTGATCCGCTCGTTCGCGACCAGCGCCGCAGTGCTCGTCAACCGGCACATGGAGGACGTGGAGAGCACCGGACTGATCGACTACTCCAGACTGTCCGAGTCCTCCATGCAGCCGCCCCCGCCGGTCGCGGCGTCCAGCCTCCCCGCCCGGATCCCCCCGGCTGGTCAGGAGCAGCACGTCGACCAGGTGGTCAAGGCTGCGGCAGCCGCCCCCGCATCCGGCAGCGACATAAACGCCATCGCCGCCGCCTTGGTTTTGATTTCCGCGCTGCTGGTCGCCCTCTGTCTGGTGGGTACCGCCGACCGGCGGGCCGCCTGCCCCCAAGGCCGTGGTCCCCAAGGCCGTGGTCCCCAACACCGTGGTCCCCAAAACCGGGGCGGCCCGCACCGGCGACGACACGCCGCCCAGCGTTGGTGACCAGCGGCTACCGACCCGACGGATCGGGCACTGGCCGGCCGAACAGTCCCAGCAGCGCATCCCGGTCGTCGTTGGCCGCGGCACGGTTGCGCCGGCGGTGCCCGCAGGCCACACACCGCTGCACCACCACGATCTCGTCGCCTTCGCGGAGCGCTCCGACCGGTTCCATCGCCGCCCCACACTCGGCGGCCCGGTCGCCCGGGTTGACGTCGACGTGGCGCGACCACAGGCAGCGTGGGCAGTGGTTGGTGTAGCCGTTGCCGCGCACCAGGGTCGCGCAACTCAGGCAGCTGAAGTCCTCCCGGCGACGGGTGAACGAGTGCGATCGCGTCATCGCCCGCCAGTATTCCACCCTAGTATCCCACCATCGGCATTCCGCCGGTGGGATACTTCCTCAGCCCAGCGTTACGCTGGGCCGTCGCACACGATGGCACGGAAGTTGACGGGAGGCATCAGATCATGCGGATGGTGCGGGCCAAAGACGGGCGCGACTGGGCGGTTCAGAGCAGGATCAGCTGGACCAAACCGGAGATGGCGGACCAGTTCGAGCACGACATGGCCGCGGGTTATTTGCCTGGCTTCGGGATGCTGGGGGTCCTCGTGGTGCTGACGCTCCTGGTGGTGTTCCTGACCCCGGCGGGTGTGGTCGTACCAGCCTGGTTCGTCCTGGCGATCCTGCTGGTTTTGCTGCTGGTGCTGGTGTCGTGGGCGATGCAACGGCCTTGGATCATCACGGCGTACACCACTGAGCCGCTCGAGGCGGCCAGCGAGCGCTGGCAAGGCATCGTGCACGGCGTCATCCCGGCCCGGGAGGAGATTCTTCGGGTCACCGATGACCTGCGAACGCACAACGTCCCAGACAACGGCACCGGGCCGCTGTCCCGGTTGACGCACTGATCGTCACCAGGTGACCCGCTGTTGTCACCTGGGGCCCGGACCGCGACGATGGCTTCGTGACCCTGCTCAGCGACGCCGCGGTGGTGGTTCTCGCCGTGGCCCTGGCTGCCGGGCTGAGGTATTTTATGCGCAGCCGCCAGCCGTTCGGAAACGATGCCGACCATGCCACCTACCGCGCGCTGCACACCATGGCGCAAGCCTCGCCACCGCTGCGGGAGCGGCTTTCCGCCGCCTCGGCGACCGGTGCTGCGCCGCATCTGCGGACGTTGCTGAACTGCTTGGCCGTCGTGCTGGCCAACCAGGAGGGCGTGATGCTGGCCTGGGATGGCGATCCCGCGCATGATGTCGACGCTAAGCACCACGCGAATTGTGCCCACGATGCCGCCATTGATGTACTGGGTACTGGTCGCCAGCAGGTTCTCGACAAAGCCAAGGACAAGGACAAGATGGACTGCGGGCGTCCCAACTGCCCGGTGCGCGCTGTAATTGTCTCTCCGCTGGAGGTGGACGGCAGCATCGTCGGAACCTTCGGTGTGATCAGCCGGCAGGCCGCTGAGCCCAGCGTGATCCGGGCCACGACGGAGGTCGCCCGGTACGTCTCCAGCCAACTTGAGCTCGCTGAGCTGGATGAATCCCGATCCCGGCTGGCTTTTGCCGAGATCCGGGCGCTGCGTACGCAGATCTCCCCGCATTTCATCTACAACGCGCTGACCACGATCTCCCACTGCATCAAGACTGATCCGGAGGAGGCTCGCGATCTGATCATGGAGTTGTCCGACTACTTCCGGTACTCCTTCCGGGCCGACGCGGAGTTCACCACGCTCGCCGAGGAGCTCAACAACATCGACAACTACCTGGCCGTGGAGCGGAAACGGTTCGGGGAGCGATTGCAGGTCAAGGTACAGATCGCGCCCGAGGTGCTGCCGGTGGTGTTGCCGTTCCTGGCGTTGCAACCGCTGGTGGAGAACGCCGTGCGGCACGGGCTGGGGGGAGGGTCGGGCACCGTGTCGATCGTCGCGGAGAACGTCGGGTCCGAGTGTCTGATCAGCGTGGAGGACGACGGGCGCGGGATGGATCCGCAGCGGCTCAGCGAGGAGATGACCGACTCGCACATCACTGGTGCGCACGTCGGGTTGGGCAACGTGCACGACCGGCTGCGCGCGGCTTTCGGCGACGCGTGCGGCCTGGTAGTCGAGACCGGGCCGGGGATGGGCACCAAAGTCAGCATGAGGGTGCCCAAGTTCAGCCCCGGGGTGCGCGCCATCGCTCCACCGGCGCCGAGCCCACCGCGTTCGCAACCGTCGGTGAGCGCCTAGCGACGCTCGATGTCGGCCGGCCTCCGTAGGCTGGCCGGATGGATGTCAAGGATCTGACCTCGCGGCTGCCGTTGCCCGGCGCCCAGCGGGAGCGTGGCCCGGTGGTGGCCGCGGTGAAATTGCATGGCGTGATTACGCCGACGTCGTCCCCGCTGGGGCGCGGGGTGATCAACCTGGCCGCATTGGAGCCGGTGCTGACTCGCGCCTTCGGCTACGACCGGTTGCGGGCGGTGGCGTTGTTGATCAATTCTCCGGGTGGCTCGGCCACCCAGTCGGCGCTGGTGGCCGAGCGGATTCGAGATTTCGCTGACCGCAAGCGCGTGCCGGTGCTGGCGTTCTGCGAGGACATCGCCGCATCCGGTGGGTACTGGCTCGCGTGCGCCGCCGATGAGATCGTCGCCCATCCCACCTCGCTGGTCGGCTCCATTGGGGTGGTCACCCAGGGCTTCGGGTTGCACGGTCTGCTGGAGCGTTTCGGGGTCGAGCGGCGGCTGTACACCGCCGGGACGAACAAAGCCCGGCTCGATCCGTTCCTGCCGGAGCGGGAGGATGACGTGGTGTGGCTGCGCGGGATGCAGACTGAGCTGCACGGCGTGTTCCGCGACTGGGTGTGCGCGCGCCGCGGTGGCCAGCTGGCCAGCGGTCAGCACGATCTGTTCACCGGCGAGGTGTGGACCGGCCGCCGGGCCCTGGAGTTGGGCTTGGTCGACCGGCTGGGCACAATGCGTGGGGAACTCGCCAAGCGGTACCCGGATGCGGAGATCATCACAGTGGAGGGACGCCGCCCCCTGCTGGCTCGCCTGGGGCTGGGCAGTTTCGCGCTGGGCAACGTCGGTCCGGGCAACACCGGGCCGGCGGTGCTGGAGGCGCTCGAGCACCGCGCAGCCTGGTCCCGCTTCGGTTTGTAGGTCCGGTTTGTGGGCCCAGCCGGGCACGTTCGGTACCACGGCGGGGCCATTAACCGGCCAATCGTGGACAGCGACACCGGCGATGTGCTCCGATTGGCGGTCGGGGGGTTGTGCGGACGTACTGGACTGAGCGAAAGGCGGTTGATGAGCGGCAACGACAACAACCCTGGGCTGGTCGTGCTCGCCGTGGACGACGAGCCGCATTGCCTGTCCATGCTGGTTGAAGTGCTCGACGCCGAGCCGCGGATCCGCACCGTGCTGACGGCCACGAACGGCTATCAGGCGTTGGAGATGTTGCGGCCCACCAACGGCACGCCACCCCCCCAGGTTGACGTCGCGTTCCTGGACATGAAGATGCCCGGGCTGGACGGGCTTGAGCTGGCCCACAACCTCGCCAAGCTGCCCTACCCGCCGACGGTCGTGTTCGCCACCGCCTACGACGAGTCGGCGCTCGAAGCGTTCGAGCTTGGCGTGGCCGACTACGTGATGAAACCGGTGAGCCGGGAGCGAGTGTCCAGCACCCTGCGCCGGATCATTGCCTCTCGGCGCGACCCGGCCGCACCGGCGCCGGAACAGAGCAGCGAGGACGAGGTCATCCCGGTCGAGCTCGCCGGCACCACCAAACTGGTGCCGCGCTCGTCGGTGCGCTGGGTGGAGGCGCATGGGGACTACGCGCGCCTGCACACCGGAGAGGCCACCAGCCACCTGGTCCGGATCCCGCTCTCCCAGTTGGAGGACCGCTGGTCCGACGCCGGGTTCGTGCGCATCCACCGCTCGTATCTGGTCGCCCTGCCGTTGGTCACCGAGCTGCGCATGTCGTCGTCGGGTTACGTGGTGCGGGTGGGCAGCGGAGACGACGCCACGGAGTTGCCGGTCAGCCGACGGCACACCCGGGACCTGAAGGATCGCTTGGTGCGCGCGGCCAAACAGGGCTGGACCTCCCGGTGAGCGTCGCGATATGAGTGCTGGCGACGGCGCGGCCGCCCCGTTTGGCCACGTGCCGGAGGGTTGGGAACCTCTGGACCCGGAGCTCCGGGCCGAGGTCGACGTGGCGCGTCGAGAAGTTGCGCTGGCGGAGAAAGCCGGCCAAGCGCCCACTGAGCGGCCCAAGCCCGGCAAGCGGCAGCGGGTCGTGCTCGCCGAGCGGCGCAACAGTCGTCGGGTGGTGCGCACACTCGCCGAGGTGGAGGATCAAACCAAGGTCGGTGAAGCGTTGGTCCGCAAGCTGATGTGGGTGCAGCTGATGTTGTCACTCCGACTGATGCTGCTCATCGTGGTGGTGCTCGCGGGCATCCCGCTGGTGTTCCTGCGGACGCCCTCGCTGGCCACGGACACCATTCTGGGCGTGCGGCTGCCGTGGCTGTTGCTCGGATTCGCGGTCTATCCGTTCTTCGTCGCGGTGGCCTGGTCCTACAACCGCGCCGCCGCCCGCAACGAGTATGCCTTCGCTGAGTGGGTCGAGAACTGAGCATTGGCGGGCCCGACCGGGTTGATGTCTACGCCACCATCGCCGCGATGGTGGCGATCGCCCTGTGGACCACGCTCACCGGTTTCTACGGGAGGCGCGCCCGGTACATCTCGGATTTCCTGCTGACCTCCCGAACGCTGGGACCTCGCTTGAACGCCGCGGCGATCTCCGGGGAGTACCTGTCCGCGGCCTCCTTCCTCGGCATTGCCGGATTGGTGCTCAAGGGTGGGACGGGCGCGCTGTGGTACCCGGTCGGGCTCACCGCGGGGTATCTCGCGCTGCTGCTGTTCGTGGCGGCGCCACTGCGCCGGTCTGGCGCCTACACGCTGCCTGACTTCGCCGAGGCGCGCCTGGGATCGGGGTGGCTGCGCCGGATCTGCGCGGCTTTCGTGGTCATCATCGGCTGGCTCTACCTGGTGCCGCAGCTGCAGGGGGCCGGGCTCACCCTTCAGGTTGTCGCGCAGGCGCCGAGGTGGGTCGGCGCGGCGGTGGTCGTGGTGATCGTGACGGTCAACATCCATACCGGGTGGACGCGTTCGATCACGTTCGTGCAAGCGCTCCAGTACTGGATGAAGCTGACCGTGCTGGCGGTGCCGGTCTTCGTGCTGCTGCTCCACCACGCTGGAGACAATCAAGGAGTCCAGAACTCTCCAGGTGCCTCTGCGGCACCGCATTTCGCCCATGCCCTCGACGTCCGGCTTGATCACGCTGTCACGCTCGAGGTCACCAAGCCGACGCGGGTTACGGTGACGGGAACTCAGGGCGGGTGTCCCACTCGAGACCCGGTGCCCTGGGCACCGGGTGAATACCGCTGCGCCGAGGGCACCACACTGCACTTCGCCGCCGGCAGCCCGGTACCGGTGGTCAGGGGCGCCGCGGTCAACGACGACAGCTGGCTGCGCCCGTTGAGCCATGGCACACACCCCTTGCTGGCCACGTACTCGCTGATCACGGCGCTCCTGCTGGGCGCCATGGGACTGCCGCACGTCCTGGGTCGGTACTACACCCATCTGGAGGGGGCGGCGGTGCGCCGGACCACGCTGCTGGTGCTGGCGCTGCTCGGGTTGTTCTACCTGTTCCCGATGGCTTCCGGGTGGCTTGCCCGGTCGTACCTCCCCACTCTGCTGGTCTCCGGGAACACCGACGCAGCACTGCTGCTGTTGCCGCGCGCGGCGCTGGGTCGATGGCCGGCGCTGGTACTTGGTGGGCTGATCGCGGCGGGGGCGTTTGCCGCCTTCGTGTCCGCCGCCACCGGGCTGGTGGTGAGTGTCATCGGGGTGCTGTCCACCGACCTGCTGCCCGCTCGGCTGCGGACGGTTCCAGCGCCCGTCCTCGCCGCTTGGTCGGTACCGTTGGCCTTCATGTTGGCCGTGTCAGCGCTGGACTTGGCCCAAGGCGTGGGGCTGGCGTTCGCGGTGGCCGCCTCGTCTTTCTGCCCGCTGCTGGTGCTGGGCATCTGGTGGCGTGGGTTGACCGACGTTGGTGCGGCGGCCGGCATGCTGGCCGGCGGCGGATTAGCGGTCTGCTCGGTGCTGCCCGCCGCGGCCGGTGTGCTGCCGCCGGGCTGGCAGGAGCTGGCGGCGCAGCCGGCGGCGTTCACCGTGCCGGTGGCCTTTCTGACGATGGTTGTGGTGAGTCGCCGGACCAGGGATCGGGTCCCGTCGGACGTGTCCCGTATCCTGCTGCGGCTGCACGCGCCGGACCGGTTGGGCTTGTCCGGGAATCGGCAGCAGGTCCAACCAGTGGCCCGGGTCGGAATGGTTGGTGGTGCGTTGTTCCGAATGCGTGAAGGTCGTCACCGTAGGTATTGATCTGAGCACCCGAACGGTCCAACATTGCAGTGCGAGCTGATGAACGCCCGGAGGTTGGGCTGTCCCGGCCCTCGCGACGCACGTAGCATCGGCATGATCATTATGACTGTCCGGGAGGGGTTTGCATGAGCACCACCGCATCCGTGAGCGGTGCCGACGGTGGGCATGTCGGCGGTGTCGACCGCGTGGATCTGGTGGACCCCTGGGCCGCTGCGCACACCAGCGTGGAGTTTGCCACCCTGCGCAGACGGTTCCACGGCTTTGTTTTCCCGATGACCGCGTTCTTCTTGGCCTGGTATTTTCTCTACGTCCTCATGGCGGCGTTCGCCCCGCACTTCATGGCTATCAAAGTCGTCGGCGACATCAACATCGGGTTGATCTTCGGCCTGCTCCAGTTCGGTTCCACTTTCGCCATCACGACACTGTATGTCCAATTCGCGAATCGCAGGCTCGACCCGCTCAGCAACCGGATCCGCGAGCAGCTCGAAGGAGGAAACTGGTGACCGGCGAGTTGGCCCAGAACGCCGTGGGTGATCCGCTGCTCAATGGTGGGATCTTTGTCTTCTTTGTGCTGGTCACCCTGGTGATCGTGTTCCGGGCCTCGCGCCGCACCAAGACCGCCGCCGACTACTACGCCGCGGGCCGGTCGTTCACCGGCCCGCAGAACGGGGTGGCGATCTCTGGGGACTACCTGTCCGCGGCGTCGTTCCTGGGTATCGCGGGCGCCATCTCGGTCTATGGATACGACGGTTTCCTCTACTCGATCGGATTCCTGGTCGCGTGGCTGGTGGCGTTGCTGCTGGTCGCCGAGCTGCTGCGGAACACCGGCAAGTTCACCATGGGTGACGTGCTGAGTTTCCGGATGCGCCGGCGGCCGGTGCGGGCCGCCGCAGCCGTGTCGACGCTGGTGGTGTCCTTGTTCTACCTGCTGGCCCAGATGGCCGGTGCCGGTGGTCTGGTCGCGTTGCTGTTCAACGTTGAAGGCCGGGGAGCTCAGGCGCTGGTGGTCGCGGTCGTCGGGCTGCTGATGATCGTCTACGTGCTGGTCGGCGGGATGCGCGGCACGACCTGGGTGCAGATCGTCAAGACCACCTTGTTGATCATTGGTGCGGGCATGATGACCGCCTGGGCGCTGGGCTCGTTCGGGCTCAACCTGTCTGCCCTGTTGGCTGAGGCGGCGGCGAAGTCTTCGCACGGGCAGGCGGTGCTCGCGCCGGGCTTGCAATATGGCAAGAACCTCACCACGAAGATTGACTTCGTGTCGTTGGGGCTGGCGCTGGTCCTGGGCACCGCGGGACTGCCGCACATCCTGATGCGCTTCTACACGGTGCCGTCGGCCAAGGAGGCCCGCCGCACGGTGGTGTGGGCGATCTGGCTGATCGGCATCTTCTACCTGTTCTCGCTGGTGATCGGTTACGCCGCCGCCGCCTTGGTGCCCGGTGGTCCGCAGCGGATCGTCAGCATGCCCGGTGAGGAGAACTCGGCGGCGCCACTGCTGGCCTACCAGCTGGGCGGGGAGGTGCTGCTCGGCTTTATCTCGGCGGTGGCCTTCGCGACCATCCTGGCGGTGGTGGCGGGGTTGACGATCACCGCGGCGGCGTCGTTCGCGCACGACGTGTACGCCAACGTGATCAAACAGGGCAACCTGAACCCGGACCGTGAGGTGCTGGTCGCCCGGATCACCGCCTGCGTCATCGGCGCGCTGGCGATCCTCGGTGGCATTGCCGCGCTCGGCCAGAACGTCGCCTTCCTGGTGGCCCTGGCCTTCGCGGTGGCGGCCTCGGCCAACCTGCCGACGATCTTGTACTCCCTGTTCTGGAAGCGGTTCAACACCAGTGGCGTGCTGTGGAGCATGTACGGCGGCCTGGTCAGCTCTGTCCTGTTGATTGTTTTCTCGCCCGCCGTGTCGGGTACGCACAAGTCGATGTTCCCCAGCGTGGACTTCGCGATATTCCCGCTGCGCAACCCGGCGCTGATCTCGGTGCCGCTGGCCTTCCTGCTCGGATACCTCGGCACGGTGCTGAGCAAGGGCGAGGTGGCCGATGCGGCGAGGTTCGCCGAGATGGAGGTGCGTGCGCTGACCGGAGCTGGCGCTGAGCGGTCGGCGAGTGCGGCGCCGGTACCCCCGCCGCAGCGCAGGCCGCCGCTGAACACCACACCCACCGGTCGGCTCACTCGCTGAGCGCGTCGCTGGCCGGTGGGTCTGTGGGTCTGTGGCACGATTGGCCCTTATGACCTCTCCAGTTCCTGCCGTGTTGGTGGCTGACGTACCTGAGCTCGCGGTGTTGCTGGATGTCCGCGAGAACGACGAGTGGGCTGCCGGGCATGCCCCGGCAGCCGTGCACGTCCCGATGGGGCAGGTGGCGCGGCGGCTCGATGAGCTGGCCACCGTGTTCCCCGAGCGCGCGGTGTACGTGGTGTGCCGCTCTGGCGGGCGCTCAGCAAGCGTCACCGCTTATCTGAAGCAGGCGGGCTGGGACGCGGTCAACGTCGATGGCGGGATGCACGCCTGGGCTGCCGCGGGTCGTCCCATGGTGTCCGGACCTGACGGCGCCCCATCAACTGTGACACCCAGGGTTCTGTAGGGCCGTATGCCCACCACCCCGGCGGATGAGCAGGTGCGCGCACTGGCTGCGCTGGCCGTCCCGCTGCTGGTGGTGACCGCCGTGCTGGCGCTGGGCACCGCGGGCGCCGAGGCATGGCGTTACGCGCTGCTGCTGGACAGCCGCACCGACGCGGTGCCCGCCGGCCCGCTGTACGCCAGCGATGCGCTGGTGGTCACCGGCGGGGTGCTGTCGCTGCTCTGCTCGCTGCTGGCCGGTGCGGTCACGCTGGGGTGGCTGGTGCACGCCAACACGGCCGCTGCTCAGGCCGCCGCGGTCACCCCAGCTCGGCCGGGCTGGCGGTTGGTGGTCGGTGTCGTGGTGCCGGGGTTGAACCTGGTGGTGCCGGGTGCGGCGCTTGCCGAGGTGGAGCATGCGGCGCTGGGCCAGGATCCACAGCGGCGACCGCGTCCCTCTCGGCTGGTCATCGGGTGGTGGGTGAGCTGGGCGGCTGGGCTGGTGTTGTCCGGCGCCGCCATCCTGTGGAACCTGCGCGGCGGCGTGCAGGCCCGCGCCGACGGAGTGCTGCTGCACGTGGCCACTGACCTGATGGCCGGAGTGGTCGCGATCACCACGATCGTGGTGATCCGGAGGCTGACTCGGCTGCTCAGCCCGGTGGAACTGACCACCATCCGCCGCATGGTGGTGGTGCGCACGCGCTCGTGAGTGGCATCCAGTGTGGGAACACTGTTACGCACTCGCGAGGCCCACGCGATAGCGTGGCCCTGTGACCACTCCTCGCCAGCCTTGCCCATGCGGCTCCGGCAAGAGATACAAGGCTTGCCACGGCGCCCCAGGCGGCGCCCGGGACGCCGTTGTCAACCGCCCCTTCGCGGGGCTCGCCGCGGAGTGCCAGCTCGTCGCGCTGCGCGAGTTCGTGCCCTCGGCAACCGCACCACTGCCGCTGGCGCAGCCGGCTGATCGGGACGTCACGCTGGCCACCGTGCTGCCGACCGCGGCCGCGGCGGTGGTGCGACCCGACGGTGTGGCGCTGGTCGGCATGCAAGTGCTGGCCCGCTCCGCGGACCTGTCCCGAGATCTCGGTCGGGCGGTGAACTGGGCGCTGAGCGCGGCGCCCGGCTCCCTGCTCCCGGCGGTCAGCACCACGGCTGAGGGTGAGCAGATCCGGCTGTCGGATCTGCTGCGCGCCGACACGCCGCTCGAGGTCACCATGTATCCCGACTTCGCCTGGTGGGTTCCCGGTGAGGTACCACCCTCCGGTGAAGCGGCGGAGTCGTTGCAGCGGGCCAACGCCGCGATCATGCCGACCGAGGCGGTCACCGGGGTGGGCGTCGAGGCCGCCTACTGGGTCGACGCCGGCGACAAGGCGCACTTGCGGTGGGTTCGCCCGGAGCCGGAAGAACAGCTGCTCACCGCACTTGCCCGGCTGTCGGCCCGGGCTGAGCTGGACCTTGGCGAGGGCTCCCGGTTCGCCGGCTCGTTTCGGGCCCACGGGGTGCTGGTGCCGGTCTGGGACCTCGACCCCGAGCGCCACGCCCGGGAGTGGATCGCCCCCGCGGAGTCCTTCGCCCTGCGCCTAACCGAAGCCCTCACCCTCGACCCCCTAACCACCCCCGAACGCCGCGCCCTCAACGCCCTCAACGCCCGCCAACTCACCCTGCGTTAACCCCTGGGTTAGCGGAGGAGGGGGTAGGCGGTGAAGGCGATGGTGTCGATGAGGGCGTGGGCGGTGATGAGGGGGTATATGCGGGTGGTTTTCTGCCAGAATCTTGCGAAGATCAGGCCCATCACCAGGTTTCCTAGGAAGCCGCCAAAGCCTTGGTAGAGGTGGTAGCTGCCGCGCAGTAGCGCGCTGGTGAGCGCGGTGGCGCCCTCACCAGACCCGAGCTGGCGCAACCGGGTGATCAAGTACCCCACCACCAGCAGCTCCTCAGCCAGTGCGTTGGCCACCGCCGAGGTGAGCAGCACCGGAATTCGCCACCAGGTGTCGGGCAGCGTGGAGGGCAGCACGGTGAGGTTGAGGCCGGCCGCGAGGGCCAGAAAATACCAGCCCAGCCCTGGCACGCCGATGACCGCGGCAAGCGCGACGCCAAGCCCCGCGTCCCGTCCGGTCGGCCGGCGGCCCAGGCCGAGACCGCGTGGTGAGATGCCGCCGCGCCACAGCAGGTAGCAGCCCAGCGCACCCCAGGCCAACAACTGGATCACTCCGGTGAGCTGATAGGCGAGGTCCAGCAGCTCACTCTTGGCCACCGGCGCGTTGATCGCCACCGAGTGATTGGCCAGCGGCCCCGGAGCCAGCAGCGTGTCCAGCAGCGCCAGCAGACTGCGCAGTCCGGACAGTCCCAGGGTCATCGCCAGCACCACGACGATCTCGATGACCAGCGCCCGGCGTTGCCCCGGATCGGTGACCACCGGGGGTTGCTCTGGTCGCGAGCTGCCGAGCCACCGCCGTATCCCCGCGACCCGAGTGCTCACTCCCTGACGCTATCCGCCACCTTCGGAGCTCCGGTACTGGCCCATCTCGGGGCCTGTGTGTGCTGAGGTTCGCTACGCGGCGCGTATCGTGAGCACGTGTGGCGGTTCGCGCTAGCCCGGCGATGGTGGGTGGGGCACCTGTTGGTCGTGGTGTGTTGCGCGGTGTTCGTCCGGCTGGGCCGCTGGCAGTGGGACCGGGCGCGCTCCCCAGGAGGGGATTGGCAGAACCTGGGTTATGCGCTGCAATGGCCGTTGTTCGCGGCCATGCTCGCCCTCGCCTGGGCCCGGTTCCTGTGGCTGGAGCGGCACAGCGCTTCCGACCCGGGCCCCGATATGGGCACTGATACGCGTCCCGAGCCTGTGCGCGTGGTGCCCACCGTGATGGTGCCCACCGAGAAGCGGGTTCCACCGGTTCCTCGACGCCCCGCTGACCCACCGATCCGGGAGGATGACCCTGACGATGAGCTCGCCGCGTACAACGCCTACCTCGCCCGGCTCGCCGAGCAGGACAGGCGGTAACACCGCGACCTTGTTGGTCGTGTACCGGATCGCCGCCTACGCCACCGGCGTGATGCTGCTCGTGCTGACGGCGTCCGTGGTGCTGCACTACGGCTTCGGGGACCGACGGCTGGCCTGGAGCGCGCCCGTGCACGGATTTCTCTACATGGGCTATCTCGTCGCCACGTTCTTGTTGGGTACGTCGGTACGCTGGCGGCCCGGGCGGATGGTGCTGGTGGCGCTGGCCGGCACGATCCCGTTGATGTCTTTCGTGGCCGAGCGCAGCGTCACCGGTGAGGTGCGCAGACAGTCGAGGGCCGCGCCCAGGTAGGAAACAGGTGCGCGCTGATCGGCACCCGGCGGACTCGGGCTAAGGTGCGTCGAGTGTCGACGGTGCTGAATCTGCATCCCCCCGCTCCACCAGGTGTCCCACCCCTGCTGGCCCGGTTGGTTGATGATGCGACGCTGTTCCCGCCGGTCGGGGTCAGTGTGGTCGACGCCGTCCGGACGTACCTCGCGGCCCGCCGCGAACCATACGCCGGGATGATCGGTTTTCTGCAGTGTCCGATCTCGCGGCTCGGAGCCCTGGTGAGCGCGTTGCGCAAGGCGCGTCCCGCGGGGCCGGTGGCCTTGTCACTGGTTGCCGACACCGGCCTGGGTGGTCTGCCCAAGGCCATCTCCACCGCGCTGGACAACGCGAAGCTGCTGGATCTGCGGATGATCGAGGTGCCGGCGCCCGCTGAGGTGGACGCCACGTGGTTGGTGCAGCTCACCGAGTTCGTGCCGGATGACGTGGTTCGAGTGGTCGAGCCACGCCGCGGCAAGCCAGAGTGGCTGCGGGGCGTGCGCCGAGTCGCCGAGGCGGGCTGCTGGCCCCGGCTGCGCTGCGGCGGCAAGTCCGTGGAGTCGTTTCCCAGCGTCGAGGAGGTGGCTGATTTCCTGGCCGTCGTGACCAGCACCGGCCGGCCGTTCAAGGGGACCGCCGGGTTGCACCACGCGGTGCGCCAGTACGACGAGAGCACCGGGCTGACTCACCATGGGCTGCTCAACATGCTGGTTGGCACCGCCCATGCGGTCTCCGGTGCCAGCGCGCGCGAGGCACTGCGGTGCACCGACGCGGCGGCGTTGGCGGCCGAGGCCGGCGCGTTGTCCGCGAGCAGCTCGAGAGGGGTGCGCGAGGTGTTCGCCTGCTATGGCGCGGTGTCCCTGACCGCCCCGGTGACCGACCTGACCCGTTTGGGCCTGCTCCCGGACCCCGAGCACCGGCCGGGGATTTGCGGATAATGCCCGTCACCGCGTACCTCGGACCTGAGGGAACCTTCGCTGAGCAGGCGGTTCACTTGCTGGCACCCGGTGACGAGTTCCGGGCTGCGGCGTCGGTGCACGCGGCTATCGGGGCGCTGCGGGCTCGTCAGGTGGACGCGGCGTGCGTGCCAGTGGAGAACTCGGTGGAAGGTTCGGTGCCGGCCACCCTGGATGCGCTGACCGAGGGCGAGCCGGTGTTGGCGGTGGCCGAGGCGGTGTTGCCGATCCGGTTCAGCGTGCTGGTTCGCCCGGGTACCAGCGCCGCCCAGGTGCGCACCGTGGCCACCCACCCGCACGCCGCGGCTCAGGTCCGCGACTGGCTCGGCACGCACCTGCCAGCCGCGGCGATGGTGCTGACCGCTTCCACGTCGGCGGGCGCGATCGCGGTGGTTGATGGCCAGGCTGATGCCGCGGTGTGCGCCCCGGTCGCGATACGGCACTACCCGCTAGCTGAGCTCGCCAGTGGGGTGCACGATCAGGACGATGCGGAGACTCGTTTTCTGCTGGTGCGCCACCCCGGTTCGGTGCCACCCCCGACCGGTACCGACCGCACGTCGCTGGTCGCGGTCGCCGTCGACCGGCCTGGGGCGCTGCTTGAGGTGCTGGCCGAGTTCGCCCTGCGGGGGATCAACCTCACCCGGATCGAGTCCAGGCCCACGAAATGCAAGCTGGGGCAGTACCGGTTCTTCCTGGACTGCGAGGGTCACATATCCGATGACGCGGTCGGCGACGCGCTGGCCGAGCTGCATCGGCGGTGCACCTGGGTGCGCTTCCTCGGCTCCTATCCCCGGGCCGCCGGGGCGCCCCGCCCTGGCCCGGACCAGGCCGGGTTCACCGCCGCCCGGGAGTGGCTGCGCGCGGTACGCGCCGGGCGCAGCGCGTAACCCCACCGCGTTGCGCGGGAACTGTCACTGCGGCGTGCGCCGACTCTGTCACTGTGGCGTGCGCCGACTCTGTCACTGCGGCGTGCGCCGAAAATGTCAGGGTCAGATGCCACGATGCAACTGTCCCGTTCACGACAGTGCGCACCCGGAGGTACACCCCATGCCTGGACTCGTTGCACCGGTAGCTGATGAGCGCGAGGGGCTGCTGGCTTACCTCGCCCAACAGCGCCTCGCCCTGCGCCTCACCGCGCACGGACTGACAGATGATCAAGCCTGGGCGACCCCCACCGCGAGTTCGCTCAGCATCGCGGGGTTGATCAAGCATGTCGCGCGCGCGGAGCGCGGGTGGATGGACGCTGTCCAGCGGCGCGACCGGGAGCGGTCGGCGGACAACCACCAGGCCGGCTTCCGCCTCGAGCCGGGCGAGACCTTGGCCGGCCTGCTCGAGGTGTACGACCAGGTGGCCAAAGAGACCGACGCGATCATCGCTCAGTTCGCCGACCTCGGGCAGGCAGTGCCAGTGCCCCAGGGCGTGGCCTGGTTCCCGAGCGACGTCACGGCGTGGTCGGTGCGGTGGGTCCTGCTGCACCTGATCGAGGAGATCGCGCGTCACGCCGGCCATGCTGACATCATCCGAGAGTCACTGGACAGTGCCACGGCCCTCCCGCTGATGGCCGCCGCGGAGGGTTGGCCCGCCAGCCAGTGGGTGCAACCCTGGCGAGCCGACCCACAAAACATGACCGTTCAGTAACCTGACAGCCCAGAAGTCACTCGTTCGTGTACCGTGGCCTTCATGCTCGCCCTGTCGCTCAAGCTCGTGGCTCGTCGCCACGTCGATTACGGGCGCACCCAGAGCATGATCTGTATGTCGGCCTGACCCTGCCCGACTCTCCACCAGCCGGGCGTGTGGTTGCGCCGCCCCGCTGCCCCGTGCCGCCGCGACGTCACCTCGCGCCCCCCGCACGCCGAGGACGCGCCCGTCATGCCAGTGTGTCCCAGAGCTGTCACATGTCCCAGCCTCGTCGCGACCCGACATGGAGACTTATCGGGGCCAGCGACGCCCGATAGCCCCGATAAGTCTCCATGTCGGGCTGCTTTGGCCACTCTGATCGTCGTTTGGGCTCTTGTGCTTGCGGCGGGGTGCGGCGGCGGTGACGGTGGTATCAGCGCGGCGCCGGGCCCAGCACCTAGCGTGCGCCTGGGGTACTTCGCCAATGTCACGCACGCCGCCGCCATCATCGGCGTCAACCGGGGCTTCATCGCCAAGGAGCTCGGCACCACCTCGCTGGAAACGCAGATCTTCGACGCTGGGCCGGCCGAGGTTGAGGCGCTGTTCGGTGGTGGCCTCGACGCGGCGTATGTCGGCCCGAACCCGGCGATCAACGCCTTCGAGCGCAGCGACGGCAAGGCGATCCGGATCATCGCCGGAGCGACCTCCGGCGGCGCGCAGCTGGTTGTCCGCCAGGGCATCAACACCGTGCAAGACTTGCGGGGCAAAACTCTTGCCAGCCCGGAGCTCGGCAACACCCAGGACGTGGCGCTGCGCGCGTGGCTGACCAGCCACGGCCTGCGCAACAGCATCCAGGGTGGCGGGGACGTCACCATCACGCCCACCACCAACGCTGGCACGCTTGCGCTGTTCAGGGCGGGCAAGCTCGACGGCGCCTGGGTGCCTGAGCCGTGGGCGTCCCGGTTGGTGTTGGAGGCCGGCGGCAAGGTGCTGGTCGACGAGCGGGACTTGTGGCCCGGTGGCCAGTTCGTCACCACGCAGCTGATCGTTCGCACCGAGTTCCTGGAGCGCTACCCGCAGACGGTCGAGGCGTTGCTGCGGGGACACGTCGAGGCGGTGCAGTGGGCGACCCAGCACCCCGCCGAGGCCAAGACCGTCGTGAACAACGCTATCAACGCCCTCACCGGCAAGCCCCTGAAGCCGGAGGTGGTCGATCGCGCCTGGCGGAACTTGACGATCACCGATGACCCCATCGCGGCGTCCCTGCAACGCAGCGCCGACAACGCGGTGACGGCGGGGGTGGCCACCAGGGGGGTTGACCTGCACGGCATCTACGACCTGTCGATTCTCAACCGGATTCTCACCCACCAGGGCCAACCGAGCGTGTCGACCAACGGGCTCGGGAAGGAATAGCGACCATGACACAGCCGACCCTCCAGCCAGCACTCACCAGCCAAGCCCCGGCTGCGGGCGAGCGGACAGCGGCGTCGAGCGTCCGTGTCACGCGACTCGTCCAGGTCTTCGAACGTGACCGCCCACCGGTGCTCGACCGGATCGACCTGGACGTCGGGCCCGGTGAGTTCGTCTGCCTGCTCGGCGCTTCCGGA
>JBDTAX010000109.1:0-7856 GCA_039924425.1 Pseudonocardiaceae bacterium
GCCGGTCACGAGGCCCGCAACCCGGCGTCCGCCGCCTACGCGGCATGCTCGGCAAGCTATGCGGCATTCCTGAGCGGGGACACGCCCACCGCTCTGGACACCGCCGCCGCTGCGCGCAGCCTGGCGGCACGCACTGATGACACCCGGATCAAGGCTCGCGCCGAGCTGCAAGCCGCCGGCGCTTACGCGCTGGACGGCCAACACGGGCCGTGTATGGCCGCGTGCGCGCTAGCTCAGGAGTTCCTCGCCAGCGCAACCGCAGGTGCCCCCGAGTCACTGGCGTATTGGCTGCACGAGGGCACGCTGGACGGTGATCGAAGCACATTTCTCATTATGCTGGGCAAACCAAGACAAGCCGTCGAGGCCGCCACCAACGCCCTAGCACGGTACGATCACACCCCCTATGTGCATTACTACGCGCACTGCGAAGTGAGACTGGGCAAGGCGCTGGTGCTCGCCAAGGAAATCCACGAGGCCGCGCGAGTGCTCGGTGACGCGGCCAGCCTCGCACACCTCTCCGCGCGGCTCACAGCGGAACTCCACACCACCCGAGCCCTGCTTCAACCCTGGGAAAACACCCACGCCGTCACAACACTCGACGCCCAGCTGGAAACATACAGACTCAGGCCAACCACCGCACCGTGCTGACGGCCCGGGAGTTCCGCTCGGAATAGCTGAACGGCCGCGAGGTGAAACTTTTCGGTCGCAGTGGCCGATTTGGTGAGTCAGCGGGATCAGAGTACGTAACGCGACCGGGCACGGCTCCGAATAATCCCTGAGTGGGGCTGTGACGAGCCGCGGTCCCCGGGAGGGGCAGGCTGAGCGTCATGGGAGGGCCCGGGAGGTTCGTCGGCGTCGGCATCGACGTGTACAAGGGTCACGAGCGGCTTGCGCATGCCGTGGCCGAGGTGACGACGGTGGCCAAGTTACTCAGTGCGGAATTCGCCGGTGAGCCGCTGCTTGATCCCGATCAGGCGCAGGTCATGAACTATCTCAAGACGGTGCCGGGCTGCCTGGACACGGGGCCGCTGGTGTTGCTGTGGTGCGGGCACGGGATGCGGTCGGGGTCGATGCTGCGGCTGGCGACCCGTGACGCCGGAGGTGAGATCAACGCGGCCGAGGTGATCTATCACTGTGTCAGGTCGGGGGCTAACCAGCTGCTGTTCATCGTGGACACCTGCCAGGCCGAAGCTGGTGTTGGCGAGGCCACCGCGGTGGCCTCAGCGTTGCTGAGGGAGGTTCCTCCCGACGCCGAGCACGTGTGGTTCGGGATTCTGGTGTCGTGCTCGGCGGGCGATATCGGAGCCCGTGACGGGGCGTTTGGCGAGGCCCTGCTGCGGTTGTTGCGGGATGGGCCGCGGTCGGCGGACATGCGGCGCCGGTGGTCGAGGCACAACCGTTTGATCCGGGGTGATGATCTGGGCCAGACGTTACTGGAGGACTGGACCGGGGAGGACCAGTGCCCGGATTTCCTGCGCCGGGGCAGTGCCTGGTACATGCTGCCGAACCCGCTGTGGGACCCGGGTGCCCCGGAAGAGGTTGTCGAGCATCTGCTGCTAGCGGCGCGGCGCGGGGCCAGCAACGAGTCGCTTCCAGTAGTGGTCGATATCGAAGCCGACCGGCCTCCGGCGGTCCAGATTCAGATCATCGCGGAAAGCGACGTCTGGACATAACAGACGAACCTATGACCACCACGCTCCGGGCTCGCTAGCCCGACTTTCCTGGATAAGTTGATCTATTCTTTGTTTCCGCTGGTCAGCGTGGCGCGGGGGCTGGTTGGGTGTATTACCCATGTCAGCGTTTGGGGGCGTAGCGGCTCAGGTGGAAGATCTTGATGAGCGTGTCCTGGACTGGGGTGGTTTCGGTGAGCATCCGGTGGGCTCTGGGCCGGCCCCTCTCGCCTTGGTAGAGCAGGACGGTCTCGCCGATGCCGGCGAGCTCGCTGAGGAGGGCGCGCACGGACAGGTCCAGGCCGGCGCTTCGGGCGCGTAGCCGCATGAGGTGGGCGAGTTGCAGGGCAAGGACGCGGGTGAAGAGGTGGATGCGGATGTTGTGCTCGGTCCAATGGAACATGGGGCTGAAGGAGACGGCGTGGGGGTCTTTCATCTGCCGGAAGGAGAATTCGGCCTCGGACTGGGACCGGTAGCCGGCGATGACCTCGGCCACCGGCCAGTCGTCGTGGTCGGTGATCAGGACGTGCTTGCCGAAGATCTCTTGTTCCAGGGTAGCGCGTGCGGCCTCGTTGATGTCCCAGGAAAGACGGAGGTCTTGGGTGCCTCGCCGTCCAGTTGCCAGGTGAGGACCCGGCGGGTCCAGGGCTTGCGGGTGATCGCGTGGATGTCGGCGGCCACCTTCTCGCGGGGGCGGCGGGTCTTGCCGCGGGCCAGGGTGGCGGCCAGCTCATCGAGCTTCTTCCCGGCCTTGGCCAGGGTGGTGCCGTCAAACCCGCGGACCTGGCTTTGGTGCAGCTCCGGGGAGTGAGTCACGATCGCTCGGCGTTGCGCGCCGTAGGCCTCGCGGCGGGTGTCGTAGGAGATCAACCCCCCGAACCGGCCGTTGTCCACGACAGTGCGCGCGGAGGCGGGCAGGGCGGTCAGCTCCGGGCAGTCAGAGGCGGGCACCGACCCGATGTAGCGCAGGCCGGTCCCGGCGAGGTAGGCGAAGTTGTCTCCTCGGAGTTCCGCCCGGCGTCGAAGACGACGGTCATCTCCGCGGGGTGGCGGCCGGCGGCGGAGCGGATCGCCTCGTGCCGGGTTCGCAACTGGCCGATCAGGGTGGGGAACTGGGTGACGTCGGGTTTGTCGCCGGGGTAGGCGTGCCAGGCCAGCGGGATCCCGCCCTCGCGGGTGACCACCAGGTCCAGCCCGAACAGGTCCACCATGCGCAGCCGATCGCCTGGCTGATCCGCTCCAGGTCCTCAAGTTCCACGGCGTGCATCGCGTCCCAGAACCGCCGGTGGTCCAGCACGCTGGCGGGGATCTTGGTGAACCGGGGCGCCGCCGTCGTGGCCCACCAGTCGACGAAGGCCAGCTTCGAGCACGGCGCCGCCAGCCGGTTCAGCGCCGCCAGCGCCAGGTAGGCGCCGAGGGAAGCGCCCGCATCGGAGCGCCTCGTCCCGACTTCGGACTGTGCTCCGCTCGGCGCTGTCGTCGGCCGCTCGGGGAGAACTGATCACGAAGAACGTCGTAGCCATGACCACATTTGCCTCAAGCGGCTGCGGGCGGGCCTCAGTGGCTGAGGCGCGCTGCTGTACTTGGCAGCTGTACGGGCCGACCCGGGCTCGGAAACAGGTCAGGAGCCGACTGCGTTGGCTCCTGACCTGAGGTTTTGTGGTGTCGGGGTGGCGGGATTCGAACGCACGGTCTCATCGTCCCGAACGCGCGTGGAGCGTGCTGACCAGTATCAAATGCATGGCGCGGCCCAACCTCAAGCCCCGAGTGGCAGCGCTTCGTCAAGCTTGGGCCTCCATGGGGCGTTGGGAGAGTGTCGAATACGCTCCCGCAGGTCAAGCCGATCATTGACCTCGGCGAGGAAGTCAGGTGAGAGCCTTGGCCCATGTGCTGGCAAGGCTCCAGGTTCGTAGCGCTCGAACCATGCTTCGACCTCGGACCAGCGCCAGAGTGGGTTCGATGAACGCCGACTGGCGACGGGGGCTGGGAAGTCTCCGGGGCCACGCTCGCCACGTGCCAGCAGAGCAACGCTCTGGCGACTGCGGCCGACCCGCCCTGCGATCTCGCTGGCAGTCAGCCAGTCGTCATCGACCTGGACTCGGAGCACCCGAGCGCCGATAGCAGCACGCTCGACGTCGAGGATGGCGGAGGTCACGGCATCCTGCTCCGTCGGCGCTTCACGGTCGAAGAAGCCCAGGACCGTGCCGTCTGGTTCCACTGAGAACGAACCGTCATCGCAGCCGGCCTCATAGAGGGTGTCGAGCTGTTCGTCAGTCAGCTCGATGCCTTGGAGGGTCAGTCGAAATGTCCACTCAGTCATCGCCCCTCCTCATCAGCACTGTGGTTGTGCTGGTCAACCCATCGACGGATCTGTCGGCCATGGTTGAACGGGATCTTTGGCGTCGACCAGACCGAGAACATCGCTCCGCACGTGCACGTGATCCGGCCCCACTTGTGACCGGCTGCCGTTTGTCCGACCACGAAGCCCAGTTGGTCGGCGTAGTCGAGAGCGTCGTTGATTTCCTTCTTCGAGTGTTTCGGGTGCACGCAGCTCCCACGTTAGGCAGGGGTGTTACAGCTGTCAACACCGCAGGCCGAGAACGTAGCACGGGGTTCGGCGCAGGCGTCGGGCGACTGCCAGCCGGTTGGAGTCGGCCGACTCCGGTCACGCGTCGTTGGCGGTACTCGCCGAGCCGTGCGCGGAAACAGGTCAGGAGCCCGGTGGCATGGGCTCCTGACCTGCACGGATGGTGTCGGGGTGGCGGGATTCGAACCCACGGCCTCTTCGTCCCGAACGAAGCGCGCTACCAAGCTGCGCCACACCCCGGATGGACTTGGGCCATAGTAGCCGACGCCGTCTAGCCGACGCCGACGGCATGCCATGCGGCGGCCGGCACAGGGGTGCCGTTGTTGCGCGGGACCAGCGTGAGCAGGCTCGCCTCCGGAGGGCAGGCGAAGCGAACCGGCGCGAACGGGGACGTACCCATGCCGGCCGAGACGTGCAGCCAGGTGTGCGCGCCCCACCGGGATGCGCCGCGGGCCCGGGAGCGGTCCAGCCCGCAGTTGGTCACGATCGCGCCGTAGCCGGGCAGTCGCAGCTGCCCACCGTGGGTGTGACCGGCCAGCACGAGGTCGTAGCCGTCGGCGGCGAAGGCGTCCAGCACCCGTGGCTCCGGGGAGTGGGTCAGGCCCAACCGGAGGTCAGCGAGGGGATCGGCTCGCCCGGCGATCAGCTCGCAACGGTCCCGTCGCAGGTGTGGGTCGTCCACCCCGGCGACGGCGACCCGGCGCCCGTCGACGGTGAGCTGGCGCCGGGTGTTCGTCATGTCCAGCCACCCGTGCTCGAGGAATGCCGCGCGCAGATCCGCCCACGGCAGCGGCGCGGCGCTGCTCCCCCGCTTGTGAGTGCGGGTCAGGTAACGCGCCGGATTCTTCGGCCTCGGCGCGTAGTAGTCGTTGCTCCCGAACACGAACACCCCCGGCAGCCTCAGCAGCGGCTGCAGCGCTCGCAGCACGCCTGGCACCGCCCGCAAGTGCGCGAGGTTGTCGCCGGTGTTCACCACGAGATCGGGCTGCAAGTCGGCCAGATCGGCCAACCAGCGCTGCTTGGCGCGCTGGTTGGGGGTCATGTGCAGGTCGGAGATGTGCAGGATCCGCAGCGTCGCCGCCCCGACCGGGAGCACCGGCAGGGTCGCTCGGCGCAGCGTCCAGCGGCGGACCTCGACACCAGCGGCGTACGCCACCCCGGCGACTGTCAGCGCGGCGGTGCCAAGAGTGGCGCGTCCCCAGCGATTCATACCCCCGAGCCTAGTGCCCGCGCTCTAGGCTGCAACCTCATGGCAGAACTGAAGGATCGACTGCGCGCCGACTTGTCCACGGCGATCAAGTCCCGGAGCACCCTCACGGTGGCGACTCTGCGGATGGCACTGAGCGCGATCACCACCGAAGAGGTCGCCGGCAGCAAGGCCCGGGAGCTGTCCGACGACGAGGTGCTCGCGGTGCTGGTCCGGGAGGCCAAGAAGCGGCGCGAGGCCGCCGAGATTTTCGCCACGGCCGGGCGCGAGGAGCTGGCGACCCGCGAGCGCGCGGAAGGCGAGGTGCTCGCGCACTACCTGCCTGCCCAGCTCAGTGAGGAAGAACTCAACGCCGTGATCACCGAGACTATCGAAGCGCTCGCCGCGCAGCTCGGCAAGCGCCCCAGTCTCGGTCAGCTGGGTCTGGTGATGAAAGCGGCGAAGGCGCGAGCGGCAGGCGGCGCCGAGGGATCCCGGTTAGCCGCCGCCGTCCTAGCAGCCTTGCGCTCATAACCGGCAGGCAGCCCCGATGTGGAGACATATCGGGGCTATAACGACCCCGATAGCCCCGATATGTCTCCACATCGGGGGATCAGCCCGGTGGCTGTTGAGTGGGGGGCTGGGTTGGGGGTTCTGCTGGGTCACCGGCGGTGTTCTGGTGTGGCAGCAGTGGCGGCCGGTATGGAGCCGCGGGGGCTGGGGACTGCGGGGCTGGGGACTGCTCACCCGTCCCGTCGCTGACGGCGAGCGTGATCACGTCGCCGGGCTGGGCGGTGGTGGGTGTCTCGGAGGCGACCGTGCCTTCCGGCCGATCCGATGCCGACACCACCCGCTTCACCCGGAACCCGGCCCGCTCCAGGGTGAGCTGGGCGGTGTTCTCGCCCTGCCCCACCACGTTGGGCACGTTTGGCCCCGCACCTGCGACGTACCGTGGGTCGGTGGGCGGCAGCGGCAGCACCGGGAGCCCCTCGTGTAGCGGGACCATGGCGTTGAACCAGGTTCTGGCCGGTACCTTGCCGCCGAAGATGTCGCCGTTGGAGCACAACCGGGGCGGGTCGGAGTCGCAGATCCCGCTCGGCCTGGAGCCGTCCGGCCAGACCAGCACCGCACCGGAATACTGCGGTGTCGCCCCGAGGAAGCCGGCCGAGCGGTTGTTCTGGGTGGTGCCGGTCTTGCCGAGGATCGGGCGGTTCCAGTGCACGGCATGCGCGGCGGCGAAGGAGGTGCCACTGGGCTGGTCGTCCTTGCTCAACCCCACGACCAGGGAGTTCGCCAGGCCCTGTGGGACGACCTGCTCGCAGGGCGGCTCAGCCACCGGAACCGGGTGACCGTCGCGGTCCAGCACCGCGTCGATCGGGGTGGGTGGGCACCATTTCCCGCCGCTCATCAAGGTGGCCCCGACGTTGGCGAGATCCAGCGGGCTGGTCGGCTCGGGCCCCAGGGTGAATGAGCCGCGTTTCTCCTGCTTGACCGCGTCGCCGATGGTGCGACCCTGGGCGTCATGGGCATTCAGGCTTTGCCGCATGCCCAGCCGGTAGGCCATGTCGACCACCGGGTTGATCGACCCAATCCGGTCTTCCAGGGCCACGAACGTGGTATTCGGCGAAATCGCCAGCGCGTTCTGAAGTGTGATCGAACCGGTGCGGTATTTGCCCGCGTTGGTGACCGTGTACGGGCCGCCGTTGTTGCGGAACACCCGCGAGGTGTAGGAGTCCGTCACCGGCACCGGAGAGTTGATCCCCATTCCGCGCTCCAGCAGCGTGGCGGCGGTGAAGATCTTGTAGATTGACCCGGCGCCGAAGCCCTGCACCAGCGAGGGCAGCGCGTAGGAGGTTTCGCCGGAGTCGGCGTCGAGCCCGTAGGAGCGGTTGGCCACCAGCGCGCGGACCGCGTGCCGATCACGGCCCGGCTCCACGATGGCCATCGCGTCGGCGATCCCCGGCGTGTTGGTCGGGACTTGGCCGTCCACCGCGCGCTTGGCCAGGTCGGTGGCCCGCCGGTCGAGGTCGGTGCGGATCACGTAGCCGCCGCGGCGCAGCTTGGATTCGGGGAAACCCACGGTGGCGAGGTAGTCCAGGGTGTACTGGCAGTAGAAACCGTCAGCGGGACCGGCGCCGACACAGCCGTTGGTCAGCCCGGTCAGCGGTCGCTGGATGCCCAACGGCTCGCCCTTGGCCGCCTCGGCCTGATCGCGGGTGAGCGACCCGACGTTTGCCATCTCATCGATGACGACGTTGCGCCGCTCCAAGGCCTGTTCCGGGTGCTCCACCGGGTCGTAGGCGCTGGGCGAGCGCACCATGCCGGCGAGCAGGGCGGCCTGGGCGATGGTGAGCTGGTCCGGGGTGGTGTTGAAGTAGGTTCTCGCGGCGGCGGCCACCCCGTAGGCGTTGTG
>JBDTAX010000110.1:0-6163 GCA_039924425.1 Pseudonocardiaceae bacterium
GCTGATCGAACGGCTCACCCCGGAGACTGTGGACACTATCGTCGAGTTGGCCGGCCCGTCGCGGAGAAGGAGAATCAATGCCCGTCACCTCGTCACCAGCGGTTGATACCGGGTTCGACCTCAGAGAGCACTGGATCGGTGGTGCCTGGACCGGCTCGACCGGTCAGGACATCGATCGGGTACACAACCCGGCCGATGGCACCGTCATCGGCGCCGTCCCGCACGGCACTCGAGCCGACGCGCAGGCCGCGCTGGACAGTGCTCAAGCAGCCCTAACAGGCTGGAGCGAGGCGCCGGTGGCCGACCGGGTCCGTGCGGTGCAGAGTTGGTTGAGGCTGATTGAAGCCGACTCTGACTTGCTTGCGGAACTTATCTCTCGTGAGGTGGGCACCCCCGTCACAGCGAGCCGCAACGTTCAGGTCGGCTTGGCGCTCGACATCGCCCGGGGCTGCATCGAGGCATTCTCGACGATGGAGCTCGAGGAGCATTGCGGCAACTCGGTCATCCGGTACCTGCCGACCGGGGTGGTCGCTGCGATCACGACGTGGAACGTGCCCATGCTACTTGCGCTGCAGAAGATCGTGCCGGCGCTTCTCGTCGGCTGCACGGTCGTGCTCAAGCCCAGCGAGCTCACGCCTTTGCACGCGGTGCACCTTGCCCGCTTGGCCGAGCGCAGCGAACTTCCGGCCGGAGTGCTCAACATCGTCTTCGGGGACGGGGTGGGCATCGGATCGGCACTGGCGGCATCCCCCACCGCGGATCTCATCTCGTTCACCGGGTCCGTCAGGGCTGGTCGATTGGTGACCACCGCGGCCGCGCGGAACATCACTCGGGTGCACCTGGAGCTCGGCGGCAAGAGTGCCTCGCTGATCCTTGAGGATGCCGACCTGGAGCAGGCCGTCACCGCATCCATTGATCAGGCGATGTTCAACAGCGGCCAGGCGTGTCTGCAGTGGAGCAGACTGTTGGTGCCAAGGCGGCTGCTGCCCGAAGCGGAGCGACTCGCCGCGGCGCTCGCCGCCGGTTACGTCGTCGGTGATCCAGCGGATCCGGGCACCGATTTGGGCCCCTTGATCACCGCCGAAGCGAAGGCTCGGGTCACCCACGCGGTCACGGTCGGCGAGCGGCAGGGTGCGCGCCGCGTGCTCACCCTGCCTGACGCCGAGGGACAGTTCTTCTCGCCGACCATATTCAGTGACGTCATCGAGACAATGGCCTTGGCTCAGGATGAAATCTTCGGGCCGGTCGTCTCGTTGATGGCACACGACGGCGACGACGACGCCATCCGACTGGCCAATTCCACCCGATATGGCCTGGACGGCGCCGTCTGGTCTGGCAGCGTCGAGCGGGCCAACGCAGTTGCCCGGCGGGTGCGGACCGGGCAACTGGCGATCAACGGAGGCCCGTTCAACCCGATGGCTCCCTTCGGCGGCTTCAAAAATTCCGGCATCGGGCGGGAATGCGGCGCACACGGACTGAAGGCCTTCTGCGAGCTGCAGGCACTGCACTACCCAATCGAGAGCGGCCGAAGCGTCCGGTGCAGGGGCTAACACATCTATCGGTATGGCGCCACTGCCGTCCAGTCCGGCCGGTCGTACGGGGCACCATCAGCGTACCCGAACTTGCCATCGCCGCAGATCACCGTCACATCGCCATAAGGCCTCCCGGTAGTAAGCGCCGAAATACCAACGATCTGCCAGTTTACGCAGCTCACGACGTTGCAGTCGACCTTCGCGCACCCCACTCGGGCGATGTCGATCAAGCCTTCTGGCCAGCGCAAACGATGTACAACACTGATCGCCACCAGCGCAACCCGACACCTCCACGACATTCCGGATACTGAGGAGAACGCCGTGTACGACTACGTGATCGTTGGGGCCGGTTCGGCGGGCTGCGTGCTCGCCGCCCGTCTCAGTGCGGAGATCCACGCCGCCCCGGTCATGTTCATCGACGAAGGGCTCGCGCTGCCCACCGAGGACGCGTTCGTTGTCGGTGTCAGCCCGCTACGGCCCACCAGCCGCGGCAAGGTGTTCCTCCGCTCCCTGCTGCCCTCGGCCAAGCCGCACATCCTGCACGGCTACTTCACCACCGAGGAGGACCGCGACGCCACGATCCGGGCCGTGGGCACGCTGCTGGAGATCGCCGAGCAACCAGCTCTCACCGAGCATCGGCGGGACGCGCTGCGCATCCCCGCCTCGGGCAGCGACGCCGACATCCTCGACTACATCCAGCGTCACAGCCAGACGCTCTATCATACCGTCGGGACCTGCGCGATCGGGTCGGTGGTGGACAGCGAGCTGCGCGTGCGGGGCGTCGACGGGCTGCGGGTCGTGGACGCCTCGGTGATGCCAGTCATCACCCGCGGCAACACCAACGCCCCCGCGATCATGATCGCGGAAAAAGCCTTCGTCGGGTTCGGTAGCCGAATCCGCATGTCAACGGACGCTCGATTCCGTCACCTACACCTACGACGAGTTGTTGTGGTCGTGGTCGGGGGGCCGGGCGGCGAGCACGGCAGCTCGCTTCGCGACCTCGTTGGGGTCGATCAAGCCCGCTTCCGCAAGCACCGATTCCACGGCGGCCAGCCAGCAGCGGTAGTAGCTGAAGCCCTCCCCGGGCGGGTGCGCGCGCTCCCAGGCGGCAATGTGTGCCACCAACGCAGCCTGGAACTGGGACCACTCGAAGGCGTCGGCGTGGTAGAGGGTGACGGCCAAGCCGAACGCCCGGCTCTCCCACGGCTCGGCGAACACCAGCTCACCGTTGCTCCGCGGCGGCGCGGCGGGACCGTCGATGTCCAGTGGCGCGGCGGCGGTCACGGCGCTTTGACCTTCGCCACACCGACCATGGCATCACGGGTGACCAGCCCAGCCAGCTGCTCTGGTGACAGATCCTCGGTGCCGGCCGGTCGCTGCGGCAACACCAGCCAGCGCACCTCCGAGGAGGAGTCCCGGACCACGATGTTGGTGTCGGCGGGTAGCTCAAGGCCCATCTCGGCCAGCACCACACGCGGCTGGCGCACGATGCGGGCGCGGTAGGCCGGGTCCGTGTACCAGCTGGGCGGCAACCCCAGCACCGGCCACGGGTAGCACGAGCACAGCGAGCACACGATCACATTGTGGGTGTCCGCGGTGTTTTCTACGACCACGATGTGCTCGCCCTCCTGGCCTGTGAAGCCGAGCTCGGCAATCGCGGCAGTGCCCTCGGCCAGCAGCCGCTCGCGGTAGTCCGGATCGGTCCACGCCTTGGCGATCACCTTGGCGCCGTTCATCGGCCCGACCGCCGTCTCGTAGGTCTGGACGATGTTGTCGATCGCCGCCGGGTCGACCAGGCCGCGCTCGGTCAGCAGTTGCTCCAGCGCCTCGGTGCGCAGGGCGATCGGCAACCGCCGCGTTGAGCTGGTCTCACTCATGACACGGCACCAGGTAACTGTCGAACAGCTCATCGGTGAGCGTGAAGGGCTCGGCGTCGGCCCCCCACAGTTCACGGGAGTCAAAGCGCACCGTGTAGACGTGCTGCGGGTTCTCGCCGAGGAAATGCGCGTTCGTGTCGGGCAGCAGCGCGGCGGGCTGGACCTGCTCGATCACACCGCGGTGCCCGCGCAGGTAACCGGGCAACCGGGTGTGGCCCTCGGGCTGGATGTCCTTGGCCCGCACCGCCTCGCCGACGGTGAACCGCGGTGGATCCGCCACGGTGCGAAGGGACCCGGCAGCGCTCGGCGCGTAGTCGGGCTTGTTCGGCTCGGGCACCGCAGGCTCAGCGACGTCCTCGCCGCGCAGCTGGTGGGCCCGGGCCTCGACCGCGCCCGGCGCCAGGATCGCGCTGTCGACGAGCATCAGCTCGGTGGCATACAACCAGCTCCCCCAGTGGCCGTCGTCGAAGTATTCGGCGCGCTCTAGACGTTCCACGGCGTGCCGGGCCGCGTCGTGGTTGCGACCGGACACACCCATCGAGAGCAAAGTAAGCGCGAAAGCCCGACCCTCCCATGGCTGCCCAAAAACCGGTTCCTCGGCGCTCGGCGTCTTGACCCGCCCCCAACCCTCCGTGCCACCCAAGTCCGCGATCTGACTCATCACCGCACCTCCGGAGCTGCGAGAGTGTGCCAGTACTGAACACTGTCACACACCACGTGGTGTTCCGGCTACTGACCGGTGAGCAGGTGTGCCAGCTGCGCACGGTGCCCTAACCGCAGTTCGGCTCCGAACGGCGATCGGGTCCGGCATGATGGCCGGGTGACGGGCGATGTGGCGGCTGGTGCGCTAGAAGCCGCGCGGGCGTTGGCCCCGGAGATCCGGGAGCGCGCGCGTGAAGGCGAACAGCTGCGCACCATGCCACCTGAGCTTGCCGAGCGGATCGAAAAAGCGGGGCTGTTCGCGGTGTGGTTGCCGCGTTCGTTGGGTGGTCTTGAGCTGGACCCGGCAACGGTCGTCACGATCATCGAAGAGATCAGTTACGCGGACGGATCCGCCGGCTGGACCACCCTGATCGGCACGAGCATCGCGTTCTTCGCCTGGCTGGAACCCGACGCCGCGCGCGAGCTGATCGCGGGCCACCCCTACGGCGCGTCGAGCTGCACGGTCGCGCCCACCGGTTCGGCGGCACCGGATGGCGCGGGCGGGTTCACCGTGAGCGGGCGGTGGGCGTTCAACACCGGCGTTCGGCACGCCCGGTTCTCCCAGGTCGGCGCTGTCGTGTTGGACGAGCACGGCGCGCCGAAGGTGGGCGATGACGGCGCCCCGCAGTGGCGGCTGGTGTTCTTCCCGACCGACCGAGGCCAGGTTCTCGACACGTGGGACAGCGCTGGCCTGCGCGGCACCGGCAGTCACGACCTGGCGCTGGCGGGGCTGCCGGTACCAGCTGAGCTGCTCGTCAACCTGCTCGACAGCCAACCGCGCCACGACGGCCCGCTGTGGCGGTTCCCGGCGTTCTCCTACCTCAACGTGATCCTGATGGGGTTCCCGCTCGGGGTCGCCCGCCGGGCGCTCGACGAGTTCGCCGAGCTGGCCCGCACCAAGACCCGAGGGCTGGAGCGGCGGCTGCGGCTGGCTGACGACCCGCACGTGCAGGTGCAGCTCGCGGCCGCTGAGGGCGGGCTGCGCTCCGCGCGGGCCTTCGCGTTCGATGTGATCGGCACGCTGTGGGACACCGCGTGCGCCGGTGACCCGCTGAGCCTGGACCAGCGTGCCGAGCTGTCGCTGGCCGCCCAGCATGCGGTGCGGGCGGCGGTCACGGCGGTGGACGACGTGTTCCGGCTGGCCGGAGCGGGTGCGGTCTACGCCGACCAACCGCTGCAGCGCTGCTTCCGGGACCTGCGCACCCTCGACACGCACACCTTCCTCAGTGCGGAGGCCAGGAGCCGGTACTCCCGACACCTGCTCGGCGTGCCGCAGCCGCCGCAGCTGCTCTGAACCCGACCGGCGTGCATGGCCGGGCTGGCCGGGTAGCATCGCTTTCATGCTTCTGGCTGGTCGTCTCGACGTCCCCGAAGGCACCACTGCCCTGCTCTTCGACCTCGACGGTGTTCTGCTCGACTCGCTTTCGCTCGACTATGAGATCGTGGACACACTCCTCCAAGACGAGCTGGGATCAGTTGTGGAGGTACCTCGGTCGGTAATTCGAGAAAACTTCGCGTACGCGATTTCGGACTTCTGGCGCAGGATCTCAGACGCGTGCGCGCTCGGGCTCACTCCGGAAGCCATCTCACGACTTGTGGAGAAGTATGCGTCGCAGCGCCGGGTAGCGGTGATGGCGATCCACGACGGCATCCCTGAGATCATCGCCGCGGCACGTGACCAGGGTATGCCTATCGCCGTGGTCTCCAACAACCCGCACGTCGAAATTCGCAAGACTCTGGCCAACGCCGGAATCATCGCGGATATCATCGTCGGCAACGACGAACCGGGCTTGCGGAAGAAACCCGCTCCGGATACCTATCGGGAAGCGGCCACGCGTCTTGGTTTCCCACCCGCTTCCTGTGTCGCGGTCGAGGATTCACTGCTCGGCGCCGAGGCCGCCAGCGCGGCTGGCTGCTACACGGTCGGCGTCGCCACCGGCGCCAACTCATTTCGCGAGTTATCAGAGTCTGCGCATGTCTCGTGCTGCTACACGAGCTTCGCGCGGTGTTACGTCTCGTTGGGCAGAGCGGGGGTGACGGCGAAGACACTGT
>JBDTAX010000111.1:0-13244 GCA_039924425.1 Pseudonocardiaceae bacterium
GTCCCGCCGCCGCTCATCGGTCGGCGATCCAGAGGACGCCGAGAAAACACGCCAGCCAGAAACTGCGGATCGACTGCGATCACGGCCAGCCGGTTGGTGTCGTCATGGATCACCGGCGCGGCCGGCCCCGGTACCGAAGGTGGTGGCCGGCGTCCAGTCCTTATTCGTCGGCCACCAGACTCAGCAGCAGCAGCTCATCGAGCTGACGCAAGCACAACGTCGCCTTGCTGCGCACCCGGCACTGACGACCACCGCAACCCGAGCACCGACCCAGGCCTGCGGCAGGACTGACAGCGACCCCACTGATCAACCGGATGATCCCTCAACAGTGAATACAGCGTGACCACCGCCCGACACTCCACCGAGCCGATCCCACCCGTACCGCGCGGTGACTCCACCACGGCACGCAGCACGCCGCGCAACGCCGCGCACAGCGGCTCGTCACGACCCACCTCTCCGGAGCATTTGAAAATCACGATTCCGTCTCCCAGGTCATTACTTTGTTGAGCACGGTCAGTGCATCGCCGTCCACCCGATGCTCTATCAGTCCGTCGCCGGGAACGATCAGTGAGGATGTCCGCTCGCGCCACGCGAAACAATCTCGACCGAATCCCGCGATACGGATCATGTCCACCCAGTCACGCTCACTCGGCTTCCCACCAATGGCCCGTCCTCGCCCGGGGCGACCCGCCGGAACTCAAAGCCACGCAGCTTGAGGTCATCGAGCAGTCGCTCCGCGATCACCAAATCCGGGCTATCAGCCTCCATCGGGCACCACCCCATTCCGATTGGGGCTACCGCTCTGTTGAGAGCCCGCCTGGCCCCGATGGAATCGCCAGCAGGAGCAAGACACGAAGTGACTGGATTCCAGGGTGGCCAGGCCCGCAGCGGACGCAACAGAGCGGTGTACCCCGCACACCGCAGCATTGCGACCCGCATCCGCGCGGCCAGCGGCGACAGCATCACCGGCTGCCGCACGTCCCCGTCCAAGTTTCCGGTGACCAGGTGACACGGTACGCTCCTTTCGGGTTCATCTCTTGTGGATCTGCATCCAGCGCCGGGCATCAAGACACGAGGCGCCTCCGGGTGGCGCGTGCGGGACTTTCGCTAGCGTCTTGTGTTTGCTGTCGGTAGTCGAGCGACCGCGTGTGGTCGTGAAGAGCTGTCAAGGGGGGAGATCAGTGCTGGGCGATGCCAAACTCGGTGTGGTACTGCGTGAGCTGCGGACAGTGCAGCAACTGACGCTGGACGCGGTGGCCCGGCAGGCCGGATGCGCTGAGTCGACCGTCTCGTGCGTAGAGTCTGGGCACCGTCGGCTTCATCCGTGGCTAGCCCAGGAGCTGGACCGGATTTATGGGACAGGCGGCGTGATTGCGTCGCTTGCGGCAGCGGGGGTCGCCGACAAGCCACACAACGAACTCGCTTCCGGGGTACCCGGTTCAGACGTGTTTGTTGTGTTACTGCCGGGAGGAGGTGCCGCGATGCCGCTGTCTCGGCGGGAGCTGCTGACAGCTCTTGGTGTCGGGATTGCGAGCGGCGAGTTGCAGGGCCAGTTCGAACGGGCACTAGATGACATTGGGTTGGATAGTGATCTCCTGCAGTATTTTGGAGATGCTTTTAATTGTTTCCAGGAGGCCGCTCGAGTGCTGCCGCCGCAACAGCTCATGGACGGACTGTTGGGTAATGTCGCCATCTTGGATGGTCTACGCCGCCGAGCGGCCAAGCACGACAGTCAACGCTACAGCGCCCTACAAGCCCGCTACGCTGAGTCGTTGAGCTGGCTAAACGAAGAGGTAGGCGATTTGCCGAGCTCAATGTACTGGATCGACCGGGCGTCACAATGGGCGCAGGCCGCTAATTGGTCAGCGATGACAGAGTACAGCTTCGTTCGGCGATCAATGATGGTCATGAGCTTCTCCAGCGATGGGCGACGCGCCGTCGACCAAGCTCATCATGTACTCGATATGCCAGACGCCGCACCGCGCATGAAAGGACTGGCGGCCAAGCAGATGGCCTACGGCTACGCGCTTGCCGGAAATAGAGATGCCAGCCGCCATGCCCTCGATGCGGCTATGGACTGGCTTGCCCAACCGACCCGTGAGGACGACACGTTGCTCGGTCAACGCAGCGTGGTAGATGACGATTTGTTTGTCATCTTTCAAGCGACGTGTGATATCTATCTCGGCTACGGATCGCGCGTGATTCCGGTGCTTGAACCCAGACTGACGTCGTTGTCAAGGTCATCTGCCCGCACGGCCATAATTACTCGCTCTAAGCTTGCGCGAGCCTACGCTAACGCCGGTCAGCCCGCTGAAGCGTGCCGTTTGTCGTGGGAAACTCTTGAGGCCATTGAGCAGGTCGACTCACTATCCGCGCGCAGTGAGCTGCGCCGTACCGCGCGAGTACTTGATCGATGGCATGGCCGGAGCGATGTGCAAGACTTCTTGCGCCGACTGGATAGCCGTACAGCCATCACGTGATATACCTCACCTCGAGCGACTCCTCGCACACACCTCCATCAGCCGAACGCCGGGTGATGCGATAGGCACCGGCGCCCTTCCGGTCGGCAACGGCGGCGACAAGCTCGGTGCTCTCGTAGTGCAAACCAGCACCGGCGTCGGTGGCGTACCCGTCCGGCAGCGCCCCAGAAGCGATGCACCGCTGAAAGAGTTCGCGCCGCTCACCGTAGTGAACCGCGTTCGAGTACGGCACGAAACCAAGCCCATCCGCGAGAGGCCGGACGTCCCCGAACGAGTCGGTGGTGCCGCCAGAGTGCCAACACAGTGACCCCGCCGACTCCCCGGCAAGCACAACACCACTTTGCCAGCAGTCTCGCATTATCTCATCAAGAGCGTGCGTCCGCCAGACAGCAAGTAAGTTAGCCACGCTGCCCCGGTCCACCCAAACCACGTCTTGTTTCTTCAGGTTGGCCGACACGTCGCCCACATTCGGTTTCTCGAATAACGAGAGATGGCTTGCGTCCACACCGCTATCCGTAAATGCCGAATAGAAGCTATCAATGCTTGTTTGTCGGTCACCGGTGCCGGTGGTCAGGAAACATAGCTTCGGGCGCGCCGGACCGCCCGCCAGGTCAAACGCGTATCGAAATATGGGCGATGGCCGCCAAGGGTCCCGAACTCGATTGAACCCCATAGACGTAGCCAGAATAGTCGGTCTCTCGGCGGACACAGCGGCCTCTCCTTAGTCCATAGAACCCAGACGACGCTTGGGCATGCGGGAACCGAGGATCTCGGCCGCCTTGCGGTCGGACGCCGCGACCCACGCGGCGTAGACACGCAGCGTGGTCGCGCCTCTTCCACCGTGGCCGAGGCGCCGCACGATCGGTTGTGTCAGTGCCCGGTACAGCAGCAGGCCAGCATCGGGCATGCTCGGCCGATCGCTGGCCAGAAGCTCCCGGTGTGTCGATCAGCCTGGACAGCGGCACGTTGAGCACCTGGGCGAGCTGAGCCAACACGGGGATGGTGGGAAGCTTCTTGCCACGTTCGATCTGGTACAGGTAGTCGGTCGTGATACCGCTCAAGCCCGCCACAACCTCCCGCGTCCGGTGCTTGGCCGCGCGAGCCGCGTGCACCCGCGCACCGATCACCTGGGCACACTGCTCGTCCATCCCGTCATCCCCTCCCCGGAGGCGTGAGCGGCACAGATCGTACGCCGCCTGCACCAGTGGTGAAGGGTGGCAGACTGCGCCCATGTCCGCCGCGTCCACCTGTCGGCATGCGCCGCGCCTGCTCGTGCTGTGGGACCTCGACCACACCCTGATCGAAACACGGGGCGTCGGCCGCGCCATCTACGAGCGAGCATTCCCCGCCGCCACCGGCACACCGCTCACTACACTGGCGTCGATCTCCGGTCGGACTGAGCTGGACATCATGGCCGAAAGCTTGCGGCTCAACGACATCGCGCCAACCGAAGAAACGATCACGCGGTTGGCGCGAGCCTTGGTTCGGAGTTACCACGATGCACGGGATGAGCTGCGCAGGGTGGGCCGCGCTCTGCCCGGCGCGCACGACACGCTCGCCAGCCTGGCGCACAGCCCGACCGTCTACCAGAGCGTGTTGACCGGCAACCTGCGCGACGTGGCCCGCATCAAACTCGAAGTCTTCGACCTGGACCACTACCTCGACCTCGACGCCGGAGCCTACGGCGACGACGATCCCGAACGGCCCAAGCTGGTCGTGATCGCCCAGCGGCGAGCAGCCGAACGAACCGGCGTGGTGTTCGGCAACGACGCCACAGTGCTGATCGGCGACACACCGAAAGACGTCGAAGCGGGGCTAGCGGCCGGCGTACGCGTGATCGGGGTAGCCACCGGCAAGACAAGCACGCAGGCGCTGCGAGACGCCGGCGCACCACACGCCGTGGCCAACCTCACCGAGTGTCACGTCCTTCTGAACCACTTGATTCACGACAGCGGTACGTGATTACCATGAAACAGCCAGCCGGGTCGCGGACGAACTCACTGGTGCGCAGGCAGTAGGCGTGGTGCGGATCGTGGTGCGAACTGGGGCACAATCATACCTCAGGACGGCCGTGGTGCAACGCTCGACGAACTGTAGCCGCTGGTAGCGAGGGTAGGGACCGGTGTCGCAGCTCTTCCTAAACCGTGTGTCGCAGGTTCGAATCCTGCCGGGTGCACCACCACTCACCAGGAGAAACCAGCCTTGAACAGCATAAACTCCGCTCAAGGCAGATCTTGTGTTCTGCCACTGTCTGCCGTCATCAGGCCCCATCTGCCACCGTTCGCGAAACCATCGCGAAACGGAGAGCAGCCCTAGGGACCCCTGTGGATCAACCCGTACGGCCCCGTCACGTCACTTCCACTGACGGCTGACTGAAAATGATCACTTGTGAGGCCCAGTGTGGAAGGCTGTGCCCGATGCGCCGTCAGGGGCTTCGATCTGCGGTCGGGTCGGGTCAGGGGGCACCGTTGTTAACCGTGGTTAATGGCATACGCGGGGTAAGCGACGTGCACGATGGTGCATCGGCACAACGACATGAAGGGATGCTATGGCCACCCAGACCCTGACTGAAGCGAACTTCGATGAGGTAGTCATCGGCAACGATGTGGTTTTCGTCTGTTTCTGTGACTCCTCGTCCGAGGGCTGCCGCAGGTTCGCGCCGACGTTCGCAGCGTCCTCGACCAAGCATCCCGACGTCGTCTACGGCACGGTCGACGTCGAGGCCGAGCGGGGCTTGGCGGCCGCTGCCACCATCAGCAGGAGCCCCACCATCATGGCGTACCGGAAGGGTGTGCTGGTGTACTCGCAGCCGGACGGGCTGCTCCCGGAGACGCTGGAGGACGTGGTCACACAGGTGAAGGCCATAGACCTGAACGACGACCGCGAAGACCTGGACCAAGCACGCAACCAGCCAGCGTGAGAGTAAGCGAAACACACGGTCGGTGGACTGTTTCGGAGGACCTTTCCCACGGCGCGGCCACGGGGAGAGTCCACCCGGGAGTTCCCTGGACGATCTGGTACGAACGCCCATGCCTACTCGATCAAGCTGGTCTGCCCCTCGCGTGTAAGTCATGGGCGCTCCGTGTGCCGCAGTGCGCCCATGACGTCCCGCCTAGAGAGACCTTCGGAGGTGGCCTGGAGTCATCTACCGTCGTCCCCGGGCCGTTGCTACACGACTGCTATGCCTGTTGAGCACCTCGGTGTGCACGCGGATCGGCCGTGCGTCCGCGTGCCTGTCAAGGGACAGCTCGACTTCCCTGTGGGCGGACAGTTGATCTCCCTGTTGGTGGACAGCTTATGTCCCTGTCCGCGGTCAGCTGATCTCCTGTTGATCTAGGTTAAGGGGACCACCCCCCTCCCGGTGGTGGCCTCGGCCAGGCGCAGGCTGGTGCCCTCGGTGAGCACGATGTGCGCGTGGTGGAGCAGCCGGTCGACGGTGGCGGTGGCCAGGGTTTTGGGCATGATCGTGTCGAACCCCGACGGGTGCAGGTTGCTGGTGACCGGGGGCGTGCGGGTGCGCGGGTCCCCCGCCAGGATCCCTGGTTCCCCGGATAGCCTGACTGAAGCGAGAGCCCGCGACCATGACCGTTCCTGCGGGTCCGCTCCGGCGGCGGTGCTCGGCTCAGGCGGCCGGGATCGACAGGAGCACCGGGTGGGCATCAAGGACCCCGAGCTGGACGCGGCTGAGCGGCAGCATCATACTGACCGATCTCGACGAGGAACTGTCGGAGCCCGGGCAGTCGGCCGTTGAACCGACTTTGCCGACGAGCCCCGTGACGTTCCTGCCATTGACGAGGACCCCTCCGGGGCCGCTTTGTCCGAATGAGCGAGGCTGGTCGGGCGGGCCAGCTGGCTGCCCGCCAGCTGCTTCATGCCTACGTGGACGGGTTGTGGGCAGGCATCAAGGGGGCTAGGACCCGTCGGCCACCTGGCATGGCACCGAACCGCGACGTCGGGTGTCAGACTGTCGCGGGCCCAGGCAGCACCCCGCCGAGGAAAGGCGCAACTTGACTGATCACGTACCATCGCGCGACCAGAATGGCGGGTTGTTCCGCACGGCTGAAGAAGTAGACGAGCGGCAAGTCGCATCAGATGTCACTGATGCTGGACCAGGTATGCGACCGTCCCGCGATCTGTTCCATCACGCTGGTGGCCACGGAGCTGTGGAGAACCAGTGTCCGACTACTCAGCGTGACGAGGCGGCGATGCGGTCGCTGCGGTTTCCCTTCGACGAAGACGACTGTCGATAACGGACAAGTCGGCTCCAGCTACGCGCGTGGTCGTCGGTGCCGAGAGAGCCCGGCTCCAAGACAACTCGTCTGCGATCCGCGTGATTTCAGCTACCCGGCAGGGCGAGGAGCCGTGGAACATCTGTCTCTGGGCGGCCAGATGCCCAGCTTGGAAGGGTGTGTCGGGATGCTCGGTCAGCCCCGTTGACCTGTGGCCTGTCATGCGTCACGGATGGTGCTGAACAGGCTCTTGGGGACACCGATGCCGCACCCGCTCGGAGCTCACCCAAGAGGAGCAGTCTGATCACCGTCACTCATACGCCGTGGCACGCGTTAACTCCCGAGTGCCTCGAAGCGGGCAGTCTTCCCCCTTTCGGGCGTTGAGGACGTCTCCCGTTGGTAGGGGGCTACGGGGCGCTGGCGCAAGCCACGCACCGCCGCGACGGCGCGTGTCCATGCGAGGGGAGAACGATGCTCAGTTACCGAGCTCAAACAGGGGCTGCTCTGGTGGCCCTGATCACGGTAGTCCCGGTCGGTCTAGCCCAGCCGGGGAGAGCTGACACTGCGCCGCAGGGTCAGGCAAGCCGGGTTGCCGTGCTCACCGGCGCGGAGTCCCTCAACGCGACGCAGGCGCGGTACCAGGTGAAGGGAACCGACCTGGGGATCATGTGGACCGATGACCGAGGGCGGATCCTGACCGCCTTCGGCGACACCTTCGGACCCGGGTGGGCCGGTCACGGCAGCGAGGTCGAGGACCCGGCAGCGAGCGATTGGCGCTCGAACACACTGGCCCGCAGCGATGACCACAACCCGGCCGTAGGCCTGGCCTTCACCGACTACGTCACCGACCGCGCGGGCCACGCCAAGGAACTGCTGCCCTCCCTCAAACGGGACGGTGTCGAGATCAGCAAGATCCCGACCGGCGGCGTCAACGTCGGTGGCCGTAACTACCTGGCCTACATGTCGATACGCCACTTCGACCAACCCGGTCAGTGGATCACGAACTACAGTGACATCGCGTACTCCGACGACGGGGGGCAGACCTGGATAGCCAGTCCCAGCGCGGTTCGGCCCAACACCCCGGGCTTCGACGAGAAATTCCAGATGATCGCCTATGCCCGCCAGGATGGCTTCGTCTACACCTTCGGCACACCCAACGGCCGCCTCGGTGACGCCTACCTCGCCCGGGTACCCGAACAGCGGCTGCTGGACACGTGGGCCTACGAGTACTGGACCGGGACAGCCTGGCAGCGGGGCGCCAGCGTGATCGCAGCCCCGATCGTGACTGGGCCCCTCGGGGAGCTGTCAGTCCGCTACGACCAGACCCTCAAGAGCTGGGAAATGATGTACCTCGACCAGCCACACGGAGCGATCGTGATCCGGCTAGCCCCACAACCCACCGGACCATGGAGCGCACCGATACCGGTCGCTACCTCCAGCCAGTACCCCACCCTCTATGGCGGTTTCCTGCACCCAGACTCACACGGGCCCGACATCTACTTCACCATGACCCAATACGACCGCTACAACGTCTCACTCATGCACACCACACTGCCACCCAACCCACTGACCAACACACAAGCACCCTGACACGCGGAACCCTCTCACGTCGACGCCGCCCTCACCCTAAACTGCGGCCGGTGCTGGTCACAGAACACCCCAAGCGACCACCAGTAACCCCACGCTATGGCACACAGACAGCTCCCAAATCAAACCGTCGCCGTGATCACTATGCTCGACATTGGTCCTCACCCGTGATCCTCCGCCCGCCATGGAGAGCGGCGCTGAGATGAGCGAGAGGCGGTCCTGCTTCGCGCTGCTCACAGTGCGCCGAGTTCGGCAACAGAGCCTACTCAGGCCGCCCGCAACAGCGCTCTTGTCGAACTCGGCGATAATGGAGTCGATCACGTAAGGGCAAGATCCGCAGGACACGTCTGGCTCAGGCAAGTGGGGGTTGTTCACTTCAGCCGACCGGTGGCCGGTAACCGCCTCGCAGGCTGCGGGGAGCCCCGGCGCTGGGGACGCGCTGGGGTGTGGGGACTCCGCACCAGAGCAGCCGGCCGCACAACTGGCCCTGGGCGTCGTGACACCAGTGCAGCCCACTCGGCTGCGGCAGGCTGAGCAACAACACCGCACCGGGTGACCAGGTGACCGCCTCGCAGACCTCCACGATGATCCCGTCGACGTGCCTGACCAGCGCGAAACCGACCATCGTCGCCGACTCCCGCGCGACCGCCTGCCGCACCAGAACGCGGGTCACCTCCTGCACGGCGGCAGTGTGCTCGGCGGTGATGTTCCACGCGGGCACCATCCGCGCCACCAACCGCTCGGCATCACCCAGAGCATCGGGCGTCGCGGGCAGCTCAGCCGTCACCGCGCTCCAGCAACCATCGCAGCGCAGCACACCCACGCGCATGTGGGCGTCCATCCTCGGAATGGGCATCCCGTAGGCCTTCCTTCTCGCGGCGGTTGTATTAAAGAGGCGACGGCGGCCCCGAGGCGGTCATCGGGGCGCGAGCCCGGGACCGCCGTCGCGGGAAACCAGCCGCCCCATCGAGGGCGACTGGCGGACCGCCGAACATCGGGGGATGCGCCCTGGGCAGGCGCGTTCGACGGTCAGGTGAGGATCGGGCACCTGGTGGACAGTGGCGCGCAGCTTCGCGGGTGGAGGGTGCCCGGCGTCGGTGACGGAGCCCGGTTGCCGCTCGCCCGCCATCCCCCACCTAAGCTTCCGCACGCTGGCTACGCTCCAGACCTTTGCGGAGTGATCTCGTATCACTCATGATAACTATCAGGTTGGTCTGATAGTTATCATGATGCAATGTCCCGAATGGGTGAACTTGTCAACCGCGTGGCCGAGGCGAAGTTCTCCGTGGCTGGTCGTGTGGCGTGAGGAGGGAGTGCGGCGGGGGTGGCCACAGCGTGACGTCGAGCACTGTGCAGTCCTGGGAGCTGGGCCTGCGGCTGCGGGAACGCCGCGAGCAGCTCGGGCTCACGGCGGCGGTCGTGGGCAAGACGACGAGGATCGGCGGGACGAATATTTCCGCGATCGAGAGCGGCAAGCGGCGCCTGACCGCAGCCAAGCTCACCGACCTGGCCGAGGCCTACGAACTGTCCCCGGACGAGCTGGCGGAGCTGGAGGCGATCCGCGCCCGAGCCGGGCTGCACGAGTGGTACCACGACTACACCACCCTGCACTCCGATGAGTTCCTGCGCTTCCTCGGCTTGGAGGCCGGCGCCGCCAGCGCCCGCTACTACCAGGCGGAGCTCATCCCCGGCCTGCTGCAGACCGCCGACTACGCCCGCGCCACGTTCAAAGGGGGCTCGCCCTACATCCGCCCGGTGGAGGTGGGGCCACGGCTGGAGTCCCGGCTGGCCCGCCAAGCACGACTGGGTGGTGAGGCCCCGTTGCGCGTGTCGACGGTGATCCACCAGGCCGCCCTGCTCCAGGAGGTCGGCGGCCGTGCCGTGCAGGCCCGTCAGCTCGAGCATCTCACCGAGGTCATCGAAGGCAAACATGACCACGTCGAGGTCCACGTCATGCCCTTCAGCGCCGGTGCCCACCCGCTGATCGGATATCCGATGACGATCCTCAGTTTCGACTCACCGCGACTGCCCGATCTGCTCTGGCAGGAGGCCATCAGCTCGCAGGCGATCAGCGATCGTCGCGTCACACTCCGGGAGTGCGTCGCGAGCTTCGACGCGGGCATGGACTGGGCCTTGAGCAGGGAAGACTCGCTGGTGCTGATCCAGCGCACCCGCAAAGAGACCGTATGACCACCCCGACGCGCAAACCGCGCATCGCAGCCGGTGGATGGTTCAAGTCGAGCTGGAGCAGCTACGCGGGAGAGTGCGTCGAGGTCAACTTCGATCATCGCGACGGCCTGGTCCGCATCCGGGACACCAAAGGCCAGGGCGCAGGCCCGACGATCAGCGTGACCGGCGAGCAGTGGGCCGTCCTCCTCGACCAGCTCGCGGACGCCCGACTCCGCGCGTCATGAGTGCGGCGCGGGCCTGGCGAGTGCGGCGGCCGGGACCGATGAGCACCCGCCCGCTGGAACGGGTGCGGGAGCCGCTACCCCGGCCAGCGGCGGCGGAGCTGCTGGTGCGGGTGCTGGCCTGCGGGGTGTGTCGCACCGACCTGCACGTCGCTGAGGGTGACCTGCCCGTGCACCGGCGTGGGGTCGTTCCCGGTCACGAGGTGGTCGGTGAGGTCGTCGAGTTCGGGGGCGACGGGGCCAGCCCGTTCCAGACCGGGCAACGGGTGGGCATCGCCTGGCTGCGCCACACCTGCGGACGGTGCCGGTACTGCACTCGCGGGTCGGAGAACCTGTGCCCGCACTCGGAGTACACCGGGTGGGACGCCGACGGCGGATACGCCGACTACACCACCGTGCCCGCCGACTACGCCTACCCGCTGCCCAGCGGCTACTCCGACGCTGAGCTCGCGCCGCTGCTGTGCGCGGGCATCATCGGATGGCGAGCGCTGGCTCGGGCGGACCTGCCGCCAGGCGGGCGCCTCGCCCTCTACGGGTTCGGGGCCAGCGCGCACCTCACCGCCCAGATCGCGCTGGCCCACGGCGCCACCGTGCACGTGCTGACCCGCAGCGCACAAGCCCGCGAGCTCGCTCTGGCCCTGGGCGCCAGCTCCGTGGGCGGGGCTGGCGACGCACCACCGGAGCCGGTCGACTCCGCGATCCTGTTCGCCCCCGCCGGGGAGCTGGTGCCCGCCGCGCTGGCCGCGCTCGACCGGGGCGGCACCCTGGCGCTGGCCGGCATCCACCTGACCGACATCCCGATGCTGAACTACCAGCGACACCTGTTCCAGGAGCGGCAGCTCCGCAGCGTCACCGCCAACACCCGCCACGACGGCCACGAGTTCCTGCGCTTCGCCGCCGAGTACCGGCTGCGCGTGACGACCACCCCCTACCCGCTGGACCGGGCCGACACCGCGCTGACCGACCTCGCCGCCAACCGGGTGCACGGCGCGGCCGTCCTCATCCCCTGAGGACGTGACACTTATGCTGGGAGCATGACAGCAGCGCACTCGTTTGAACTACCTCCGCATAGTGGTGCCCCGGTGGAGGCGGTGGACGCTGCGGTCGATGGCCAGGTGGTGTACCTCATGCGCGACGGTCAGCCGGTCGCGGCGGTGGTACCAACTGACGTCGCGACGGCGGGGGCTGCCGCTGTCGCGGCGCTGGAAGAAGCCGAGGACATCCGAGCTGCTCGTGCCGCGCTAGCAGACCGTGCACCTCGTGTCCCGCTGTCCGAGGTACTGGCCGAGTACGCCGATGATCTCGTTGCGTACCCTGACGTAGCTGCTCAGTGAGCGGTGGCTACGCGGTCGAGTTCGAGCGGTCCGCAAAGAAGAACCTTGATCGGCTTGACAGCCCGATTCGTGCTCGTGTGCTGCGCAAGGTTGCCACGTTGGCGGATGATCCCCGGCCACCTGGCGCCACTCGACTGGTTGGTGCTGATGATCTGTGGCGCATTCGAGTCGGGGACTACCGCGTGGTCTATGCGATCGAGGATGACCAGCTCATAGTGATCGTCGTTCGGGTCGCGGGACGCGGCAAGGTCTACCGCGACATCTGACTCTGAGGTCGAGGTAGCGAAGCCGGCACGCGCGCCACATTCACCCGATCGGGGTAGGGTACGGCGTATTTATCGGATGTCGTTTGTCCTCTTTACTAGTAGTCCCTGGTCGGGGCTACGCGGATCGCAACACCCCAAACGCCGCTTGTGGGAGGACTCCATGAGGACGTCATCGCCAACGTGTCAGCGCGGCTCCCACGTCGTCGACTCAACTGGAGACGACTGGCGATCGTGGCGATCACGATGGGTGTCCTGTTCACATCGGTTAGCTGCACCACCAGGCCGGTTGACAGAGCCGACAATCCGATTGTCATCTCGTACGCCGCGGCAGCCAGCCAGCTCGGTGGGCTGGAACCGGCCGAGGTGGAAGAGCGGCTCCGAGATTGGGCCCGGACCGGTTTGGCCTCGCATCTGGAGCTGGACGCCGGGCGGTTCCGTGATGCGCTCTACGATACCGTACCGATTCGGGATTTAGCATTCGCCGACCTGTCACAACAGTCCACGGGGCCGGGGAGGGCGCTGTTCGACGGACGTGGCGTGCTGCACGTTCTGGTCCCACTCGGCGATCCACACGAATCCCGCACGATCGGGCTGCTCATCGACCAGTACCGGTCCAACGCTGGCGCTGACCCGCAACAGGTTCAGGTGCACCACTACCAGATCCGTCCCGGCACCCAGACGATCGAGCTCACTCCCGAGAAGCCGGCGCTGACGTCGGAGGTCCGAGCGGCGCACGGGTTTGTCACCATGCGCGTCGACGAGGCCAAGGGGCTGGCCGATTTCTTAGCGAAGACCCAGCATCTGTCCTGACTGGAGGTGCGGGGATCGCAAATCATGGGCCGGTGGATGGAACTGGCCCGACGTGCCAGCGGCGCCACTGAATTCCGAGGACATCTCAGCTCTCCAGCGGGGGTACCGGCAACCAACGGAAGCACTT
>JBDTAX010000112.1:0-4797 GCA_039924425.1 Pseudonocardiaceae bacterium
AGAGATGACTTCTCGTTCCTCGGCAACGATTTCCGCACCCTGCACTGACGATGACTCCTTCTGTTTGCTAACCGGGCGAGCGATAGGGTATCATTCCCGGTGGTGCGTTCACCCTATGACACCAAGCACGCTGTCCAGAGTAAACCCTTTGGAAGGTGCGCAAGCATCCATGAGACCGTGGGCGGGCGGGTCACAAGGTGCACAAGGATCCATGAGACGGCGTGGCGGCGGGCATCAGTAGGTGTTCGGCGCTTTGACCAGGCGCACGAGGTGGGGGCGCAGGCTGGTCAGGTGGTACTCGTATCCGAAGCGCACGTATATCAGGTTGAGGCTATGGCCGATGACCTGGCCTTGCTGGTTCAGCCGGGACGGTAGCGCCCCGCGGGCCTTGTCCACCGCGACCTGTTCGACCAGGCTCTGCAGAGGAATGACGGTGCCGTCGACGTCACGCGGTGGGTTGGCGGCCAGTGATTGCGGGGCGGTGCCTCCCGACCCACCGCCCGAGGCATCGTCTCGGTCCACAGCGGTACTCCCCCCGGCTGATCTGTCGTGTGGAAGGTGGCGGCCCCGCGAGGTTTGTCGGCCGAGAAGCGGGGTCGCCACCCCGCACCGCCCCCTGCGGACTTCGAGGCGATCAGTGGCGGTGCGGTGCCAACTCTGCCGGCTCAGGATCTGCGGGTGTGAGCCGTGATCACGGGGCGGCAAGGGAAAGTTGGGGGGAAAGTCCGGATCCTCCTTCTGGGGCACCGGGTTGGCGTGCGCCCGCCGTGCCAGGCGATGATGCGAGACACATTCCGGCTGGGGGAGGCACGTCATGGCGATGGAGAATGATCGGTTTCGGGCGGCGCGGGAACGCACCGCCTCACTGAATCACCCGGATGAGGGCCTGTCCCGGCGGGACCTGGCTGAGCTGGCCAACGCCTGGATCTGGGACCACCACGAGACGATGACCTCCCTGGACGCCAACCACCTCGGCAAGATCGAACGCGGTCTCGTGCGCTGGCCGAGTAAACTGTGCCGAGAAGCCTTCCGAGCGATCCTGGGCGCCCCCACCGACACCGCGTTAGGGTTCATCAACCCCCGCCGCGCGGTGGTGAAACGGGACAACGTGAAACGCCAACAATTCGTCAGCGCCACCACAGGGTTGGCTGTGGGTACCATCGTCCTGGGACCCCTCGTGACGCTCTTGGAGGGCAGCCAACCCACCCCGATCCCCGCTCGGGTCGGCGCGACCGAGATCGAGCAGATTCGCAGCTCCGTGCAGGTGTTCGAGTCATGGAGCTGGACTTACGGTGGGGGGTTGGCCCGGGATGCCGTGCTGGCCCAGTTGCGATGGTCGGCCGGTCTGCTGGACGCCACCTGCCCGGACAAGCTGCGCCCCGAGCTGTTCTCAGCGGTCGCCGATCTCGCAGACGTGGCTGGGTACATGGCCTACGACGCCGATGCCCACGACGAGGCCCGCCAGGTGTTCGGCTTCGCGCTGGGCTGCGCCGAGCAGGCCGAAGACTGGCACCTGCGGGCCCAAATCCTGTCGAACATGGCGGCGCAGGCGACCGGGACCGGGCAGCCTGATGAAGGACTCACGCTGATCGAGTTCGCCCTGGTCCGCGCTGATGATCGGCTTACCGCGACCGAGCGGGCGAGCCTGCACACCCACCGGGGCCGCGCGCTGGCCAAGATGCGCCGGGTCGGCGAGACACTGGCCGCCATCGGCACCGCCGATGAGCATTTCGCGCACTCCATCCCGGCCGACGACCCGCCATTCTTGGCCCATTACAACACCGGAATGCACGCCGGGAACACCGGGCGAGCGCTGTTCGATCTCGCGGTGTTGGGCCGTGACCCCACTGAGGTCGCAGACCGGTTCACGACGGCAATCGCCGGGAACGCCCCGGGCCACGCCCGCAGGCGGGCGATCTCCCTGACCAAGCTGGCCAGCCTGACCATGGCCACCGGCGACCCGCTCCACGCCACGGCCCTCGGCACCCAAGCCCTGGACACCGTCGGCACCATCCGCTCCCGCCGAGCCCTTGAGGGCCTGCGGGAGCTCAACCGGCACGCCGCCGCCCACCAGAACATCAGCGAGGTCGCCCACCTGCGGCACCAGATCGGCACCCTCGTCCTCAGCGCGTGACCCACCGAAGCTACCCCACTGATCTGAGCCCGGCTCGCGGAACGGTTCACCACGAAGGGCAGCCTGCGGACACGGGTGGGCGTGGCAGCGGTGTTTGCCCGTCGTGGTGATTGGACCGGTGGCAAGGTCGGTCGTTAGTGTCGGGGCATGGAGTTCCGCGAGCTGACTGAGGGTCGGTCAATCCAATGTCCGTCGATAGACCGTACTGACTTGAGCGAGGAGCCCGCCGGTTTCAAGGGAGAATTTGATTTTGAATACTCGCTCGTTGACGCGGGCGAGCAAGCGGGGGTGACGGGCGAGGGGTCCGTGACGCATTCGGTAGTGCGTCGCGTGGACCTGTCCGGGTCACAACTCGGTCCGATGACGCTGGCCGACACGGCCCTGGAAGACGTGGATCTGTCGAATGCGTCGGTACAGCGGGTGACCGCACGGCGAGTCGAGATTCTGCGGTGCCGGGCGATCGGCCTTCGACTATCCGTCGAGCAGGCGGGCGACCTGTACGTGGAGGGTTGCCGAATGGATTTCGCCGCGATCCACATCGAGAAGGTCAAAGGGATCACGGCATTCATTGGGTGTTCATTCCGGGAGACGGTGATCAGCGGGTGCCTGTCAAGCGTGGTGTTCGCGAATTGCGACTTCGCCGGCACGGAGTTCGAGGCCACTGGCACGAAAGGGTGCGACCTGCGGACGTCCCGGCTGGTCGGCGGGCGAGGTCTGCTCAGTTTGCGGGGCGCGTTGATCACCGCTGAGCAGGCGTCCTCGGTCGCCCCTCGGTTGGCGACCGAAGCTGGTCTGATGGTCCAGGATTAGCGCTTGCTCACCGCTTGTCCCAGTTGTCCCAGGTTGGCCGGTTGTCAAGGATTTTCGGGACTTTTGTTCCAGTTATCCCACACCGGACGATTGTCCCACTTGTCGGCGGCGCAACAGCGGTGAGGTTCGAGCGATTTACCCGCCTCCCAGCGCGAGGTAAGGAGCATTATTCCTTCTATGAGAGCGATTTTGCTGTTGCGACAGTAGTCGGTTTCGGTGCCGTCCATCCGGCCGAGCTCGAAGTAGCGGTTCGAGGGATGACCTCCGCCGCAGAACGCGAAATAGGGGCAGGTTGCGCGACACTCGGCGATGCCACGCTGGTACTCGCGGACCCATGCCGCCCGCATGCCGGTTCGGATGTCGGTCCAGTGGAGTACGGAGCACATTGCCGCAGGAAAAATCGCCGTAACGGTCCGAACGGAACCCAGCCAGTTCCGGTGAGATCAACGTGACCTCGCCGTTCCAGGCGATGGTCGGTAATGGATCCAGCGGGGTGAGCCTGTGCGCGCTTTCGCAGTTGCGTTCGCCGTTGAGGAAATTCCTGGCGTAGCTCAGGGCGCGGTCGGCTTCCCGGAGCTTGACGGTGGGATTGGCTTGCCATGCCGCGATCAGTGCCGCCCAGAAGTCTGCGACCTGACTCTCGGGCGGTGCTGTGCGCCGGTTGTTGCTGCCTTCGCGCTCCTCGATGTTGACGCCCAACCAGGCCGCGCCCAGGTCAGCCACGAAAGTGTAGAGCTTGCGTGCCCGCTCGGGTGTGGGGTCGGACACCACGGCAATCACCGACACGGTCATCTCACGGGTCACCAGCAAGCGTATGCCGCGCACGATGCGATCGAAGGCGGACCGCCCGGCCCAGTCCACACGCTGCTGGTTGTCCTCTGGCGGCCCGTCGATGCTCACCCCGACGCGGACGCCGCGTTCCAAGAAGAACTCGGCCCATGCCTCATCAACGAGGGTGGCGTTTGTCTGTACGCCGTGCACGACGTCCAGGCCCGCGAAGCAGTCCATCAGCCGCCCAAGATGGGCAGGGCCTGCCGTCAACGGTTCACCTCCGTGCCAACACACCTCCACGGCCGCCCGCTCGGTCCACGGCACAATGGACGCCGCGACCGCCTGGGCTACCGCCAGCGGCATCCGGCGGACGTGACGACGGAAAGGCAGGTAGCAGTACGAACAATTGAGATTGCACAATGTCGTTGGCTGCATGATCACCGAAGAACGCCTCGCGGCCATCGTCGTTCACTCCTGTCCGCCCACCTGCGGCACCAGATCGGCACCCTCGTCCTCAGCGCGTGACCCACCGGCAGCACCACTGCGGTTGCGTGGGCTCGGCCACCGTCGGTGACGCGCTGCACGTCACCCCAAACGGGGCTAGCCTACGGTGCGGTAGTAACCCCACGAGTTAACTCGTGTCACGGGGCTGGCTGAGAAAGCGGGCGGGACGGTGGTGCACCAACCTCTGGGCCAACCAGGCGGACCGCTCAACCGCGGCTCGCCATTCCTTATCGGCATGAGCGCCGCCGCCGGGGTCGCGGTCACCGTGGGCCTAGTCGAAATGATCATCACGGCTCGGGACCTGTTGGTGCTCATCGGGCTGGCGCTGTTCCTCGCGATCGGCCTGGAACCGGCGGTCTCGTTGCTGAATCGGCACAAGTTCCCCCGGTGGGTGGCGGTAATCACCGTGCTGATGGCGGGCCTGGCGGTGGTCGGTGGGTTCCTGGCCGCGGCGATCCCCCCGTTGGCCGCGCAAGCGACCCAGTTCGTCACGCAAGCCCCGACCCTGGTGCCGCGGCTGCTGAGACACAGCCGGGTGCTGAGTCAGCTCAACGACCGCTTTCACCTGCAACAACGGG
>JBDTAX010000113.1:0-40296 GCA_039924425.1 Pseudonocardiaceae bacterium
TCAAGCAGTTTCCCAATGTAACGCGCCGAACTTCCCCGGCTCAACTCCCGGGAGATCGTCTCCCGTTCCTCGAAACGCAACGGCTCAGCCCCGCTCATCAGCCATCCCCCTCGGAAGATCCCCCGGACAGGGGATACCTTAGCAGAATCGAAATCTGCTAGGATAATGGACTGTGGTTACGACCGTTTGAGCCCAAGCACACTTCGTGTCTCGATCGAAGCCTTCACCCGCAATCGCAGAGCGGACCGCATCGTCGCCGGCATGGTGGACACGCTGGTCGACTCCGCGACGACTGCTGGTGCCCTGCCAGCACTGCCCGCAGAGATCATCAAGAAGGTGCTCCCCCGGCTGATCCGCACCGTTACCCGTCAGCCCGTGAGTAAGGCCAAAGATTGGCACTCCTCTTTTCCGGAAGCCGAGGACGCCACACCACTCGACGCGCTCGTCTCGCTCAGCCGCGCGAAGCCCACTGAGATCACCGATTGGCTCACTGCGGCGTTTCTCGCCGACATTCGGGAAAGCCACCCGCGGCTGGCCGCGCCAGATCGCTTCAGCCGGGATTGTTGCCCCAATCAAGACAAGGCTCGCCACTGGCACAACTGGGTGCTCCTGTTGGACAACATAGACCATCCGGGTGGCATGAGGTTCGTGACGGACCTGCTCGCCGCTCGTGAACGCCACCTGCGGGAATACCCAGGCGAACACGACGCGTTGCTAGTCGTAGCGACTAGCGGTCGGTGGAACAGCCTCTGGGAATCCCGCTGGCGAGCGCCTTGGCGAGCACCGCTGGGCACCCCCGGCCGAGCGCGAGCCGTACCGCAATGCCGTGAGGCGAGCTATGGGCACTGGGCCGACCAGGCAGCCGAGGCGCCTCGGTCCCCTACTTACCCGGTACTACTCGAGCCACTCACCATTGATGAAACCGCCCTCATCTTGGGGATCAGCCAGCGCGCGTCGGAGTGCATTCTGGTCCAACGCGCTACCGGCGGCCTGCCCGCAGCGGTTCATCTCCTCAAAGATCTGCTGCGTGACCGGCAGTTCCAGCCCGGTGCCCGGAACGTCCTCGGGTCGGTCGGTCCGGCTCGCCCCGGTGCCGATCCGTGGCGCGAGCGCTTGGTCGTCATGCGCCTTGCTCAGCATCTCCCGGATGTCGGCATCGACGAGTTCGTCGCCGCCACCCCGTTCGCCACCGCGCCGTGGCTGTTACCCGACAACGCGACGAGTCTGATCTCTCAACCCCACGTCGGGCGAATTCTCACCGAGTTGCGCACCGCCCTGTGGATCACCGCCCTGGGGACCACTGCGCCGAAACATGGGGGCGGAACCCCGAACTACGCCGAACTGCACCCGTGGATCGCTCGGACGCTGGTGTCTGCCCTCGCCCGACACGGCACAACCTACCTGGAGCAGTTCGAGGCGCTGCTCAACGACCCAGATACCTTCAGCGACCCCACGCGCAAGATGTACTGCCAGTTGGCCCTCGGACGGATCAGTGAGGTGGTAAACGCTTTCGAGGCCAGCTTCGACCAAGGCCCGCATCAGGATTGGATCAACCAGCTCGAACTGGTTACTTGCGCGCCCGATAATCAACCGCTCGACCGCGACTGCGGGGAACTCTACGACGAGCTGGTCACCACCAATGTCGGCATGACTTCGCTGCGCCGATCCCCGGCCGGCAACACCATCACTCGGCTGATCACGGCCCGCTGGTTGACGGCCAACCCGTTCGCGATGCCTGACCCGACGCTACGCGACATCATCAAACACGGATACGAGCAGGAGCTCCCGCCGCTGTCCAGACGGTCTGATGTCGCCGCACTGTACGAGGCCGCGCGACTCGCCGCTGACCCGCCGCTGTGACACCGAAAGGACCCGACCATGGCCCTGTTCCACGGCGTGTTGACCCGACTGAAGCGTCCAGCGGGGGGCAGCGACGATCGCCTGGTGACCATCCCGAATCTCCTGTGGCGTCACAAGATTGTCAGCTTACTCATAGTGGTCGTCCTCCTCATCGGGCTCGTATACCTCGTGTCGTGGAGTAGGCAGAAATGTGGACATGGCATGACCGCGGTTGGGTCGCCCTACGTCTGTGTGGGCCTGGATCGGGACTCAACGGCGTTCAGGGATATCGACCCACTGGCTGACCTCGAAAAAACATCGCGGACAACAGCAGAGCAATTTCTGAGCCGTTCGCCACCATCGTGGTACTCGACGACATGACTCCAGATCCCCAAAACGACTTCGTGGCGGTCCGGTCGCAACGGCATAACATCGAGGGCGCGATCACCGCCGTGTCGCGGGCGAACGACCCGAAGACAGGGGGCATCCCGAAGATTAAGCTGTTGCTCGCGAACTTCGGCCTCAGAGCCGGTGACTGGCCCCAGGCCGTCGATGCCATCAAACAGGCTCGCCTGAGCGAGCATATCGTCGCGGTGACCGGAATTGGCGTGAGCCTAGATACGACCCGCGCCGCAGTCGCGTCCCTGTCGGACGCGGGCATCGCCGTGGTGGGCTCGAACGTCACCGCCGACAACATTAACCGTGCTCCGGGTCCCGGAAACAAGCGAAGCAAGGACTTCTTTCGGGTCGCTCCCACCAATACCCAGGAGGCGACAGCCGCAGCGAACTACATCAAGCAGCGCGGCTACCACAAGGTGCTCCTCGTCAAGGACACGAACGAGGAGGATAGCTATACGCAAACCCTCGCCAGCGCCTTCGAGGCCAACCACGACATCAAGGTGGACAACACGGAGCCCTACCGGTCGCCAGACGAACCACTGAACGTCGCCACCCGAAAGCAGTTGATGGCCAAAATTTTCGCCGATATGCACAGTGACATCTGCGCGATCAAGCCCGACCTGATTTACTTCGCCGGTCGGGGGACCGACCTGGGGTACTTCCTGACCGCGCTGTCCCAGAGTGGTGCGTGCGAGCTCGGTCCCGGGCCGCTGGACGTGATGACCGGTGATGACGCCAGTAACCTGGTTGGCGGACCGGTATCAACGTCCGGAGACCTGAGTTTCAGAGTGTTCTACACGGCCCTCACGTATACGGATGAGTGGAAGGGCTTCCCGTCGAGTCCCGACTACGACTTCGCCAAAAATTACCAGGACTTTGTGGAGGCGTTCACCAAGGAAAACTTCAAAGACGCGAATCTCGATGACGGCGACGCCATGGAGGAAAACGACGCGGTACACGTAGCTACCGCCGCGACCAAAGCGGATCCAGTGGCCACGACCGAGCCGGACACTGTCGCCGATTTCCTCGTCGGTATTCATTGCCAAAAATACGTTCCCGGCGCCAGCGGCCCCATCACGTTTGATTCGGACGGCAATCCGATCGACAAGGCGATGCCGATCCTTCAACTTCACGCCAACGGCACGGTAGCACAGCAAGACCTCGTTTGGTCCACTGGACAACCGATCAACCTCAACTCGACGTGTTATCCCAACACCGAACCTCCAAGAATTGCGCGATAATCAGCATCGAGCGGAAGGTTGACACATCGACGAGCATCACCGGCGCCTGGACCCCTCTAAATACTCAAGGGTGTCACCGACGTTCGTCGCATCGATCCGGGAGTCCATGGCGAAAGTGCACTGGACGAACCTTGTTCGTTGTGACGGTACCGCAAGCCCCGCGCGCGCCAGTTCGTTGACCGCTTCGCTCACACCGATGTTGCGCTCCGCGCACATTCGCTGCACAGCCGCAGCGACATCATCGTCCAGCGACACCGTGATTCTCATGCGTCAAGTTTAGGGCGGCATAAGCCGCCGTCACACCGGCACGATCTCGATGTGGTCCGCCAGGCCCTTGAGGTCATCGCTGTTGCGGGTGTACAGCCGGGCTTCGTGCGCGTGCGCGGTCGCCGCGATGAGCAGGTCCATGACGCGAGAGCGGGGTTGGCGGCCGGATCGGGCCACCGCCGCCGCAAGCATTCCGAAACTGACCGCGACCGCGTCGTCGATCGGCAACGCATCGAAGCGGTGCGCCAAGATGCTGAGCCGCCGAAGGCGTTCCGCTCGGGTGGCGGAGTCTGTGGTGACCAGCACGCCGAAATTCAGCTCAGCGAGCGTGGCGGCACTGATGGCCAACTCGCCATCGAGTCGCGGCACGTCATGCGCAATCACCACGCTGGTGTCCAGTACCGCCCGCATCATCGGGACCAGGGGTTCACCGGCGCGTCATCAAGCAGTGCACGGTCGCGCTCCCACTCCGGGTCGCCCGCTCCGGTGAACAAGTCCGCGATGTCCTCGTAGCAACGCCAGGAACGATCCGCCGTGCCCTGCAGGACCGCAGCTGGCCGTCCGCTCACGGTGATGGTCACGGCAGCCCCCGCCTCGACTCGGCGCACGATGTCGCTCGCGTTCTGCCGCAGCTCACGCAGCCCGATGGATTCCATAACGCAACGATAGCACAAGTGCTACCGGGAGAACAGGTGTCAGCGAGCGCGGCGGGCTAGGCGCTGGGGCTCCAGGATGAGCACGCTCTTGCCTTCCAGGCGCAGCCAGCCGCGGTGGGCGAAATCGGCCAGGGCCTTGTTCACCGTCTCCCGGGAAGCGCCGACCAGTTGGGCGATCTCCTCCTGCGTGAGGTCATGCGTCACCCGAAGCGTGCCGCCCTCCTGGGTGCCGAAGTCGTGCGCGAGCTGCAACAGCGCCTTGGCCACCCGCCCCGGCACATCAGTGAAGATCAGGTCGGCGAGCATGTTGTTGGTGCGGCGCAGCCGGCGCGCGATCACTCGCAGCAGCTGCTCGGCGATCTCCGGTCGCTTGGTGATCCACTCCCGCAACGCGGGGCGATCCATGCACACGGCACTGACCTCGGTCACAGTGGTGGCCGTCGACGTCCGCGGTCCCGGGTCGAAGATTGACAGTTCACCGAACATGTCCGACGGCCCGAACACAGCCAGCAGGTTCTCCCGGCCGTCAATCGACCGCCGGCCGACTTTGACCTTGCCCGACAGGATGATGTACAAGCGGTCACCCAGTTCACCTTCGGTGAAGATGACGTGGGCCCGGGGGAAGCTGACCGGCTCCAGGCTGGCTCGCAGCGCCTGGACGGCCGAGGGGTCGACACCCTGGAAGATGCCGGCCATGGCCAGGGAGTCGTTCACCGCGTTCCTCCAGCTGACCCGAGTGGACCCGCCCCCGTCATCAAGGGACCTACGTCAGTGCCGCCGATCACATCGGTGGAGTCTAAGGCCGTTGCTGACCGTGACGTAAGGTGACCAGCTCTTCGTCATGGGGGCTGACACCGTTGCGACCCTCCGGAGGATTGCCGCCAGGCGCGCCGGTGTCGGGTAGCCGTCGGCGCTGGAACGCTTCCAGCGCGCCATCGATACCGCTGCCGAACAACACCCGCACCTCCTCGGGACGGGCCGCCTGCAGAAATTCCTCAACGTCGTTCTCTTGCACGGTGAGGTGACGCAGGCGGCTCTCCAGCCGCTCCATCGCGAGCGCGAAGAACATGATTAATACCGGGACAACGGCAACGAACCAGACAGTCATGGTTCCAGGGATCATGCCGCATCACCCGACCAGATGCGCACGCGGGGGCGCGTGTCGAGCGTGTCGCGCGGCCAGCCTGGGCGATCGAGGCTGGACGACCGGTCTGGGCGCCACCTCCGTAGGCTGAAGGCGTGCCAGCTCGATCGCGCCGGCCCTCCGCTGCGGAGAGCCCCCTCGCGCTGGTCCGGCGCGCCCGCCGGATGGACCGAGTATTGGCCACCGCCTACCCGGACGCGCACTGCGAGCTCGACTTCGCCACACCGCTGCAGCTCGCTGTCGCCACCATCTTGTCCGCGCAGTGCACCGACAAGCGGGTCAACGAGACCACGCCAGCGTTGTTCAACCGGTATCGCGGCGCCGCACAGTACGCGGCCGCCGATCGGGACGAGCTGGAGGAGCTGATCCGGTCCACCGGGTTCTACCGGAACAAGGCGACGGCGCTGATCGGACTCGGCGCGGCGCTGATAGAACGCTTCGACGGCGAGGTGCCCCGCACGCTGACCGAGCTGGTCACCCTGCCGGGGATCGGGCGCAAGACCGCCAACGTGATCCTCGGAAACGCCTTCGGGGTGCCCGGCATCACGGTGGACACCCACCTCGGGCGGCTGGCGCGCCGGTGGGGGTGGACCGAGCACGAGGATCCGGTGAAGGTCGAGCAGGTGATCGCCGAGCTCATCCCGCGACGGGACTGGACGATGCTGTCCCACCGGGTGATCTTCCACGGGCGCCGGGTGTGCCACGCGCGCCGTCCCGCCTGCGGGGTGTGCCCGCTGGCCAGGGATTGCCCGTCCTACGGCCTCGGGCCCACCGAAGCTGGGGTTGCCGCCGCGTTGCTGCGCGGACCCGAGACACCACACCTGCTGGCGATGGCCGGGCTGCCCACCGATCTGGCGGGCGATTCTGGGGTAACAATCGCGGCCTCAGGGACGGTGCTGTGAAGCGCTCGCCGCGCTGGGTCCTGGTGACGGTGTTACTCGCGTCCGGGCTCGTCGTCGCACTCTGGCCGAGGGCGAGCCCGCCGCTGGTGGCGGCATCAGCTAGCCCAGCGCGAGCGGACCCGGCGTCCGACCCAACATCGACGGGCAGGGCGCGGCTCGGGCCGCCGATCAGCATCGACCAGATGAGGTCCCGGGCGGCTTTGCTGCCCTGCCCAGCCGCGCCCTCGGGCACTGCCCCGGCGCACGGGCCACTGTCCGGCCTCGTGTTGCCCTGCCTAGGCCAGCCGGGGGCGGTCGATCTAGGGGCGGCACTGGCCGGCCGGCCGGCGCTGCTCAACCTGTGGGGGCCGCTGTGTCAACCCTGTGTCCAGGAGCTTCCCGCGTTGGCGGCCTACGCCGCGCAACCCGGTGCGGTGCCGGTGCTCGGGGTCGAGGTGCAGCAGCTGCCCGAGCAGGCGCTCGACCTGCTCGCCGCGCTGGGCGTGCATTACCCGTCGGTGAGCGATCCCGATGGCCGACTACGCGCCGCGTTGAGCGCGCCGCCGGTGGTTCCGCTGAGCTATGTGGTCTCCGCCGACGGCCGGGTCAGCCAGGTCAACCCGCCCCGAGTGCTGCGCAGCCCGGAGCAGGTCCAAGCGGTCATCACGCGCTACCTCGGCACCGGAGCAGCCGGAGGGTCCGGATGACCCAGCTGACCCAATTGACCCAATTGACCCAATGGACCGAGTACATTGAGGTGTGCCGGTGAACTGGGTGGACGTGCTGGTGCTGGTGCTGGCCGTGCTCGCCGCGACCTCCGGTGCCCGGCAGGGGATGGTCACCGCAGCGGCGTCCTTCATCGGGGTGCTGGCTGGGGCCGTGATCGGGGTGCGCATCGCGCCATCGCTGATCTCTGGTTACCAGAGCCCAGAGGTCCGGGTCGCGCTCGGGGTGTCGATCGTGATCGTGCTCATCGCGCTGGGCGAGACGCTGGGTGTGTTGCTGGGCCGCGCGGTGCAGCGCCAGATCGACGCCGAGGCGCTGCGCCGGGTGGACAGTTTCCTGGGTGCGGTGGTGCAGGGCATCGCGGCGCTGGTGGTGGCCTGGCTGGTCGCCCTGCCACTGACGAAATCCTCCGCCTACAGCGGGCTGACCGGGGCGGTTCGGGACTCCTCAGTGCTGCGGGTCGTGGACACAGTGATGCCCAACGTGCTGCGGGAGCTGCCCTCCGAGCTGACCAAGCTGCTCGACGTCTCCGGGTTCCCCGACGTGCTCGCGCCCTTCGTGCCCACCCCGATCACGGATGTGGGGCCGGCCGACCCGGCGGTACTCAACAGCCCGGTGGTGCGGCAGTCCCGGGCCAGTATTCTCAAGGTCCGTGGCAAAGCGCCGTCCTGCTCCCGGGCGTTGGAAGGCAGCGGCTTCGTGGTGGCGCCGCAACGGGTGATCACCAACGCGCACGTGGTCGCCGGCACGGACCAGGTCCAGGTGGAGACCCCGAACGGCACCCTGGACGCCGAGGTGGTCAGCTACGACCCGGAGGTCGACGTCGCGGTCCTGAAGGTGCCAGGGCTCCGAGCGCCGGTGCTGCAGCTGGCTCCGAAGCCAGCCACCTCCGGAGTGAGCGGGCTGGTGCTCGGCTACCCGCTGGACGGGCCGTACACGGCCTCGGCCGCCCGGGTTCGGGACCTCATCCACCTGCGCGGCCCGGACATCTACAACGCGGCAACCGTGGTCCGCAACGTCTACACCGTCCGCGCCCAGGTGCGCAGTGGGAACTCCGGTGGCCCGCTGCTCGATGAATCCGGCCAGGTGCTTGGCCTGGTGTTCGGTGCGGCGGTGGACAACGACGAAACCGGCTTCGTCCTCACCGACGAAGAGATCTCCAACGCAGTCACCGCCGCCCCCACCCGAAACACCGAAGTCTCCACCGGCTCCTGCGCCTCCTGACCGAGTGAGTGAGTGACGGCCGTCAGCAGCCGGCTTCAGGGGATGTCCGTCCCGACGTGGGCCTGGCCCAGTACAACCCGCCGAAGCACTTCGAGCGCCTCAGCAGCCGAGCTGATGGTCGGCTCCATCGGCTGGTCGTCGAGAAACGCCACGACAAGCTCGCGGATCAGCGCCGACGGTGCCGATCCGCGCATCGCTGCCGCGCGCCGCAGTTGTTCCAGCCGGTCCACCGGAATTCGCACCGAGTAGACCTGGCTCGGATCCTTCGCCGGCGCGGTCTTCCTGCGAGCACTGGGCAGGACCGTATCGTCCTCGCGTTCCAGTTCCGCTTCGCGCGTGAGCTCCCGCAAAGTCCGCTCGAGGTTGCTGTCACTCATCGGATTTCTCCCAGTAGATCCGTCGTAGCTGTTGTCCGGCCAGCCACCCCGTCACGACCAGCCAGTGTCCGTCGCGCGGCGCTGTGGCAGGAACCAGGTACACGACCAAGACCGCGCCACGTGGGTCACCGTCAACGGCCGGGCATGACGGCGCCAAGCCGATGACGCGGAAGGACAGTCCGGTGCGACTTCGACCATCGTCCACCAACGCCCTGGGATCGAGGGCCACCTCGACCACCCAGGACGGCTCGATGTCAACCTCGTGCGGCGCTCCCGTCCGCCGTCGCCGCGCAAGATGTTCCTCCTGCTCCGGGCGCACCTCGACTGCATCGATGGGGAGCTCGTCGTACGGAATACCGTCATATCCGTCGACGGTTGCCCCCACATCACACGAGCGTACTACGCGTATGACAAAACCGGAAGCACCGTGATTCGACTGAATCGTCGCCATTCGGCGCCGAATGGCGGTCTGACAGGCGCGCTGACCGCGATTTGGCTCCTAATGGCGAAAGCCCACCTGCCGGGTGTTACGGCGTGAGGTAGACCGGCATCACCACTTGCTGGCCGTAGGGTTCATCAGGGGGCGAGGGGAATGTGAGCACGGGTACCGGCTTGTTTATGGGGTTGCCCGCGCCTGTCTGGCGGAAGCTGAAACTCAAGGTGCCACTGGCCCCCTGCACCGGATGTGCGCCGTTCAGGTTCAGCAGCACGCTCGCTACCTTCGCTGCGGTGGGGGACGGATCACTCGCGGTGACCAGGCCTACCGCGTCCGCAGCGGTCAGGAACGCGTCATGCATCTCGATGACCTCGCCGTCGACCAGATCCTCGTCGTGGAAGCCATATCTGCGGAAGACCGTCAAGAAATCGCGGTAGTACTGTGGCGTTCCCGCCACTCCGTGTCCCCAGCCCTGCGCGTAGCTTGTCCCCGCGTACACGACCGTGAGGTTCGCCGTACGCAGCTGTTGCTCCCGCTTGCTCAGCAGGTCGCCGATGTCGGCTGCGGTGATCACGGTCAACGGGGTGGCTCGACACTGCCGGCCCGCCAGCGAATCGAGGAAACCACCAAGATCTACTTCCCGGCCCGCATAGAAGACGACGTCCGTAGGCGGTGTGCCGCAGAGATTGGGCGTGACGGTAACATCGAAAGTATCTGGGTCATCGGGGGTGGGAATGGACGCTCCGACGAACGACAGAGACGGGCGTCCGTTTATCAGATACTGAAATTTCTTCTGCAGGTCGTCCCGCAGCGACTGGGTGAACAGATCGCCACGGGAGTCGGAGTTGCTATCATAGACCATGACGGCCGAGCGGAGCTTGTTGTGGGCGTCCACATAAGGCCGGAGGGCCTCGGCGAAGTCAAGATTTGCCGGGGACACCCGGATCAGGCCGGGTATGTGTGTGTAGTCCAGCTCATCGGCGTTGATACCCGAACCGACCATGGGGATTCCGTAGCTCGACAGGTCCTTGGCTCGCTGCTGGGTCTGTGTGGTGCTGACACCCAGGCCAATCACCGCTACGAGCGGATTGGCCCCTTTCGTCATCTCCACTAGCCGGCCGGACACCTGTTGCCACTGAGCGTCGGTGTCGCCCTGGTTGGCCAGGACCAGCTGGATCTTTTTGGTGTTGTGCAGCTCGTCGTTGTACCGTTGCTGCGCGGTGTACGCGCCTTCGAGTTCGTTGCGAATATTCGCGGCGGATTCGGCGCTGGTCGAGGTCGGTGTCAACAGGTCGAGCAGTGCCACAGTGACATACGAGGAGGCCCCCACGCGCACCGCAGCGTTCTCGCTCGCGATTTTTCCCTCGATGTCCGTGAACGCGGGATCAAAGTGGTAGGAGCCGTCGGTGACACCGACACACTCCCCATCGACTTGGTATACACTGGATCCGCAGGTGTGGATCTTCTCGAGGGTAAGCCACCCGATGACAACGGCAAGCACGACTACCACCGTCCCGAAACTGATACGCCTGCGCAGCCGGCGGATCTTGCCCGCTCTGGTTTCCGGTGGTTGGAAAATGTCGTCCAGCGCGCTGGTCACGCAGTCACCTCCATCAACGCCACCACTCGGCCTCCCGCTGGTGCCGGCGCGCTTCCTCGCACAACACCTCAGAAGGCCCGCCCAAGGTGAGCCGAGCGACCTCGGTGTACTCGGCGGCGATCTGGAAGTGCAGGTCGCTGCGGTCGCTGCCGATGAACGGGTCGGCGGCGGCCCGCAGCGCGGCGATCAGCCGCATGAGCGAGGTGGGCGATGGCTCCAACGTCGCCGTGTCCTGTTCACCATCAGATCGACGCGGTGCGGCGATGATCGACTTGAGCAGTCGCAGCCATTCCCCGTGCTCGGATTTGGCGAGATGAACGATGCGCGGATGCAGCCGCTCGGTCGCAAATCCCAGGCCGTCCCCGCCCGCGAGGGCATAGTACAGCTCGCCTTCCTCGTCTCTCTGGAGGCGACAGTAATCACGGAGCCATCCGTACACGTCCGACCAACTCGGCGGATTCGCGGTCTCGCGCAGCGCGAGGCGGCGTTGCAGCAATCGGCGCAGCAGAATGGGCCCAGCCATCTCGCCGACGGGCCACAGGATCGGTTCAAGGATCTTCGAGTACTTCTCGTGATCGCACCGCACGAGGTTCCGCTGGGCGGACAGCGTCAACGAGTGCGACTTGTCACGAGCCGCCGCGCAGGTCTCCAGATCCCGCAACGTTACGGGCGAAACGTCCCCCAGCAGACGCTCGAGCATTGCGGCTTCCACCGTCGATGGGCGACGTGACTCCGCGCCGGACGGTTGCGAGCTGAGGATCGTTTCGGGCTCGATCCGTTTTGTGGGTGGGTTCCTGTCGATGACATCCAGGGAATCGAGCACCAGCCGAGTCGACGCCGGGTGGCCGCCGGTGAGCTGGAAGATCACGCGGGTCAGATGCTCGTTGTTGACCTGTGTCAGTCCGTCGATGCGGCCGCGGATCAGGACCATCACGGCCTGGCCGACCTCGTCCTCGGTCAAGTCGGGCAGCTGGTAGCGCCGCCACCACCGGAGTGACTGGTCCGCGCTGGGGTCACTCGCCCACAACGCGCCCCGGCTAGTGGCCACCACGGTCAGCGGATCGGCGACGTCCCGCTCACCCGCACCGCGCTCACGACGAGCCTGGACCACTTCGTGCAGAAAACGGCGACCGAGCTCGGTGTCGGCATTGTCCAGCAGCACGACACAGTTGAGCGATCTCTCAACGGCCCGCCTGCCCCGGTTGAACTCGGCCCGCAGGTCGGCGAGGAATGCGGCCATCAGGAGCTGGTCGACCCGCCGGCGGTCCTCCCTGTCCCTGTCGTTGCGGGCCCATCGGTTGAGCTCCACCAGCACGTCGAGGGAATCGTGGGTCAGACCCACCTCCCGGTGGCCGTACCAGGCGAGAGCGGGTCCGCAGACGAGGCGCCTCGGTGCCCGTGCCGCGAACCACCTCAAGATGATCTCCAACACATCCCTGGATGGTTCAACGGGCACGCCCATGGTTCCCAGCACCGCGCCTGTGGTGTCCACCAGCACCGCCCGGAAGGTGTCGACCCCGCGCAGACGCGCCAGCGCCCCCTTGACCTGTTCTCGGTCCTGCCCGTGGCTGGTGAGGTCCAGCTCCAGTGGTTGCGCTATCGCGAGCTGCCCGACGGTGAGCCGAGGGAACCGGAGCTCGCCGTACCGAGAGCACTTCCGCATCAGCGCGCACGCCAGCGAGGAGAGCACCTGCGGTACCGTGGCGCTCCGGTTGCCCTGGGAGTCCACGTCCAGCCTGGCATGCGGAACCCGCTGGTCAAGCAGTTTCTCCAGCAACGAGAGCAACGCTGTCTTGCCTGTTCCTGCGGATCCCTCGACCACCAGGATCGGGAAGTGCTGGTTGCGTAGGGAACCACCCGCCTCGGCTCGCACCATGTGCTCGCGAACGATCCCGATCACGTGTTTCTGGCCGTAGACCCGATCGCTGTGGTCCGCCACGAAGCCTGCCTCCGCTTCGAGCGTGGCCGTGGAGTTGCCACCGCAACAATCCCCAGTCGCTACTGAATCGCTCAGCTGGCGTCAGGTGTTACCTGCTCATTCCTCCGACGGCTTGCGCAGCCGCTTGGTAAGCGTCCGGCGGCGCTTGTCTGCCAGGCGGCGTTCCCGAGCGGCCCGGGAAGGCCGGGTCGGGCGGCGCGGCGGCGGGTCCGGGGCCAGCGCCTGGCGCAGTATCGCGGCGAGCCGGGTTCGGGCCGCTTCGCGGTTGCGCAGCTGGGAGCGGTGCTCGGAGGCCACGATCGTGAGGACGCCGTCCACCAGTCGCCCGGACAGCCGTTGGAGTACCCGGTCCCGCTGCGCTGGCGTGAACGCCGTGCTGCGCGCCACGTCAAAGATCAGCTCGACCCGCGAGTCGGTGGTGTTGACGCCCTGCCCGCCCGGCCCACTCGACCGTGAGAAGCGCCACCCCAGCTCGCCTTCCGGGATCGAGACCAACCCGTCCACAGGCAGCACGTCAGTCATGTACCCAGCATGCCCATGGACGGGTTGGCGGTCCTGTGAGACATCCCGAACGGGAGTTGGTGGCCCTTGAAGGGCCAACTACTCGGCGGCGCCGGATTGCATGCCGGCGGAGATGAGGGACATTACTGAGGAGTCGGCCAGGGTGGTGACGTCGCCGATTTCGCGTTGTTCGGCTACGTCGCGCAGGAGGCGGCGCATGATCTTTCCGGATCTTGTTTTCGGGAGATCGGCGACGACCATGATCTGTCTTGGTTTGGCGATGGCGCCGATCTGGGTGGCCACGTGGTCGCGCAGCGCCTTGATCGCCGCTTCGCCTCGCGCCTCGTCTTCGGCAACGTGGCCGCGCAGGATCACGAACGCGACGATGCCCTGCCCGGTGATCGGGTCGCGGGCGCCGACCACGGCGGCCTCGGCCACCGTCGGGTGCGACACCAGCGCGGACTCCACCTCGGTGGTGGAGATCCGGTGCCCGGAGATGTTCATCACGTCGTCAACCCGGCCGAGCAGCCAGATCGCGCCGTCGTCGTCGTACTTGGCGCCGTCCCCGGCGAAGTAGCAGCCCCGCTCACCGAAACGTGACCAGTAGGTCTGCTGGTATCGCTCGTCGTCACCCCAGATGGTGCGCAACATCCCGGGCCAGGGCGCATCCAGCACCAGGTAGCCGCCCTGGCCGTGGTCGACCGGGTTGCCGGCGGAGTCGACCACGCTGGCGCTGATGCCCGGCAGCGGGCGCATCGCCGAGCCGGGTTTGGTCGCGGTGACGCCAGGCAGCGGCGCGATCATGATCGCGCCGGTCTCGGTCTGCCACCAAGTGTCCACGATCGGGCAGCGATCACCACCGATGTGCTCCCGGTACCACATCCAGGCCTCGGGGTTGATCGGCTCCCCGACACTGCCCAGCAACCGTAGCGAGGACAGGTCGTGCTTCTCCGGGATCTGGCTGCCCCACTTCATGAAGGTGCGAATCAGGGTCGGTGCGGTGTAGTAGATCGTGACGCCGTAGCGCTGCACGATCTCCCAGTGCCGGCCCTCGTGCGGGGTGTTCGGAGTGCCCTCGTAGATGATCGACGTCGCCCGGTTGGCCAGCGGCCCGTAGACGATGTAGCTGTGCCCGGTGACCCAGCCGATATCGGCGGTGCACCAGTAAACGTCCTCGTCGGGCTTGTGGTCGAACACGACGTGGTGGGTGTACGCACACTGGGTGAGGTAGCCACCGGTGGTGTGCAGGATGCCCTTGGGCTTTCCGGTGGTGCCCGAGGTGTAGAGGATGAACAGCGGGTGCTCGCTGTCGAACGCCTCGCAGGTGTGCTGGTCGGACTGGTGATCCACCAGCTCGTGCCACCACAGGTCACGGCCTTGCACCCAATCGATGTCGATGGCGGTGCGCTTGACCACCAGGACGTGGCGCACCGTCGGGGTGTCCCGCAGCGCCTCGTCGGCGTTGGCCTTCAACGGGCCCGCGGTGCCCCGCCGGTACTGGCCATCAGCGGTGATCACCAGCTTGGCCTGCGCGTCGTTGACCCGCTGGCGCAGCGCCGCGGCGGAGAAGCCACCGAACACCACGCTGTGCGGCAGGCCCAGCCGGGCGCAGGCGAGCATGGCGAAGATCGCCTCGGGGATCATCGGCAGCTGGATGGCCACTCGGTCCCCAGCCTCAAGACCCAGCGAGCGCAACGCGTTGGCCGTCTTGCACACCTCACGTTGCAGGTCGGCGTAGGTGATGGTGCGGGTGTCGCCCGGCTCGCCCTCCCAGTGGAAGGCGACCTGGTCGCCGTGGCCAGCCTCGACGTGGCGATCCACGCAGTTGTAGGCGACGTTGAGTGTGCCGCCGACGAACCACTTCGCGAACGGCGCGCCCGACCAGTCGAGAACCTGGTCGAAGTCGGTGTGCCAGTGCAGCCGGCGCGCCTGCTCCGCCCAGAAGGCCTCCGGGTCGGCCTCGGCGTGCTCGTAGAGCGCGGCGGTGGCGTTCGCCCGCGCGGCGAAGGCCTCGCTCGGGGGGAACACTCGGCTCTCGGTGAGCAGATTGTCGAGTCGCTGGCTCGCGTCACCCATCGGGGAAAGGCCTCCTCGTGTCGTGTTCGTCACGTTCTGTCCCCGACGGTACCTAGACTAACCCCCCAGGGCTACCTACCGAGTGACGGCGCGTGAGAAACCGTTGCTTATTCACCTTCGCGCACGCGGGTGACGAGCGCAACGAAGGCGTGATCCGGGTCCTTGACCAGCGCGTGGATCGTGCACACCACCGGACAGGGCCACGGCGAGAAGCAGGTCCGGCAGGCCCCCGAGGATGTCATCTCGTGCTCGATCAGCAGCCCGCGGATGACGCCCACCAGGTCGGGGATCAGCTTGCGGGCGTGGTCGATGTCCTCGCTGGTCCAGTCGGCGAACGTGCACGCCAGGCCGTCCGCCTCGCCCAGATGCTCGGCGAGATCGGCGGCCAGCAGCTCGAATGCGTCGGCGACGGCCGGTGTCATCGCGTCCATGGGGTTGCCTCCCGAAGCGTCCGGCGAGGTATTCTCCCCGCTCACGAGAAGTAGAACCGATTGCCCTCAGGGCACGCAATACTCGATTCAGCGACACAACGAACGTTGGTACGAAATCTGTCGGAGTGTGGGTTTAAGGTCGTGCCGGGAGGTCACCATGGACGACATCGAACCGACGATCCGCAGCCGCGAGCTCGGCGACGGAATGCGCGCGGTGATGAAGCGCGCCGACCTGACCGGCAAGCAGACCGCGGAGCTACTCGCCTGGTCCGCGACCCTGCTGTCCCGGATCCTGGCCGGCAAGCGGCACGCCAGCGCATTGCAGGTGTCGGCGTTCCTGGCCGTGTGCCGGGTGACCGGCACCGAGCGCGACCAGCTGATCGAGCTGTGCCACGAGCAGCACACCCCCGGCTGGTGGCAGCAACACGGCTCTCGACTCCCAGAGCAGCTCGTGACCTTGATGGACCACGAGAGTAAAGCGGTCACGATCAGCGACTTCCAGGCGATGATCGTGCCTGGCATCTTGCAGACCGGTGACTATGCCCGTGCGGTGATCAGCCGCATCGCCACCATGCCGGCGGACGAGATCGACGGTCGGGTGGCCGCTCGGCTGGGCCGCCAGAACCTATTCAGCCGGGAACACCCGGCGCGCTTCACCTTCTACCTGCACGAGTTCGCGCTCCGGCTGTCGGTCGGCGACCCGGCGGTGATGCTCGAGCAGCTAGATCACCTGCTGCGGATGTCCCAGCGGCCCTATCTCACGCTGCGGGTGGTGCCGGCCGCGTTCGGCGCCCACGCGGGGTCGGCGGGGTCGTTCATGCTCATGGAGTTCGCCGATTTCAAGCCGGTGGCCTACCTGGAGAACGAGACCTCCTGCCTGTTCTTGGAGCAAGCCGAGGAGATCGCCGCCTACCGAAGCGTCCTGCGGGCACTGGCGCGGGCAGCGCTGAGCGAGGAAGAATCCAGGGAGCTGATTGCCCGCCTGGCAACCGAGCTCGCCGCTGATCGAGAGGACCAGGATGCCCGCGCCCACACCGAACAGCATTGTCTGGCACACGAGCAGCTATAGCGCCGGTCACGGCGCCTGCGTCGAGGTCGCGCCCGGACCGGACGCCGTGCTGATCCGCGACTCCAAGAACCGCACCGGCCCCGCCCTGTCCCTCTCCCCCACCACCTGGCAAACCTTCCTCACCACACTGCCCCACTGACCGGTCTCGCAACCGAGCCATCCCGGCTGAGAGACCGCGCGCCTACACACTCGAGTCCGAGGACCAGTCTGGGTGGGCTTCCCCCGCCGAGCCGCCGGGGTGTTCATCGCCAAGCGCGTGGTCGGGGCGTGGTGGTAACCGCTATTGCTGGAGAGTGACTTGGCAGCGGCCGACGGCGGGGTTCAGCCAGGAGACAAAGTAGGATTGATTATTGGCGACGTCGATGACACCGGAACCTGTGGCGGCACACCTTCCCGCCACAGGGCAGGAGATCGAGCCCGTGATTCCGTATTCTTGAGAGCCAACCAGTGATCGCAGCTGTGATTACAACAGTCAGTAACCATAACTACGACAGTTCACGCTTCTCTCGATGTCGGCGGATCGGGAGAAAAACTTGGCGATTCTGGTCAGTAAAACTGGACCCCACAGTGGCCAACGAGCAGCGTGGCACCCGCCCATGCTTGGTGGTGTCCATCGACCGGTTCAACGCCCTACCGATCCGACAGGCCATCGTCGCCCCGTTGACGACCCGTGAGCGCGGGTTCCCACACCACATCGCGGTCACCGACGATGGCAGGCTGAACCGGCCGAGCTGGGCCATGTGCGAAGCCGTCCGAGCGGTGTCCCTGGAACGCTTCGGCCAGCTCATCGGCACCACCAGCAGCGTCACCATCGCCGCGATCACCAACCAGTTGATGCTCTGGCTCGGCCACCGCGACTGACATCTCACCCAGAGACCTGAGCAGATCATGGCCCGATACCGGGCTGGGCCGTGTCCCATGGATCATGGGACGGGGTCGCGGAGCCAGATCACCGATCGGGCTCCACGACGACGGCATGAGGAAGGCACGCGATGGACGCCAAGCCTGAGGTGGAAATGGTGCAGGCCGAGTCCGATGACACGCGGGACCAGCCACTGCCCTCGACCGCGCGGAGCGAGCGGCGAGGCCGCTCAGTCGGGCAATCGGTGCGCCTGCCTGCGGACGACTTCGCGGAGATCGAACGACTAGCCAGCGAGGCAGAGCGGCTGCGCCGCCTCGTTGGCCAGCACCGACGTGCCTAAGCTGCCTTGATCAGCGTGGCGACCGAAACATGCGGCCAGTGGAGCCCGGCGAAGTCAAGAATGACACGCTGTACATATTGCAACTGCAAGAAAGCCTAGCGGGAAACCTGGGGTGTGTGACTTTCTCGATCCAAAAGATGGCGTCCATCTGCGTCGCATTGGCATTTCTCTCTACAAACGGAATGTTTACGATTCCTTGGACTGGCGGCGAGTCGGTCAACGGGCTCGGGAAACTGGTCGTGATCTGGATGACGACGGTCTCTGTAATATCTTGGCCCTGGGTCTGCGCTCTTAGCACCTCGGTCGGATCTTTGATCGTATCGGCCGGGTTCAGTCCTGGCGGCAGACAGTCACCAGGCAGCGGATCATTCAGGTACGAAGCGAGATATTTCGGATTCGTGTCCACCGGGTGCGTCACGTCGTTGAGTGGCGGGATGGGAGCCGCCAGTGGAAACGGGAATGAATTCACCGGATCGATTTGAGGCCCGCCAGCCACAGTCGTGAAAAATGTGCTCTGCGCCACGAGTGAGTCCCCGTGCGGGATCGTCGCCTGGCGCACGTAGGTCTCGGATTTATTCTCCGCGGTCGCCGGTACATGAATCCACAGGCCCGGCTCTATATGGGTCAAGGAGTCGCCCACGCAATCGACGACGGTCTGCAGGTAGTGGACACCGTGCAGAATAGCATTCTGCTCAACGTCTCCTCGATTGGGGATTTCCCCACCAATAGTGGTGAACTCGAGCGTCTCGTGTGTGGCGTTCAGCTCCAGGAAAAAACAAGGTTTTCCAAATCGCCCTGTCTTGCCGGTCGCGCGATCAGGTTAAAACCCTTTCCTCTCCATCGCCCGGGAAGATCCTGGAGCAATCCGAGCGATTCACCAACGGTCCCCAGTGGGCTAGCCACGCGGAAGCTTGTCATGGTAGCGCGCACCTCGATCTTCCCATTGCGAACTGGGCAATCAGTCCAATCTGTTTCGTTGGTTTGACTGTAGGCGAGGACCCGTATTCCGACAAGCAACCAAATGGCCTAATCTCCGCCTGAAAAGAAACAGGCCATGGAGGATCGAATCCGTGGACTCCCAGTCTCCTCTCCACGATCGCCACCATCCGCTCACGAGTTACAGTAATTTATACAACTGCATCCAACGGCAGTCAAGCATAACTCTGGGAGAGAGCATCAGCGAAGCGATGAATTACGGGGTGTCGACAGGGGATTACCTGCTTGCAACTAGGCACGGTCGCAGCGTGGTCACTGGACTGTGGACTCGGCTCAGTAGGTCAGCTGGGTCCGTCGCGCAGGCCGGTCATCGACGAGCTTGACAACGCTGCGGTTCAGGATGTCGTCGTGGCACCAGGCGTTCACCTCCGAGACCTCCAGCGCGGCCGTCCGGTGGCACCCAGGAGGGGATCGCCCGCCACGCTGCGCTGTCGCTGATCAGCCGCGTCGGCGGCCCCGTGGGTTCAGCCGAGTCCGAGTAGTTGCCAGTGGTACGAAGGGGGCACTACAGCCCCGTACCACTGGCACACTTGGCTGAGGAATCGCCGGTTTCGACGCGCGTGTCCGTCATGAACAACGCCCGCGCCAGCCCGTCCCGGTAGGTCGGGCAACCAGAGGCCGGATGGATCAAACCGTGGGCACGACCACCCGCCAGCGCCGCTGCGGCGTCAATTCGCAGGAGCATTCGGATTTTCGCCTCCTTTATTTGATGTTGCCGTTCACGAATCCATGCTTTCTCTTTTCTGAACAGAATTTCCTTGGGAGTCACAGATGCAAACTTCCACTACTTCCACTACTTCCACGCCCTCCGCCATTTCCGCCCTGTCTTCCGCTACCTCTGTCACCTCCAGGTCTTCCCGGTATTCCGTTCCCGCCGTGCGTCGGCGGCCTCTTCGGCCCTCGTCCGTTCCTGTTTGGCACAGACGCGCTCGTACAACAGGGCGCCGGCGTGCCCCCGGCCTCTGACAGACCTGGCGGCGGACTCGAGGGAGGCGGGTGGTGCGGCGGCGGGTGGTGGGGCGGGTGGTGCGGGGGCGGGAGATGGGTGGGCGGGTGGTGCCCAGACCCGCCGTCCCCAGGCGGCACCAGGGAGTTCCCGGGTGGCAACTGCTGGTTCTCGGGCGGTGGTACAACCTGGTTCTCAGGCGGTGGTACAAGCGGGTTCCCGGGCGGTGGCACCAGCGGGTTCCCGGGTGGCACCAAGGGGGTTGCGGGTGGTACCACCGGAAGTTGCGGTGGTACCTGCTGCTGGGGCACGTCGATCGCGTGAGGAACCACGACCGGGAGGACGGGAGATCCGGACGGGCCACTGGCGGGCCCGAGGGGTGGGTTGATTATCTGGGGCGCGAGTTGGCTCGGTGTCCGGGGGCTGGGCACTGGTAGTGCGTCCGGGACGGTTCTCGACACGCTCGATCCCGCGAACAGATCGCCGATCGGGTCATGCAAGAACAGCAACAACAACCCGCCCAAGAACAGCGCTGCGCCCACGCCGTAAACGTTGCGTTGGGGTGGGGCCGCCAGGCCGACCGTGCGGGCGGCCGTCGCGGACTTGGGGAAACCCTTGCCGTCGAACTGGCCAGCTCGCGCGGCGAGCGTGGTGTGAAAGTCAACCAGTTTAAGATCAGCGGAACTCAGCACCCGGTCGCGCAGCGCGATCGGCAGGGCCACAAACGGCACCGTGGCCAGCAGCGCGACGGCCCGTACCTCACGGCGTTTCGTGCCACCACACGCCTCGCACTTCTCGATGTGGCGGGCAATGCGTTTGCGCCACAGCGGTGTGAGCTCCCCGTCCCACCCGATGAGCAGCCCATCAAGGTCGGCACAGTCACGGCGGCCGGTGCGAGACACGACCACCACGGTCAAGGCCCGCTCCAGGTTCTGGCGGGCCCTGGACAGCAACGCGTGCGCGTGGTTGGTGGACACCCCGAGCGCGGCGGCCAGCTCGGCGCCTTCCAGGCCGTGGCGCACGGACAGTTCCAGCACCTCGCGGTCCTTCGGGCTTACCCCCGCTGCGGCTGTCCAGATCAACTCGCGATGCTGCTCGGTACGCAGCCCGGCGTCGAGGTCGACGCTCTCATCGCGCACCTGCTCGGCCTCCGTCAACTCGACGTTACGGCCGCGGGTGCGCAGCTGCCGGAGACATTCGTGGCGCACGATCGCATACAGCCACGGCCGTAACCGCTCGGGATCGCGGAGACCGCTGATTCGCTGCCCGGCGATGAGAAAAGAGTCGTGCACGGCATCGGCGGCCGCATCGTGATCACGCAGAATTGACCAGGCGTAAGCGTGCAGCCGCTCAGCGTAAGTATCGTAAGCCGCCGCCAGCCCGCTCGGGTCCTGGGCGCACATGGCAGCGACAATCTGTCCATCACCAACAGGAACGGCACTACTGGACATGACTCACCCTCCGAGCGAGATACCGTCTTTTTATATTTCATCAAGTCCTCCATGGCAAGAAATTATCGAAAATCGATCCACCAGATGACGCTCAGTCGTTGTGGCCGTGCACACAGTGAGCGGACGGGGTGAGCAGTATCGCCGCGGGTGCGATAGTCCTGATCTGGGTGGCGGGGTTGCCTTGCCACCGGGTGTGCGGGGGGATTTCTTCGCCTTTCATAAGGAAGGCGTCGGCGTCGAGCACAGATCCCTCGCCCATTGTCACGCCATAGTGAACGAAGGCCTCAACGCCTATCGTGGCACCAGCGCCGATTGTGGTGTAGTCCGACTTGAAGCTGCCGTCTTCCAGCGAGTGACACTGGATGACGCTGCCGGCGTTGAGCACCGCGTCGTCCCCGATGGTGACCAGGGTCTTCTCCGGGATGGCGCAGCCGTCATCGAAGACCCGGTGGCCGATCCGCACACCGAGCAGCCGCCAGATCACGTTCTTGAACGGGGTGCCGCTGAACAACGCGGGCGCGCCCAATTTCCAGAGCCGCTCGTGCCGCCAGAAGTACGGGTCATAGATCGAACAGAACCGCGGGGTCAGCGGGCGGAACCCCATGACGGTGCGCTCGACCAACGCGGAGAAGACGACGGTGAACACGATGGTGAGGACGAGGGCCGCGGTGATAGCCAACTCGCCAAACCGGTAGTCGAGGTCGACCGCGAGGGTGGCGGCGAAGAACTGGACCCAGCGTATGAACAGGAACGTGGCCATGCTGAGGGCGTTGTGCCGGTTCTTGGCGGAGAGCCTGCGGCGCAGCTCGCCTGGTGCCTTCAGGTAGTCGAACTCGGTGTCGCGGGCGACCGTGCGCGGGATCTCGAAACACGGTGAACCGAGCAATCCGACGTTCTCCCGCACCGGTCCCTCGATCGGGACCATAACCTTGGTTCCCAGTAGGCAGTTCGCGCCGACTTTGGCACTGGCGGGGAAGGCGATGTTGTTCCCGAGGAAGTTCCGCTCACCGATCGATACCCGGGACATCCGGAAGGATGTGCTGGAGAAATCCGCATTCATGATCGATAACGCGTCGGAAACCATGGTTCCACTGCCGACAGTGCTCAGGTGCGGGGAATCCTGCTTCAGTTCGGTGCCGAAGTTCGATCCCGTCTGCTCGACCCGCGACAGGTTGTATCCGATGCTCCGCAGGTAGTGAACGGCGGCGGAACTGTCGCCGAAGAGGGTCATGAAGAACGTCGAATTGGCCAGGAAGGTGATCGCCTGCTGGACAGCGTAGTGGAAACCATAAAGCGGATAGACCCGGCCCGGCCGGATGAATGACGCCAGCGCACGCGGCACTATGACCGTTAAGACCAGTCCGCTCAGTATAAAACCCAAGAACAGGACCAACGAGAACACCAGCACGCCCAGGTAGTAGCTGGCTGTGGACAGCGCAGGGTGCCCCGCGCCGACCACGTCGATGAACTCCGGAACTTCGGTGAGCAACGTGACCACGACGGCGAGCCCCACCGGGACTGCCAGCACCGCACTCAACAGCAAGAGAAGTCCGTAGGCGAAGCGGAGCGGAGCGCCGCAGCGGGCCGGGGCGACCGACCGGTACTCAACCGCGGTCGGCTGCGCCGGGCTGCCGTGCCAACGCTGACCTTCGGGCACCGCCTGCCCGGAGTGCAGCGAGGACGTGTGGCCCAGTTGGGCGCCATCGCCCATCGCAGTGTCGATGTCCAGTACGGTCTTTTCCCCGACGAACACGTCCCGTCCGAGCGTGACCGGGCCGGTCTGGAGCACACCGGCGACGGCGCGGTACCCGGTGAAGGAGCAGTCCCGGCGAATGACGGCCCCATCGCCGATCGTGATCAGGTCGGTGGCCACTGGAACGGTCCGAGACAGAATGGTCACGCCGCGGCCGATTCTCGCACCGAGTGCCCGGAGGTACAGCGAGTAGAGCGGAGAGCCCACAAAAAGGACCATCGGGTTGGACCGGATCAGCGACTTGACCGTCCAGAAGCGGACGTAGTCCAGGCTCCAGAGCGGGATCTCGCGGTTTTTCCACCGGCCAACAAGCAGCCATTTCGCCAGGATCGGCAACAGGCAAGCACCGAGGAACGCCACCGCGCTGAACGCCGTCGCCCGGCCGAAGACGTCGGCCGGGCCGGCACCATCAGAGGCCCAGGCAAAACCTCGGTCCAAGACCAGGGAACTGACGTAAGCGAACGCGAGAAACAACAGCAGCTGCAGCACGCCACAGCGGACGTAGCGCGCCGTGCTGGCCCGAACGACCGGCTGGGAAATCGCCGACTGTGCCGGCGCGAGCTCCGGAACGCCCGGGTCTGAAATGCCCGGGTCTGAAATGCTCAAGGCAGCCGCAAGGCTGCGGATGGTGGGGTGGAGGTAGACATCCTTGATCGACACAGGCGGCGGGCAAGGGTGTCTCCGCACCTTTGCCGAGAACTGGGCCATCAGCAGTGAATTCGCGCCGAGGTCATCGAAGAAGTGGCTCTCCACTGATACTTGGTCGACTCCGAGGGTGCGGGCCAGCGTGTCGGCGAGGATCCGCTCGGTGTCGGTGACGGGGGCGATGTGCTCGCCCGCCGGGGCGACGCCGCGGCGGGCCGTGGGTGTGGGTAGGGCCTTGCGGTCGGCTTTGTCGTTGGTGGTCATCGGGATGACGTCGAGGCGCTCAAGATAGGCCGGGACCATGTAGGCGGGCAGCCGCCCGCGCAGCTGGGTGTACATCTGATCGTGGTTCACACTGGTGGTGTCGGTCCGCAGGCTGTAGTAGCCGACCAGTTCCACCACACCGGGCTCGGGTTCGTAGGTGTCGACGACCGCCTGCGCGATTCCCGGCACCCGCAGCAGCACGGACTCGATCTCGGTGAGCTCGATGCGGTATCCCCGGATCTTGACCTGGGTGTCGATCCGACCCTGGTACTCGATCTCACCATCATCGTTGACTCGGCCCAGGTCCCCGGTCCGGTAGATCCGGCCCGACGGGTTGCCCGGCATGCCCAGGAAATCGGGGATGAACGCGCGATCGGTCAGGTCCGACCGGTTCACGTAACCACTGGCCAAACCGATCCCGGCGATGCCGATCTCGCCCACCTCACCAGCGGGAAGCGCTTTGAGCGGATCCTGCGGATCGAGGATGACCGTGGAGTAGGTGGGCAGCGGGACACCGATCGTCACCGGCCGCTCCGGGTCCACCACCGTCCAGGTGGCGGTGACGGTGGCCTCGGTCGGGCCGTAGACGTTGAGGAACCGCCGGCCCGACTTGTGCCAGCGCGCGATCAGATCCCGCGGGCAGGCCTCACCAGAAACCAACAGGAAACGCAGCGCCGGAAGATCCTCCTCCACGGTCGCCAACAAGGTCGGCACACAACACATCGCGGTCACCCGCCGCCGCGTGAGGAACTCGTGCAGATCCATCCCCAGCAGGCTCGCGCCAGCGGGCTTGGGCACCAGCGTCGCGCCCGCCGCCCACGGCACCCAGATCTCCTCAACCGAGAAGTCGAACGCGATCGTCATGCCCTGATACACCCGGTCCCGGGACTCAATCCCATACACCTCGGCCGCGACCCGGACGAAGTTGCAGATGCTCGAGTGGTTGATCGCCACACCCTTCGGCCGACCAGTCGAACCCGAGGTGTAGATGATGTACGCCAGCTCGTCGACCGGGTCCCCGCGCTCGGCGTCGCTCAGACGGCGCACGTCATGCTGGGCGATCAGGTCGGCGACCTCGTCGACGAACACCAGCTCCGCCCCGAGATCCTCAAGACCCAGATCCTCAAGACCCGGCACGCGGGCTCGCACCGAAGACAGCGACAACACCATCCGCACCCCAGCGTCACCCACGATGTAGGACACCCGCTCCGGCGGGAAACCCACATCCAACGGAACATACGCGGCATTGATCTTCAACACGGCCAGCATCCCGACATAGGAGTGCACCGCCTCGTCGAACAACAACGCGATCCGATCCCCCGCCCGCGCACCCCGAGCAAGCAAATACCGCGCCAACTGATTGGCCCGGGCGTCCACCTGCTCGAAGCTCAGCACGACATCACCCGCGTCCACCGCGAGCTGACCAGCCCGACCCTGAGCCGCAACCCAGTCACACCGATCCTCAAACACCTGATGGAGACGCTCGCCACGGCGCGACCGCGACCCATGCGCGAAACCCTCGCCGACCAAAACCGAGGACACAGTCGTCGAGCTCGCGGCCGGCGCCTGATCGGCGAGATCCGCAGCCTTGAGACAAGGCACCGCCTGTGACATGACGAACTCCCTCTCCGCGTCAACCGGACCCAGTGCCCGATCGCAACGGTGAGAGCCATCACTCCCCCGACCACCAACAACTTTTCGCGAAAAATTCTGGCGGAATGCCGGACCACCCAGCCCAAGCTGGCCTGGGCAGATCCGAGCCTGACGCCGGACTAATGTCGCCGGGGTGTCGGCAGACCCGTTGGCTCCGCTGATGGATCTGCCCGGCGTCGCGGAAGCCGTCACGCGGGTCGGGGACGCGGTGAGCGCGGTGCACCGCCACCCGGCCAACCGGCGCGGCTGGCCGGCCATCGCGGCTGAGGCGGCGGTGCGCGCGGCCCGGGCGTCGGCCGCGCTGGACGGGGGTAGCGCCACTGTGCCCAGTGACGGGTCGGTGCGTGACCCGGTGCTGGCTGGCGCGTTGCGGGTGGCGCAGTCCCTGGGCGGGATGCTGGGCACCTGGCGGCGGGCTCCGCTGCAGGCACTGGCCCGGTTGCACGTGCTCGCCGCGGCGGACCTGTCAGCTGAGCCGGGGTTGGGACGACCGGGGCTGGGACGGCCAGGGTTAGGACGGCCGGACCCGCCGTTCGAGCTCACCGCCCGGCTCGAGGGACTGGCGCGGCTGGTCACCGAGGGTAGTCAGGTCGCGGCGCCGGTGCTCGTCGCGGTGGTGCACGGCGAGCTGCTGGCGCTGGCCCCGTTCGCCCACGGCAACGGCGTGGTCGCCCGCGCGGCGGCCCGGCTCACCGTCGTGTCCAGCGGGCTGGATCCCAAGGCACTGGTCGTGCCGGAAGTCGCCCATCTGCACCGAGAGCTTGAGTACCGGGCCACCGCGATCGGCTTCGCCAAAGGCGGCGCGGAAGCGGTCGGCGAATGGATCGTGCACTGTTGCACCGCATTGAGCGCGGGAGCCCGGGAAGCCATCGTGATCGCCGACGCGACAGCAGAGAGCAGCTAATGACTGCCAGCGCTGCTGGAAACCCATGTCTGAAGCTTCCAGCAGCGCAGCAGTCCGCACGGACCACCGGGGTGCCAAGCGTGCAACTCGTGTCGTAACCCGTGGTGTCTCGGCGCCCGCATCCCTGAGGATTGGTATCCCTGAAAACTGGCATCCCTGGGGACTCGGTACGCAGACCCTTGACGACAAGCCTCCCGCGGCGTGCTGCGCGTGGGGTGCCTGGCGTCCGTGCCCGGAGCCCTGATTGGGGTGGACGGTGCTTCTCTGCCGCACCGCCCCTGGCCTGCCAGAGGTCCGTGAAGTCATGTGTACTCCGTGGCGGGGGACACAGCAAGAGGCCCGATCAGGGACACCACCGTGACTACTCAGCGCACAATATCGCGGTAAAGTCCACCCATTGGCAGTAAACGAAAACCCATTGAGCCGAGTCGGCTCACCGCTGCCGCCGCCGTATGCCGTACCAGGCCACACCCGCCGCGGCCACCGCCCCCAACCCGACGGCAGCGGCGATCTGCGCACCGGAAGGCGCCGGGATCCTGGTCCGCAACGACACCGGGTTGGAGAACGCGAGCACCGGCCAGCCGCGCTGGACCGCCTCCCGGCGCAGTCCCCGGTCCGGGTTCACCGCGGTCGGGTGTCCAATCGCCTCCAACAGCGGCAAATCCGTGATCGAATCGGAGTAGGCGTGGCAGCGTTGCAGGTCATAACCCTGTTCCTCGGCCAGCTGCCGCGCGGCGAGCGCCTTGTTCTCCCCCGCGCAGTAGAACTCCACCCCCCCGGTGTACCGGCCATCAATGGTCACCATGCGGGTGGCCAGAGCGTGCGTCGCGCCGATCATCTTGGCGATCGGCTGCACAACCTCCGCACCCGATGCCGACACCACGACGACGTCCTCGCCGCGGTGGCGGTGCGCGGCGATCAACTCGGTTGCCTCGGCGTAGACCAGCGGGTGCACCACGTCATGCAGGGTCTCCTCGACGATCGCCGTCACCTGGGCGACGTCCCACCCGGCGCACTGGGCGGTGATGTGCGCGCGCATGCGCTCCATCTGCTCGGCGTCGGCCCCGGCAAGCAGGTACATGAACTGGGCATACGTGCTCTTGAGTACCGCCCGCCGGTTGATCAAACCTTCCTGGAAGAACGCTCGGGAGAACACAAACGCGCTGGACTTCGCGATGATGGTCTTGTCCAGGTCAAAAAATGCCGCCACACCCGAGGGGCCCAGGCCAGAAGAGCTCACGGCGCGCAGCATAAGTGGCGACACCCCTGACCACGACCGGCGGGAGCTGCTCTGGAGTGGGGCCGGGGGGTATGCTTGCTCGTCCGGCTGGTACAGCCGGACGAGTGTCAACCCGACCCCCCTGGGCTGACATTCTCTGGCGACCCCCGTCTGTTGTTGACGGGGGTCGTCCTGGCTTCACTCAGTTATCCACAGCATCCCCGTTGTCCACATGTTGATCATTGGGCACTGGCTCGCCCGGCCCGGCTGACTGACAGTGACACCGAACGCCCCGGACAGCACGGGGCCGGGAGTCGCGGGGGCAACAGTTGAGTACGCCAACAGACGGTGGGCACCCAACCACCCGACGTCCAGTAATGGTCATGAAATCGGGTGGGCTGGCCGACGAAGTCGCCCGGCTCGCGGCGGCGGCGGGGTGCGATCCGCATCGAGTCACCGACCCCGGGATGGTTCGCGAACAGTGGAGTCGCGCCTCGCTGCTCCTGCTGGACGTCGACGCGGCCGCGGCCAGCGCCAGCGCCGGGCTGCCCCGCAGAGACGGAGTGGTGATCGTCTGCGCGGACGGTGACCCGAACGCGTGGCAGTGCGCGGTCGCGGTGGGTGCCCAGCACGTCGCCGTGTTGCCGGAGGCGGAAACCTGGCTGGTGGGCGCGTTGGCCGATGCGGTGGAGTCCCCGGCCGACCCGGGACGGGTGCTAGCGGTGCTCGGCGGGCGCGGTGGCGCCGGGGCGTCGGTGTTCGCGACCGCCGTCGCGGTGGCGGTGGCCGACGCGGGACACCGCGCCATGCTGGTCGACTGCGATGCGCTGGGCGGCGGCCTGGATCTCGCTCTGGGCGCGGAGAACATGGACGGGCTGCGCTGGTCCGGGCTCGCGCTGGGCGGCGGCCGGGTGCCGGCCTCGGCACTGCACGCGGCACTGCCCACACCGCGCCTGGGCGGTCGGGGCGGGCTGACGGTGTTGTCTTACGACCGGCCGGACCACAGCCGGTCAGACCGCGGTCAGGACGGGCCGGAACCGGACGGGGTCGCGGTGCGCACGGTGTGCGGAGCCGGGCGCCGCGCTGGGGAGACGGTGGTGTGCGATGTGCCCCGGCATCCCTGCGAACCGGGTACCGCGGCGTTGGAGACCGCGGATCTGGCTGTGCTGGTCGTGCCGGCGGAGGTGCGGGCCTGCGCGGCGGCCGCGACGGTGGTGGCGCGGGTGCGGCGGCACGGGGTTGCGCTGCAGTTGGTGGTGCGGGGACCGGCACCGGGTGGGATCACGCCCAGCGACGTCGGCCGCGCCCTGGATCTTCCCGTGCTCGCCGCCATGCGCCCGCAACCCGGGTTGGCCGGTGCGCTGGAGCGCGGTGCGGTGCCGGGCCGGCACCGGGGTCCGCTGGCCACCGCCGCCCGCCAGGTGTTGGCGGTCCTCGCCGGTTCCGGCCGGTCGCTGGGCAGGGTGGCGTGAGCACGCCCGCGCGCCAGGCCGCCACCGGCGCGGCACCGGCACTCTCCGGAGCGCTGGTCGACCGAGTCCGCCACCGGCTGGCCGCCACCGGCGCCGCGGTCACCCCGGGCACGGTCGCGGCGGCGGTGCGGGCCGAATCCGACGGTGTGCTGGCCGATCTGCAGGTGCTCTCGGCGCTGCGCGAGCTGCAACAAGAGCTCGTCGGTGCCGGCCCGCTGGAGCCGCTGCTGGCGGATCCGGACACCACCGATGTGCTGGTCAACGCGCCCGACCAAGTATGGGTCGAACGGGCCGGGGTGTTGCGTCGCACCGAGGTGCGCTTCGCCGACGCCGACGCGGTGCGCCGGCTGGCCCAGCGGCTGGCGCTGGCTGCGGGGCGCCGCCTGGACGACGCCTGCCCCTACGTCGACGCGCCGCTGCCCGGCGGCGTCCGGCTGCATGCGGTGCTGCCGCCGATCGCCACCGGCTGCACCTGCATCTCGCTGCGCGTCCTGCGGCCGACCACCCATGGGCTGGACGCGTTGCAGGAGGTGGGCAGCGTGTCGCCAGAGGCTGGCGAGCTGCTGCGGGCCATCGTCGCGGCGCGACTGGCCTTCCTGGTCGTCGGCGGTACAGGTAGCGGGAAGACCACACTGCTCGCCGCGTTGCTGGGTTGCGTGCCCGCTGACGAGCGGATCGTGTGCGTGGAAGAAGCCCCCGAACTGGCGCCGGGGCACCCGCATGTCGTCTCGTTGACCACCCGGGCGCCCAACGTCGAGGGCGCCGGTGAGGTGCCGCTGCGCGACCTGGTGCGCCAAGCGCTGCGGATGCGCCCGGACCGCCTGGTGGTCGGGGAGGTGCGCGGTGCGGAGGTGTGCGAGCTGCTCGCCGCGCTCAACACCGGCCACCAGGGGGGTGCGGGAACCCTGCACGCGAACTCCCCCGCCGAGGTGCCGGCCCGGCTGGAAGCGCTGGCCGCGCTGGGCGGCATGGCGCGGCACGCGTTGCACAGCCAGCTCGCCGCCGCCGTGCACGTGGTGCTGCACGTGGTGCGCCGCGACGGGGCGCGGGGGCTGGCCGCCGTGGGAGTGCTGGAGCGCGAAGGCGACCTGGTTCGCGTGTTACCGGCCTGGCAGGCCGGTAACTGGGGGCCGGGGCGGCAGCGTCTGCGCGAGCTGCTCGGCGCGAATTTTGTCGGCTCGGCCGACGGCCGAGCCGGGGGTGTGGCGTGTTGAGCCTGGCGGTGGCCACGCTGGCGGCCGGGGTGCTGTGCTGGCCGACCGAGGTGGGTCGCGGCCGCCTGACCGAGCTGCACCGCCGGGGGCTGCGCGCTCAGCTGGCCGCCGCCGGCAGGAACTGGGCCCTCCGGCACTGCGGCCTGCTGCCGCTGGCCCTGACGGCGGGCATCGGTGCGCTGCTGGCCGGCCCGGGTGGCGCACTCGCGGCCACCATGGTGACCGGCACCGCCACCGGGCGCTGGCGGGCCGGCCGGGATCGCCGGGCCGCGGCAACAGCCGCCACTGGGCTGTCCGATGCCCTCGGGGTGCTGGTGGCCGAACTGCGCGCCGGGGCCCATCCCGGCGACGCGGTCCGAGCTGCCGCCGACGCCGACAGCGCCCCGGATGCGTCTTCCAACACGAGCCCCAACATGTCTACAGACGTTGCCCGGGCGCTGGCTGCGGTGGCTGGCGCGGCCACCCTCGGCGGCGATGTCCCAGCGGCGCTGCGCAGCGTGGGCCCGGCGCCGTTGCGTTCGTGGCTGGGCCGGCTGGCCGATGCGTGGTCGCTGGCTGACCGTTACGGGATTCCGCTCGCGGACCTGTGTGATGCGGTCCGTTCCGACACCGAGCATCGGGTGCGCTTCGCCGCCGAGGTGCAAGCCCGGCTCGCTGGCCCCCGGGCGACCGCATCGGTGCTCGCTGGGCTGCCGCTGCTCGGGCTGGCGCTGGGCCACGCGCTGGGTGCCGCTCCGTTGCGGGTGTTGAGTGCGACGACGGTGGGTCAGGTGCTGCTGGTGGTCGGCACCGCGCTGGCCTGCGCCGGGGTGCAGTGGAGTGCGCACCTAGTGTCCGGGGCGGTGCCGGCATGACGGCGCAATCGCTGGCGATACTGGCGCTGCTGCTGGTGGCGCTGGCGCTGATGATCGCACCCGGCCCGGCGGGGCCCCGATCGAGGTTGCGGTCACCCCGGCCGGCCACGGGTGCCCGCGCCCAGGCGGCCTCGGGCACCCGCCGGGGTGCTGGCACCGAGGCCGAGCCGCTGGCGCTGGCCGGGGCGTGGGAGCTGCTCGCGGCGTGCCTGCGAGCCGGGATGCCCGTCCCGATGGCGGTGCGCGCAATCGCCGACGGGCTCGACGAGCCGGCCGGCCCCGCTTTGCGCCGGACCGCAGAGCTGCTCGCTCTGGGTGCGGACCCCACCCAAGCCTGGCGGCCCGCACTGGAGTGCGCCGCGACGGTGCGGCTGGCGAAGGCCGCCCGGCGCAGCGGCCGCAGCGGCAGCGCGCTCGCCGAGTCACTGGCCAGGCTGGCCGCGGAGGTGCGCGCGGGCGCCCGGGAGCAATCCGAAGCCCGGGCGCAGCGGGCCGGGGTGCTCATCGCGGCCCCGCTCGGGCTGTGCTTCTTGCCCGCCTTCCTCGCGATCGGCGTCGTGCCGGTGTTGATCGGACTGGCCGCTGGCCTGATCCAGCAGTGGTGATCGCGTGACCAAGCAGGTGTTTTTCGAAACAGACAGGAGTTGACCAATGTTGATCAAAAACAGCGCGGTGCGGCGGGTGGTTGCCCGACTGGCCGGTGCGGTGGGCGGCGAGGCCGGCATGAGCACTGTCGAGTACGCGATCGGGACGATCGCCGCTGCGGCCTTCGCGGCGGTGCTCTACAAGGTGGTGACCGGCGACACAATCGCCGGCGCGCTCAACGACTTGGTGCAGCGGGCGCTGTCGGTGAAGGTCTGATGCGTACCCGTGGCCGAGCCGCCACAGCGACACTCGGCGACCAGGGGGGCGACGAGGGCGGCGACGAGGGCATGGTCACCGTGGAGGCGGCGCTCGCGCTGTGCTCACTGGTCTTCGTGCTGGCCCTGGTGCTGGCCACGGTGTCCGCGGTGGCGGCGCAGTTGCGTTGCGTCGACGCCGCGCGGGAAGCGGCCCGGCTGACCGCGCGAGGTGAGCGGGACCGCGCCGAAGACCTCGCCCGGCGGATCGCCCCGCACGACGCGGTGGTGGCGGTGACCGTCAGTGGTGACGAGATCACCGCGCGGGTGTCGGCGAATCCGGTGGCGGGGCTGCTGCCCGGGATCGAGGTCGGGGCCGAGGCCGCAGCGGTACTGGAACCGGCGGTACTGGACCCAGCGGTCTCGAACCCTGGGAACGCGCCATGACGGCAGGCGTCACGGACGACCGGGGGGTGGCGACGGTGTGGGCGGCCGGGGCGATCGCGGTGCTGGTCAGCCTGGCGGTGTTCGGGTTGCGCCTGGGCGAGGCGGTGATCGCCCGCCATCAGGTCGAGTCGGCCGCTGATCTGGCCGCGCTGGCGGGAGCCGGGCAAGTACTTGCCGGTGAGCGGTACGCCTGCGCCCAGGCCCGCCGGGTGACCGACCGGATGCGGGTGCAGCTGATGTCCTGCCAGCTACGGGGCTGGGACGTGTTGGTGGACGTGACAGCACAACCGGGCGGGTGGCTCAGTGGTCTCGGCGCCGCCACCAGCCGGGCCCAGGCGGGTCCGGCTGACACCACGGCGAGCTACCCGGAGACCTCGACTGGCGCCACCGCGGCGAGCACCACGTCGAGCACGGTGATCGCACCGGCCTTGTCCAGTGGGTCGTTGCCGTTGCCGCATTTGGGCGACTGCACGCAGGACGGGCAGCCCGCCGGGCACTCGCAGGCGGCGATCGCGTCTCGGGTCGCCGTGAGCCAGGGTCGCAGCGCGGCGTGCGCCCGGTCGGCGAACCCGGCGCCACCGGGATGGCCGTCGTGCACGAAAACCGTCGGCTCCCCGGTGTCCGGGTGCCGCGCGGTGGAGACGCCGCCGATGTCCCCCCGATCACAGGTGGCCACCAGCGGGAGCAGACCGATCGCGGCGTGCTCGGCGGCATGCAACGCCCCGGGCCACGCGGCCGGAGCCAACCCGGCGGCCTCGAGCATCTCCGCACCGACGGTGAACCACACCGCCCTGGTGCACAGCGTGGACGGCGGCAGCTCCAACGGCACGGTGTCGAGCACCTGGCCCGAAGGCAGCCGCCGCAGGTAGCCGACCACCTGGGAGGTCACCCGCACCTCACCCAGCGCCACCGACACCCCACCCGAGCGCTGCACCGCCAGCACCGACACCACACGGATGTCAGTGCTGGAACGGGCCGAAGTGTGCCATCGCGGCTGCTCGGGATGCACCAGCGCGATACCGGAGTCAAGATCCAATTCGTCGACCACGAAGGAGTCACCCCGATGCAGGTACACCGCACCCGGATGCACCACCGCACAGGCCGACCCGGGGTCGACGGTGCCGAGCAGACGGCCAGTGTCGGCCTCCACCACCGCCACCTGCTGCCCGCCGCCACCGCGGATGTCGACCTCGGGGTGTGGGCGCCCAGTCGACGCGGCGGTCCAGAACCAGCCGCCGGGGCGGCGGCGCAGCGTCCCCGTGGTGACCAGGTCAGCGACCGCGTCGCGGGCGGCCTGGCCACCCAACTCCTCGACGCAGGCGTCGGTCAGCGGCAGTTCAGCGGCCGCGCAGGCCAGCTGTGGCCGCAGCACGTAGGGGTTCGTCGGGTCCAGCACGGTGGCTTCCACCGCCGTGCCGAGCAGCGCGGCGCTGTGGTGCACCAGGTACGTGTCCAGCGGGTCATCTCGGGCGACGAACACCACGAGCGCCTCCGACCCGGCCCGGCCGGCTCGCCCGGCCTGCTGCCAGAACGACGCCCGGGTGCCGGGGTACCCGGCCAGCACCACCGCGTCGAGCCCCGCGATGTCCACCCCCAGCTCCAACGCATTGGTCGAGGCGACCCCGAGCAGCTCCCCGGAGTCCAGCGCGCTCTCCAGCGCCCGGCGTTCCTCCGGGAGATAACCCGCGCGGTAGGCGGCGACCCGACAGGTGAGCTCACCCGCATCGGCGGCGCTCAGTGCCCGCTGGGCTCCCAGCGCGGTCAGCTCCGCACCCCGCCGGGAGCGGACGAACACCAGAGTGCGCGCGCCCTCGATCACCAGATCGGCCAGCAGCCGGGCGGCCTCCGCACCCGCCGAGCGGCGCACCGGCGCCCCGTTCTCCCCGGTCAGCTCGACGAGCAGCGGCGGCTCCCACAGCGCCACGGTGCGCTCGCCGCACGGGGAGGCGTCCTCGGTGACAGCCACCGTGTCCAAGCCAGTGAGCCGGGACGCCGAGACGCTCGGGTCCGCGACCGTCGCCGATGCGAGCACGAACACCGGATGCGCGCCGTAGCGCGCGGCGACGCGCCGCAACCGGCGCAGCAGCAGGGCGACGTGCGAGCCGAACACCCCCCGGTAGGCGTGACACTCGTCGATCACCACGAAACTCAGCCGCCGGAGCAGGCGCGCCCAGTGGTCATGCCGGGCCAGCAGGCCGTGGTGCACCATGTCCGGGTTGGTGAACACCCACCGGGCGTGCGCGCGCACCCAGTCCCGCTGCGCCCTCGGGGTGTCGCCGTCGTAGCCCGCCGGCCGCACCTCGGTCAAGCCCAGGGCGCGCACCGCCCGGATCTGGTCCGCCCCCAGTGCCTTGGTGGGAGCGAGGTACAGCGCGGTGGCCCGCTGGTCGGCCAGCAGGTGGGCGAGCACGGGCAGCTGGTAGGCCAGCGACTTGCCGGACGCGGTCCCAGTGGCGACCACGACGTGGCGGCCCGCCCGGGCCAGTTCCGCGACGGCGACCTGGTGCGCCCACGGCGCCGCCACCCCCGCCACGGCAAGCGCGTCACGCAGCCGGTCGGGCACCCAGCACGGCCATCCCACTGTGGTGGCCGCCCGGCCGGGAATCGTCGTGACATGCCGCAGCGGCGATTCGCCACCCAACGCGGGCATCGGATCAGCGGCTCCGCCGGGGCTGGCCGCATCACCGGCTCCGCCGACGAGCAGCCGCCGCAGCAAGGCCTGCCCGCGCCCGTCGCAGTGCGCCACCGAGCCTCCCCGTTCGCGCCGACTGCCCTCGCCCGCACGCTAACGTCTCCCGGCCGAGGCAACGGCGAGGCGGCAGCGTGATCATGGGCCCGCGAGCCCGAAGTGGACCCAACAGCGACACCGGCGGAGGTGAGCGGCAACGACAGGCCTAGACTGGCCGGCCGTGAGGCCGTCTCGCGGGGCGGCTCAGTCGGTGCGCTGCACGGAAACGTTGCACGAAAACGTCGGGAGGACAGATGGCCGAGTTCATCCTCGCCCAGGGCGGGGATCTTGAGCTGAGCGGGGGTGACTACGCCGTCGTCGGTGTGGTCGCGGCCGTCGCTCTCGCCGCGCTGGCCGTCGGTGCCGTGCTGATGCGAGAGGTACTGGCCGCGTCTGAGGGCACCCCGCGCATGCGGGAGATCGGCCGAGCGGTTCAGGAAGGCGCCTCGGCCTACCTGAACCGCCAGTTCAAGACCCTCGGCGGGTTCGCCGTGGTGGTCTTCCTGGTGTTGTTCGTGCTGCCCGCCGACGGCACCGGCGAGCGGGTCGGTCGCTCGATCTTCTTCCTGGCCGGAGCGCTGTTCTCGGCCTCGATCGGCTACATGGGCATGTGGCTGTCCACCCGAGCCAACATCCGGGTCGCGGCGGCCTCCAACGAGCCCGGCGGCCGGGAGAAGGCGATGCGGATCGCGTTTCGCACCGGCGGCGTGGTCGGCATGGCCACCGTGGGCCTGGGCCTGTTCGGCGCCTCCCTGGTGGTCATGGTCTACGCCGGCCACGCCCCCCGGGTGCTGGAGGGCTTCGGTTTCGGCGCCGCGCTGCTGGCCATGTTCATGCGGGTCGGCGGCGGCATCTTCACCAAGGCCGCCGACGTGGGTGGTGACCTGGTCGGCAAGGTCGAGGCCGGCATCCCCGAGGACGACCCGCGCAACGCCGCCACCATCGCCGACAACGTCGGCGACAACGTCGGCGACTGCGCCGGCATGGCTGCGGACCTCTTCGAGTCCTACGCGGTGACGCTGGTCGCGGCGCTGATCCTGGGCACGGCGGCGTTCGGCCTCAAGGGCCTGTTGTTCCCGCTGATCGTGCCGGCCATCGGCGTGGTGACCGCGGTGATCGGGGTGTACATCACCCGGGCCCAGGCCGGCGAACCGGGGCTGCGCGCGATCAACCGCTCCTTCTACATCTCCGCGGCGATCTCGGCGGTGGCCTGCACCGTGGCCGCCTTCCTCTACCTGCCGAACAGCTTCAGCGCGCTGGCGGGCGTCACCCAGATCGACGGCCGGCAGATCGATCAGATCGCCGGCAGCCCCGCGGTCATCGCGGCGGTCGCCGTGCTCATCGGCATCGTGCTGGCCGGGGTCATCTTGTCGCTGACCGGCTACTTCACCGGCACCGAGCACCGGCCGGTCCGCGACGTCGGCACCAGCTCGCTGACCGGCGCCGCCACCGTGATCCTCTCCGGGATCTCAATCGGTTTCGAGTCCGCCGTGTACACCGCACTGGTGATCGGTGGCGCGGTGTACGCGGCATACCTGCTGTCCGCCTCGGTCACCGTCGCGCTGTTCGCGGTCGCGCTGGCCGGAACCGGTCTGCTGACCACCGTCGGCGTCATCGTCGCGATGGACACCTTCGGCCCGGTCAGCGACAACGCCCAGGGCATCGCCGAGATGTCCGGTGACGTCGAGGGCGAGGGCGTGGCGATCCTCACCGAGCTCGACGCGGTGGGCAACACCACCAAGGCGATCACCAAGGGCATCGCGATCGCGACCGCGGTGCTCGCGGCGACCGCGTTGTTCGGCTCCTACCGTGACGCCATCCGCGCCGCGGCCCCGGACCTCGACCTGAACGCGGTGTTCAACGTCTCGGTGCCCAACGTGTTGGTCGGCCTGACGATCGGCGCCGCCGTGGTGTTCATGTTCTCCGGTCTGCTGATCAACGCGGTGTCCCGGGCGGCGGGCGCGGTGGTCTATGAGGTGCGCAAGCAGTTCCGCGACAACCCCGGCATCATGGACGGGTCGGTGCGGCCCGAGTACGGCCGAGTGGTCGACATCTGCACCAAGGACTCGCTGCGGGAGTTGACTACTCCGGGCCTGCTGGCGGTGCTGACCCCGATCGCGGTGGGCTTCGGCCTCGGCGTCGGCCCGCTGGCCGGCTTCCTGGCCGGGGCGATCATCACCGGCACTCTGATGGCGATCTTCCTGGCCAACTCCGGCGGCGCCTGGGACAACGCCAAGAAGCTGGTCGAGGATGGCAACCACGGCGGCAAGGGCTCCGACGCGCACGCCGCCACCGTGATCGGCGACACCGTCGGCGACCCGTTCAAGGACACCGCCGGCCCGGCGATCAACCCACTGATCAAGGTGATGAACCTGGTGTCGGTGTTGATCGCGCCGGCGATCGTCACGATCTCGGCCGTTGGCAGCCCAGCCGCACTGCGAGTGGGGATCGCCGTAGTCGCCGCCGCGGTGATCGTGGTTGCGGTGGTGGTGTCCAAGCGGAGGTCCACCTCGCTGGTGGACACTTCACCGCCGGCCCAGGTCACCGCGTAAGTGTCCCGTCACGCGCACCAACAGTCCGTCGTTACCCCCGTTGTGCTCGCATCTCGTCATCGCCACCGGATCGCCATCGTCGCTCTCGCCTTAGGCCCGCTCGCCGCGGGCCTGGCGGGATGCGCCGGAGCCAAGGCCGCACCGGCCGCCCCCCAAGGTGTGGACCCGGTGGTCTGGGCGGGCACGTTCTGCGGTGGTCTCGGTGATGTGCTCGCCGGGGTGTCCGCGATCGCGAAGTCGCAACCGAGTCCGCAGGGCCAGAAGGACGGGCTGCTGGAGTTCTCCGGCATCGCTCAGCAGGCCTTCGCCAACACCGCCCGCAAGCTCGAGCAGCTCGGTCAGCCGAGGATCGTCGGCGGCCAGCGGGTGCAGAACACCGCGGTGGGTTTCTTTACCAGCGCGGCCGGCACCGTCGGCGGTCAGCGAGCTCGGCTGGCCGCGTTGGACGCCGCGGACCCGGATTTCGCGCAGAAGGCCAGCCACCTCACTGGCCCCGATCTGGGTCCGGCCAGCAACCAGCTTCGGGATCTGATCACCGACAAAGATCTGGCGCCCGCATTCCGGACCGCACCCACCTGCCAGCGACTGAGCTCTAGTCAGAGGCAGCGATAACACCGATAACCACGCCATCGCGCTGATTGACCCGCGTGGCGTCACCAGAGATTGCTGGTTGTTCGGCACAGGTTGTGCGACGCTAACTCGTCCCCGGGGTTGCGGAGTTGTGCACACTGGGGTGCGGGGGCCGGGGAAGCATGAAGTCGCACACCGAGGTGAGTTGAGCGTGGCGGGATCGAGAACGACGGCAGGTCCGGGAGGCACATCCACCCGGGGCAAGCGCGGCGCCACCGCGGCGGCGCTGGCTCGCGCGCTCCCGGCGGTGTCCGCTTCTGGACCCAATTCTGGGGACCCGAAGCCAGCCCAGTCCAACGGTTCTGGGCATCGTTTGGTGATCGTGGAATCACCCGCCAAGGCTCGCAAGATCGCTTCCTACCTCGGCTCGGGCTATGTCGTGGAATCCTCGCGGGGGCACATCCGGGACCTGCCCCGGGGTGCGGCCGATGTGCCCACCAAGTACAAGGGCGAGTCCTGGGCGCGGCTGGGCGTGAACGTTGATCAGGCCTTCGAGCCGCTGTACGTGATCACCCCGGACAAGCGCTCCACGGTCACCGAGCTGCGCAACGCGCTCAAAGGCGCCAACGAGCTCTACCTCGCCACCGACGGTGACCGCGAGGGCGAGGCCATCGCGTGGCACCTGATCCAGACCCTCAAACCCACGGTTCCGATTCGCCGGATGGTCTTCCACGAGATCACCGAGTCAGCGATCCGCGCGGCTGCGGCCAATCCCCGGGACCTCGACCAGGACCTGGTCGACGCGCAGGAGACCCGGCGCATCCTGGACCGGCTCTACGGGTACGAGGTCTCCCCGGTGCTGTGGCGCAAGGTGATGCCGAAGCTCTCCGCCGGGCGAGTGCAATCGGTGGCGACCCGCATCATCGTGCGGCGCGAGCTGGAGCGGATGGCCTTCGTCTCGGCGTCGTACTGGGACCTCGCCGCCAGCCTGGACGCGGGCGAGGGCGCCGCCCCACGCGCGTTCGGGGCCCGGTTGGTCAACGTCGACGGGCGCCGGGTGGCCACCGGGCGGGATTTCGGCCCCGACGGGGCGCGCAAGCGTTCCGACACTGAGCTACTGACCCTCGACGAGGCGTACGCCGGTCGGCTCGCCGAGGCGCTGGCGGCCGCCCCGCTGGCTGTCTCCAGCGTTGAGGAGAAGCCCTACACGCGGCGGCCCTACCCACCGTTCATGACCTCCACCCTGCAACAGGAAGCCAGCCGGAAGTTGCGCTTCTCGGCGGAGCGGACGATGCGCACCGCGCAACGACTCTACGAGAACGGCTACATCACCTACATGCGGACCGACTCCACCACGCTGTCGGAGACGGCGATCTCGGCGGCCCGGGCCCAGGCCCGCGAGCTCTACGGTGAGCGTTACCTGCACGACGGGCCGCGGCAGTACACCCGCAAAGTCAAAAACGCCCAGGAGGCGCACGAGGCGATCCGCCCCGCCGGTGACCGCTTCCGCTCCCCGGCCCAGGTCGCGGGGGCCCTGCGCGGCGAGGAGTTCGCGCTCTACGAGCTGATCTGGAAGCGCACCGTCGCCTCGCAGATGGCCGACGCCCGCGGCTCGACCGCGACCGTGCGGCTCGCCGTCGACACCTCCGTCGAGGGCGCGCAGACGGTCGAGTTCAGCGCCAGCGGCACCGTCATCACCTTCAAGGGCTTCCTCGCAGCGTATGAGGAGGGCCGCGACGACGAGGCTGCCGCCCGCGCCGACGCCGCCGCCGAGGAGCGCC
>JBDTAX010000114.1:0-2952 GCA_039924425.1 Pseudonocardiaceae bacterium
CGAACTCGGAGTCGAAGAACCCGTGACACCGCGGGTGATGACCGCCTTCACCGAGCTGACCCTGGTCATCTGACCAGACCACCCGACGGATCCAGCCCGCCACCTCTTCACACAACGCAACAGCGCCACCACGCGTCCACGCCGCGCACGTCCTCTTCCCCCGCGCCGGCCGAGATCACGGCATTCGGCCGCGTAGGCCCACGTGCCCGGAAGGCGTGCCTTGACAGCGTAGGGGTGGGGAGCCACCATGGGAACTAAATCAGTTTCTCAGGTTTTCGAGGGTGCCGGGCAGCGTGCTGACGTGATTGTGGAGGCGGCTGGCTGGCTGTTCTTCGCGCCGGGTTTCGCGCGGGTGAGCATGGACGATCTCGCTCGTGAGCTCGGGATGAGCAAGAAGACGATCTACCGTCATTTCCCGGACAAGCGCAGCCTGCTGGCCGCGGTGCTGGATCGGCAGTTCGCGGCGGTTGAGCGCGCGCTGGTGGCGGCGGCCGAGGACGCGGAAGGGCAGTCGTTCGGTGTGCGGGTACAGCGGTTCCTGATCGAGGCAGGCAGTGAGCTCGGGCGGATCGGCGCGGCTCAGCTCGCGACGGGGCGGGGCGATGCGATGCTGCGCCAGTACGTGGAGCAGCGTGTGGACGCGGTGGTCTACCGGCGGCTCGACGAGCTGTTCCGGGACGGGCACCGGCGGGGACTGCTGCCGGCGCCGCCTGAGCTGCTGAGTGAGATCACCTGCGGCGCGTTGGAGCGGCTGCTCACCTCGCAGTTGCCGCGCGAACTCGACTGGACCGCGGCCGATCTGCTGCGGGCGACCGTCGACACCGTGCTCTACGGGGCGATCCGCTCAGCACACCCCGGCATCGACGATGAACAACTCCGGGCGGTCATGCCGACGGCCCGCGATGATGAGCAGGAGGTGGGCCCGTGACTGGGGCAACCGGCAGAGTGGCATTGGTGACAGGGGCCAGCAGCGGAATCGGTGCGGCCACCGCGCGCCTTCTGGCCGCGCGAGGGATGCGCGTGGTGGTCGACTACCTCCGCAGCGGCACGGCAGCCGAGGAGGTTGTGGCCGGCATTGAGGCTGCGGGCGGCCAGGCCATGGCCGTGCAGGCCGACGTGCGAGAGGTAGCGGCGGTCGAGAGCATGATCGAGCGGGTCCAGGCGGCATGGGGCGGCATTGACGTGCTCGTGCACAACGCGCTCACCCCGTATGTGATCAAGCCGTTCCAGGACATGACGTGGGAAGAATTGGGCGGCAAGCTCGACGACGAGATGCGTGCGGCGTTCGCGGTCACCAAAGCCGTCCTGCCCGCCATGACCGAACAGGGCTGGGGACGGATCATCTATCTCGGTACCGGCCTCAGCCGCCGGCCCCGGGAGGGCATGATCGCACTGGGCACGGCCAAGGCCGCGCTGGCGCAGTTCGCCCGCTACCTCGCCCAGGAACTGGGCCCGCGGGGCATCACGGTCAACGTCGTCGAGCCCGGCCCGGTGGAGGGCACCCACGACACCCACATGATGGCGGAGGTGTTCGACGAGGAGCTCAAGCAGCGGCTGGTGGCCGCTACGCCTCTGGGCCGCCTGGCACGCCCGGGCGACGTCGCCCAAGCGGTCGCCTTCTACGCCAGCGAGGACAACGCCTTCATGACCGGCACCACCGCCGCGGTAAACGGCGGGATGTCCATGTACTGACGCCCCGCTGTCCTGCGCACACGGGGCCATACCGTCCCGGTCCGGCCGACGGCCGGACCGCATCCGGCACACCGTCACCTCAGCGCCATGGGCCGCAGCAGCCGGGCCCGCAGCACGCGCGGACGCATGGCGGTGACACGATCAAGGAAGAACGTTCATGCACACGATCGATCTCGCCTACGTCGGGCGGGGCCTGCACGAGGAACTGGTCGCCTACATCGCCGACCAGCAGGGCTTCTACGCCGACGAGGGCGTCCACGTCGCGCTGCGCGACGGCTGCTCCTGGGACGAGGAGCGGCTGCGCCACGGCGCCACCATCGGGCTCGGCCGGGCACTGCTGTCCCGACTGGCCGATGGCATCCCCTGGGTCGCACTCAATGTCAACACCGACCGCCCGCTGTTCTGGTTCCTCGCCCGCCCCGGCCTGACCTCCCTGGCCGACCTGGCCGGCCGACGGCTGGCGGCGCACGCCCCCCACACCGCACCCGGGTGCTTCGCTCGGATCGTGCTGCGCCAGGTCGGCCTTGACCCGGACCGCGACATCCACACCATCGTCCGCTCGCCCGGCGACTACGGCATGGACCTGCGCTGGCTGCACGACGGCAAGATCGACGCCGCCCTGGTCGGCAGCACCATGGCACCGGAGGCGGTAGCCGCCGAGCACGGCTGGCGGGTGCTGGCCTGGGTCGGCGACCACTTCCAGATCCCCACCGTAGGCGTGGCCGTCGACCCCACCTACATCCACCCGGACGACCCTGCGGTCCAGGCCGTCGTACGAGCCCACCGGCGCGCCCTGCAGGTGCTCCACAACGAACCCGACACCACGGTGCGGCACATCCAGACGTTCCTCGGCCGACACACCGCAGACGAAGCCCGAGCCCACTACGAGACGTTCATCGCACCGTATTTCACCACCGACGGCCAAGTCGACCTCGCCGTCGGAGCCACCGCGATCACCGCGGTCGCCGCCGAACTCGCCGTCCCCACCACGATCACCGCGGCCGAGTTCTACCGCACCGCAACCACCACACCCTAGCCTCGGTCATCCACCGAGATCAGCAAGGATCTGTGCTGGGTTGGTGTTTTGATGCGCGAAAAGTGCCTCTGAGCTGCGATAATGAGGGTCTTCAAGGGGCGCTGTTGCGTTGTGTGAAGAGGTGGCGGGCTGGATCCGTCGGGTGGTCTGGTCAGATGACCAGGGTCAGCTCGGTGAAGGCGGTCATCACCCGCGGTGTCACGGGTTCTTCGACTCCGAGTTCG
>JBDTAX010000115.1:0-29903 GCA_039924425.1 Pseudonocardiaceae bacterium
ACGTAGCGGGAGGTTCTGGCGCCGCGGCGGCGGCGAGCGGAACAGTCAGCGCAAACATCGCCACTACAGCGCCCACGGCAACACGGCGTATCGACACCGCGCGGAGCGTAACGATCGCGTGCCCTCTCGTATCCGGCGGGGATCACGATAGGCCAGCCGTGGGAACGTGCTCGTCGTAGCAAGGCCCGGACGTCGCTGCCGCGCTCGATCACGATGAGTGCGCCTGCGTCCAGGGTCAACCCGCTGACTGCGGTCATGCGTGCTTGCTCTGCGGTGGCACATCGACCCCGAGCTGGGCGTCTACCCGGGCGAATGTCTCGACCGATGGCGGTCCGAGTTCCGCGTCGACCTGGTCCAGCCATTCGTCCAACGTCATTGCCTGCGCACACTACCGTGCTGGTCGTGCGAAGCTGGCGGGGTGACACGGGTCGTCGTGCTGGATTACGGGTCGGGGAATCTGCGCTCCGCGGAGCGGGCGTTGCTGCGGGCGGGTGCCCAGGTGGCGGTGACCGCTGATGTCGACGCCGCACTGAACGCCGACGGGCTGGTGGTGCCGGGGGTGGGGGCCTTCGCCGCCTGCATGGCTGGGTTGCGCTCGGTGCGCGGTGAGCGGATCATCGGTCGCCGGCTGGCCGGAGGCCGCCCGGTGTTGGGAATCTGTGTGGGGATGCAGGTGCTGTTCAGCCGCGGCGTCGAGCACGGCGTGCGGACCGAGGGGTGCGGTGAGTGGCCCGGGACCGTGGAGCGGCTGAAGGCCGACGTGCTGCCGCACATGGGATGGAACACCGTCGCGCCGCCAGCGGGCTCTCGGCTGTTCGCCGGCCTCGACGCGAGCGCCCGGTTCTACTTCGTGCATTCCTACGCCGCCCGCCGCTGGGAGCTGGGCGGCTCAGAGCCGCTGGCGCCGCCGCTGGTGACCTGGGCCGAGCACGGCGAGCCGTTCGTCGCCGCGGTGGAGAACGGGCCGCTGGGGGCGACTCAGTTCCACCCCGAGAAGTCCGGCGACGCCGGTGCGCACCTGCTGCGCAACTGGCTCGAGACGCTGTAGCCGACGCGGTTCAGGCGGCATCCGGGGCGTCCGAGCGCCACGTGAGCTTGACCTCGAAGTTACCCGACATGCCCGTCTTGGCGATCACCGCGCCGACCTCCGCATCCAGCCGCACGCCGAAAGTGATCACCACCTCGTCCGGGTGCTGGGCCATGGCCCGGAACTGGGTCAACGCGACGACCGCCGCGTCGCGGACCTCGCCCAGCGCGCTCTCGAAGGTAGCCCTGGCATCGCGGATCCTTCCTTGCCGCGACACCCGTGCGACGCCTGGCTCCTCGTCTACGTCGACGAGTACAAAACCCCCGCCATCGAGTGCGAATCGGGCCAGTTCCGGCACAGTCCCACCTCTGTTCCTATCATGCCGCTGATGCCAAGGGTCACTGATGTCCGCACGGAATAGCCAGCCATTCCGTGCGCGTTTGTTTTCGAATAGTATCGAGCTCGTCGAGAAGCTGGTCTAGCTGGTTGGGATCGCTCAGGTACGCCAACACTGCGCGGCGAAATGCCTCGCTCATGGTCGGTGGCATGGAGTCGGCCGCACCGTAGCACAATGTTTTGGCGTTGATCAGATCGCTGGAAATTTTTTTGCTGACGCCGTCCGGGTAGACGTCTTGATTCACTTTCTTGTTCACGGAGAAGGCGCCACCACCGCTATGCGGCCAGATCGCCTGCGCCTTGGCGGTTGCCAGGTATTTGATCAATTTCCGGGCTTGCGGGGTGTTGTTGAACATGGCTGCCACGTCGGCTGATACCTTAAAATTTCCGTCTGCGGCACCGGCGGGGAAGGGGAAGAAGTCGAAATCCGTCCCCGGTTTCAGATTTTCATTTCTGTTATTCCGATAAATGGTCATGATGAACGAGGGTTGGTGATCCAAGTAGCATCCTGGTGGGTTCGTGAACATCGGACCTCCCGCGTCTGTCCAGTCGGTCAACAGTGCCGATCTAGATCCTGCGGCAGTCGTGATCGTACCCCATTCCTGCCATGCCTTCTTGACCTGCGGTGATGTCCAGGGAAGATTGCCGGAAGCCCACTGTTGGTAGACGCCTGTACCGAACTGGTGCAGCAGGATGTCCTCGATCCAGTCCGCGCCCGGCCAGCCGGAGACCGGAGTCGAGCCCATGCCCAGGCACCATGGCCTGCCGCCCGTCTTAGCTATAGTCTCGCCCAGGGCGACGAGCTGGTCCCAGGTCTGGACCTCTGGCTCGGGCCGCTGCCTTGGGTCGTACCAGATGATGCTCTTGAGGCTCGCCTTGACCACTACCCCATACAGGCTATCTGTACCTAATCTCTGTACTTCCGGCCATTGCTTGATATATTCGTCCCGATCGGGCTCCTCGATCACATCGTTAAGGCTGTGCAACTTGTTTTGGTTCAGATATTGATGCAGATCGCCGAGGCTGGGAAGAATCGCGATGTCCGGAGGCGTGCCGTTCTGGACCCTTGAAGACAGGTCGTCGTTCATGGAGCGCGTGCCCTGATATATGAACTGCACGCCCGTGTCCTGGCGGAACTGTTTCAGCACCTTCTCGAAGCTCTGTTGCTCCCCGTCGGCGTCGGTCCAGGAAGCCAGTACGCTCACCGAGCCGGCGGAGTCTGGCGTGGAGCACGCCGCCAGAATGGTGTTGGCGAGAATGGCCACGATGAACAGGGAGATCGCTCGGTGTCTGGTGTGTATCATCTCGGTCGATACCTGTATTCCTCTATTCGCGGCCAGAGCCCGAACGGGATGAACACGAAGAAGATCAGCCCGGTCAGAATGGGGATGAAGTACTTCCAGTTGACATTCTCACCGGCATTCATAATGCTGTTGTCGAAGCCTTTGTTGAGCGTGGTTATGCGCCCGTCTGAGATCTCTGGCGTGGTGTTGTCGGTGGACTTGTGCTCCGCGACGAATTTGTTGACAGTGGGGCCGCACCCACCGTTCGCGCCCGCGCATTCCTTCTCCATCAGTTCGCCCAGTTCCTGCTGTCCCCGGACGTCTGCCGAAGATGGCTGATCCCGCGAGAGGCGCACGACCTCGTTCAGGGTATCTCGGGAATTTTCCAGTTGATGCTGGGAGGCGATCGCGAGAGACGTCACGATGGACAGCCCGATCAGAGCTGCCGTGGCAAGCAGCAGCCACGGGTTGATGGCACGCCTAAATCGGCGCCTCAGGAATACCTGGGTCACCACAAGCAACGCGAAAATGAGGACAATCGGTACGACCCACTGAAGAAGGCTCTCAGTCGTCATCGAACTTGCGGCGACTTGATCGTTCAGTGCGCTGGTCTGATCATCCATAAGGTTGTTGAATTCGGTCAAGATCGGACTGTCTCCGGCATGTAGGAGGTGTGACGCGGACCACAGGTCGGTTGTGCCTAATAATGGGGTTCCGGTGTGCGCGTCTGCCTGGCCGATCAAGCTCGAGTAAGACTCCAGTAGCGCCTCCAGCAACTGTATCGGCTGGCTGCCGCTGCTTGTGGCGCTGCTGTTGCCTGCGGCGCTGCGCTCGGCGGCTTGGACCAGATGCTGACTGGCGGACGTCAACTGGTTCTGGTACTCCAAGCCTGGTCCGCTGAGCGTTACTTCACCACTCTGGAAGCTGTCAATGGCCGCACTGTCGGCCTGCACCAGGGCGTCTCGTGCCGCGATCACGTCAAGAATCGCGGGAGCCGTGGTGTCACGTACCGTGTCAACTGTGCCGTACACTTTCTGAAACACCAACCAGGATGTACTGCCGACCACCACGGTGGCGATCAAGAGGAGCACGCACAGAATCCACAGGGTCTTGCCCGTCGTGGTTTTCGGGGTCGTTGGCGGCGTCGCAGCCGAAGTCACCAGATTAGCCATGTCATCACCACGGGGTCCGGGGGCGGACGGTATTAGCCAGGTCGATCAGGATGCCGTGGTCGTTGGAGTTGCGCGCTTGCCGGGAGAGCGCGCGGTAAGATCCCGCGAGTAGCTTTCGGAGCTTCCGCTCACTTGGGTGGTCACCGAGGATGTCCTGACCGTTCAACTGCTCGTCGCCCCCGGTTTCGCGGACCCAGCCCAGCGCAACCTCCCGCACGGCCGCCGTGAGGCGCTCCCGAGCGGCGCCATCCGGATCGCCGCCGTCCAGGTACAGGGCTGGCAGTCGACTGACCACCGCACTGAAATCGGCGGCGGTCGGTAGCTGGAACCCGTTGCCGGAACCTGCCGCGAGGCTTCCGGACAGGATTCGAACCGCGGCTATCCTGGCCGCGTCGTAGTGTCGGGAGACACCGGGTACCTCGTCGAGGATCGTCACGGCGTCGTTCCTTGCGCCACGACGCAGGCAGATGCGGGCGAGGCCGAACGCGGCACTGGCCTGCGAACGGTCTCGGCGCCAGACCGCTTCGTAGTAATGCTGGGAGTCGTCGAGATTGCCCAGTTGCTCGTGGCAGAAACCGAGCGCCAGCTTCGGCACGTCTTCTCCGGGCAACGCTCGGTAGACCTCGGAGAAATTCAATTCAGCATCGGTGATTTTATCGTTTGTCAACGCGAGCAGCCCGTGGTGCCAGGCGCTGCGCCAGTCGTAGTCAACGGCCTGACCGAGAATCTCCTCGGCCCTGCGTAGGCATATCTGGGCTTTCTCAAGGTCGCCCAGCTCGAGGTGCGCGCGGCATTCGCACAACTGGATCGCCACAGATTCCCGCGGAAACTCCGCGAGCTTATCGATGAGCCGACGTGAATCGGTTGCGCTCACTTCTGTCAGAAAACTTGCCGCTGGGTCATCCTCATCCACTTGCGGCGCCGGCAGGCCGACGGCGGCCGCAACCGCGCTCGGCCGACCGTCGAGCACCACGGTCCCGTGCTCAGCGGCCCGGTTGGCCGTCCAGCTATCCAGCGGGGGCACCATGCCAAGTCCGGCGTCGAGCAAGGTTGCCGTCGCCGTGAACACGGCTGAGGGCTCGGGGCGTGGCTGCCTGTCTCGCAGCGAGAGAACCTCCCGCAACACGCCCTTGAGTTGCTGGGCCATCGCCGCCGCGGAGGGGAAGCGGCTGTCGGGCCGCTCGTGGGTCGCCCGCTCCAGGACCCGACGAAAGGATTCGATACCGAACGAGACTTGATCGCTATGTGGCTCAGTGGGACCTTTGAGCACATCCGCGGTCACGCTGAACAATTCTTCGAGCGTCTTCCCGACCGTGTGAATGTCAGACTGCACGGTCAGGCCACGTGTGCGGATCTCCTCGCGGCTGACCTGGAAATGTTGTGTCCCGACGATCGGGGACTGGCGGTCGTCGATCCCGCGGGCCGCGCCGAGATCGATTATCTTAATACGGTTCGCGCTCCTGATCACATTATTCGGCTTCATGTCACAGTACAGCAAACCGTGACCGTGCAGATACTCGAACGCGGCGAGGATCTCAATGCCGTATGCGATGACGTGTTCGACCAGCAGCGGCCCGCCCAACGGATCCTGATGCCTCGCGGCCAGATCCTTGACCTCGTCCAGTGGCAGCCCACCCACGTACTCCATCACGATGTAATCAGTCAGCTCGCCTGAGTGCGGCTCGGTATGGGTGACGAAGTTGAAGATACGGACGATGTTGGGGTGGTCGAGCGTGGTGAGGAAGCGCCGTTCTGACACCGCCAGCGCCACCGCTCGCGCATCGTTCGTATTGATTAGTCCCTTGAGGGCGACGTAGTTGCCGTCCAGGTGAGTATCTCTGGCCAGGTAGACCCAACCGAGGCCACCTCGCGCCAGAGCGCCCACGACCTCGTACTGGTCCGCCACCAGATCATCCGCGCTCAGGGTCGGGGGGACGGAGAAGGTCCTGCCCCGCTCAGCAACCCTCGGATTGGTCAGGATTCTGGTGGCGGGGTCGGGAAGATCCAGGACCGGCAGCGGCACCAGGTCAGCACACATCCATGTTCTGGTACTGGGTTGCACGGGCGGTCGGGTGTCCGGACCAGGGTCCTGCGGCACCGAGTCGGTCCACGACCTGGCAACAGTCAGGCTGTGCGACGACGCCCGGCTGAACGTCAGCAGCAGGCGATGGCCACGCTCCGCGAGTGGCTCGAGCACGTCGGCCAGCAGGGCTTCTGGCTGCTCGGCGTCATCGACGCCGGCCACCACGATGGTCATCGGTGGCAGGCTGTCTCGCAACTGGGCGGTGAGTTCCGTCGACTGGCCAACCGGAATGCCAGCCCTGTCGGCAATTCGCTGAAAAACCTCTGCCGGCGTCTTGCCGGTGACGTCGACGGCGAGGTCCATGCCGCCCGGCGGGGGAATGGTCCCCTGGGGGGCCTGGGCCACGAGCGGATTCGCTGAGTTGGGTCGCTGTTCCCGGTCGGCCAGGTTGATAACGTGGCGTACAGTGGCCGATCCCGGCGTATCCGAGTCCCCCGTGACGATGATCTGGATGTTTTCTGTTCCTCGACGTCGCTCCATCCAGGACACGATGTCTCGGGCGAGGTCATTGTCGAGATCCTGCAATCTGGGTTTCCTGATGAGGCTCGGATCAGCTGCCTTAGCGCCGCGTACCCATTCGCTCACCCCGGGAAGATGTCTGAGAATTGTTTCGACGGGAAGCAGGTAGGAAATCCCGGACTCCTCATCGGTGTATGCACCGACCATCATGCCGATGACGCACTGTGTCACATTATCGAAAACTGGCGCACCGCTGAAACCCGCCCGCACCGGCCCGCCCGCCGATGTCGCGTCCATCTGCACCCATTCGCCGCCCGGTCCGCAGGGTCCGGACAGCGTCGCGTTCACCCACATGCCGTCCTTGAGGCCTCTGGGAAACCCACAGGTGTAGACGGCGCGGCCCCGGGTCACGGGTAGCCGGCGCAGTGGGGCGGTCGAGCCGATGGGCGCCGGCGCGTCGAGCTCGAGCAAGACGACGTCGCCGCCGTCGGTGTCGTTGGGCGGGACCCACCCGCCGTCGGTGACCTTCGCTCTCGCTGACCGAACTGGGTGCAAGCCGACGAAATCGATGATCACCTCGACGTCAGGAACGGCGTTCGCGGTGCCGCGATCGGGGGCGTCAGACCAGAGCAGGACGTGCGCACAGGTCAACACGTATCGGGTGCCCAGCAAAATGCCGGCACCCAGAACAGCGCCATCACCGTCGCGGACGCGCACCCGCCATTGGTCCTGCTCGGCGACCGCATCTCCGGAGCTCCTGCGGTCGACGTCCACGCAGGCCGAGACTACGCCGCATTCTTGGGCCGCCGGTTCTCGGTGAGTGCCGCTGTGTGAGGAGCGCTCTCGACGGGCCTAGGGTGGGGCGGGTGAGTTTCGTGCTGCTGCCTGCGGTGGACGTTGCCGACGGCCGGACTGTCCGCCTTACCCAGGGCGAGGCCGGCACCGAGACGTGGTACGGCGACCCGGTGGAGTCCGCGCTGGCCTGGCAGGCCGACGGAGCCGAATGGGTCCATTTGGTTGACCTGGACGCGGCGTTCGGTCGCGGCTCCAACGCCGAGCTGCTGGCCGAGGTCGTCGGCCGGCTGGACATCGCGGTGGAGCTCTCCGGAGGGATCCGCGACGACGCGTCCTTGACGCGCGCGCTGGCCACCGGATGCGCCCGGGTGAACCTGGGCACCGCCGCAGTGGAGGACCCTGCCTGGTGCCGTGCTGTGATCGCCGAGTATGGCGAGCGGATCGCGGTGGGGCTCGACGTCCGGGTCATCGACGGGCGGCACATCCTCGCCGCGCGCGGTTGGACCGTCTCCGGCGGGGACCTCTGGGAGGTGCTCGCGCGCCTGGACGCCGACGGTTGCCCGCGCTACGTGGTCACCGACGTCACCAAAGACGGCACGCTGCGCGGCCCCAATCTGGATCTGCTGCGCGCGGTCTGCGCCCGAACGAAAGCTCCCGTGATCGCCTCTGGGGGGGTCTCCGGGGCCGGCGATGTGGCCGCGCTGGCCGCGCTGGCCCCGGACGGCGTGGAGGGTGCGATCATCGGCAAGGCGCTCTACACCGGGGCGCTCACCCTGCCCGCCGCGCTGGCCGCCGCCCGCTAGGCCGCGGCATAGGCTGAGCGGATGGCCGTCGCCGTGCGTGTGATCCCGTGCCTGGATGTCGACGCCGGCCGGGTGGTCAAAGGGGTGAACTTCACCGCGCTGCGGGATGCAGGCGATCCGGTCGAGCTGGCTACCGCCTATGACGCGCAGGGTGCCGACGAGCTGACCTTCCTGGACGTCACGGCTTCCTCGGCGGACCGGGAGACGACCTATGACGTGGTCCGCCGCACGGCGGAATGCGTGTTCATCCCGCTCACCGTCGGCGGGGGGATCCGCGAGGTCGCCGATGTCGACCGCCTGCTGCGGGCCGGCGCGGACAAGGTGAGCATCAACACCGCCGCGGTGGGCCGCCCCGAGCTGCTGCGCGAGGCTGGCCACCGCTTCGGCGCGCAGTGCATCGTGCTCTCGGTGGATGCCCGGCGGGTGCCTCTTGGAGAGCCACCAACCCCGTCCGGTTTCGAGGTGACCACGCACGGTGGGCGGCGTGGCACCGGGATCGACGCGGTGGCCTGGGCCGCTCGCGGCCAAGAGCTGGGCGTGGGGGAGATCCTGCTCAACTCGATCGACGCCGACGGCACCAAGACCGGCTTCGACCTGGAGATGATCTCCGCCGTGCGGGCGGTCGTCACGGTCCCGGTGATCGCCAGTGGTGGCGCGGGTGAGGTGGCGCATTTCCCGCCCGCAGTGGCGGCCGGTGCTGACGCGGTGCTCGCCGCCAGCGTCTTCCACTTCGGGCAGTTGCGGATCGGCGAGGTCAAAGACGGCCTGCGCCGCGCCGGAGTGACGGTCCGGTGAGCGGCCTCGACAGGGGTCTAAACCCAGCGATCGCCGCGAGGCTCAAGCGCAACGCCGACGGGCTGGTGTGCGCCGTCGTGCAGCGGCGCGGCACTGGCGAGGTGCTGATGGTGGCCTGGATGGACGACGAGGCGCTGCACCGCACGCTGAGCACCGGGCGGGCCACCTACTGGTCCCGCAGCCGACAGGCCTACTGGGTCAAGGGGGAGACCTCCGGGCACACCCAGCACGTGCGTGAGGTGCGGCTGGACTGCGACGGCGACGCCCTGCTGCTCATCGTCGACCAGGTCGGCCCCGCCTGCCACACGGGCGCAGCGACCTGTTTCAGCAGGTCACTACCCGTGAGTGGCAATGTGAGTTATAGGTCGCAACGCCACTCACAAGACGCCAGTCAAGTACCGCTGGAGGTTCGGGGCGATCGCGGTGACGACGGTGTCGGGGTCGGCTGAGGCCAGCGGCTCCAGGCGGATCACGTAGCGGATCATGGCGAGTCCCGCGATCTGGGTACCGCACAGCGCCGCGCGTAGCTCGTGCTGGTCGGGAGCCACCGCGGGGACGACCCGACCGAAGATCAACTGGCCGAGGAACTCGCGCATCATCCGAGCGGCTCCCTCGTGACTGGCCACGCTGCGCATCAGCGCGGCCAGCGCCCCACCGCCCTCGGCGTCCCAGACGGACAGGAAGGTGCGCAGGATCCGCTCGGCGCACCGTGCGGGGTCCCCGTCGAGGATCCTGTGGACGATCTTCTCGGGATCGACCGGGATCTCCATGGCGGCGACGAAGAGCGCCTCTTTGCCGCCGAACCAGTGGTTGACCATCGCGGGGTCCACCTCGGCCCGCTGGGCGATCGCTCGCACGGTGGCGCCATCGAAGCCGCGCTCGGTGAACTCCACTCGGGCGGCGTCCAGCAGGGCCGCCCGAGTGTTCTCACCGGCGGGACGGCGCCCCCGGGGTCGGCTCTCGTCCGCCATCATCCCCGCCCCCTTTTTCAACAAGAGGTGAAAAAGTATGCCAGAACACATTCTGGAGTCAACGGCCGGTGAAATGGCTACTGTGGGGTTATCATGGGGCAACCATGGCCAGCATCACCGACACCGACAGTGGCCAGCCGCAGCCTGATGTGGAGCGATTTCGGGCCTTGGCGGCTGATCGCCGGGTGATCCCGGTGACCCGGACACTGCTCGCCGATGGCGAGACCCCGTTGGGGGTGTACCGCAAGCTCGCCCAAAGCCGGCCTGGGACCTTCCTGCTCGAATCGGCGGAGAACGGCTCGTCCTGGTCGCGCTGGTCGTTCATTGTGGTGCACAGCGCCGCCACGCTCACCGAGTCCGGTGGTCGTACGGTCTGGCGCGGGACGCCGCCGAGGGGCCTTCCCGGGGTGGCGGGACCATGGGCGGGCACGCCGCTGGAGGCGTTGCGGCAGACCGTGGAGGCACTGCGCACCGAGCCGCTGCCCGGGCTGCCCCCGTTCACCGGCGGGATGGTCGGCTACCTCGGCTACGACGCGGTCCGGCGCCTGGAGCGGCTGCCCGAGCTGGCGGTGGACGACCTGGGGATACCCGAGCTGGTGATGCTGCTGGCCACCGACCTCGCCGCGCTGGACCATCATGCGGGCACCGTCACCCTGATCGCCAACGCGATCAACTGGGACGACTCTCCACGCCGGGTGGATGCGGCCTATGCCGACGCGGTGGCCCGCTTGGACGCGATGGTCGCGAAGCTGTGCCAGCCGGCACCGGGCAGCGCGGCGGTGTTCAGCCGGCCGGCGCCGGAGTTCGTGCGCCGCCGCAGCCCGCGGCAGCACCACGCTGCGGTCGAGACGGCCAAGGAGGCGATCCGGGCCGGCGAAGCCTTCCAGGTGGTGGTGTCCCAGCGCTTCGAGATCGCCACCGACGCCGACCCGCTGGACATTTACCGGGTGCTGCGCACCACTAACCCCAGCCCGTACATGTACCTGCTCAATCTGGAGGAGTTCAGCGTCGTCGGTTGCAGCCCGGAGTCGCTGGTGACGGTGCGGGACGGGAAGGTCACTACGCACCCGATCGCCGGCACCCGCCGCCGCGGCGCCGACCCGGACGAGGACTGCTGGCTGGAGAAGGATCTGATGGCCGACGAGAAGGAGCGCGCCGAGCACCTCATGCTGGTCGACCTCGGGCGCAACGACGTCGGCCGGGTGTGCCGCCCCGGCTCGGTGCACGTCACCGACTTTTTCCGGGTCGAGCGCTACAGCCACGTCATGCACCTGGTGTCCACCGTCACCGGAGAGCTGGCGCCGGGATACACCGCCTTCGACGCGGTCGCGGCGTGCTTCCCCGCCGGGACGTTGTCCGGGGCGCCCAAGCCCAGGGCGATGGAGCTCATCGAGGAGCTCGAGCCCACCCGGCGCGGGGTGTACGGGGGAGTGGTCGGTTACCTCGACTTCGCCGGGGACGCCGACACCGCGATCGCCATCCGCACCGCGATGGTCCGCAACGGGGTGGCGTACGTGCAGGCCGGTGGGGGCATCGTCGCCGACTCCGACCCGGTGGCGGAGGACGCCGAGTGCCTGAACAAGGCCGGCGTGGTGCTGGCCGCCGTCGCCGCGGCGGGCACCTTGCGGCTGGCCGCCGGGGAACCCGCCGAGTCGCTGCATGCCTGAGCCTGCCGTCTCACCCAGTGCCCCCTCATCCGGTGCTCCCTCTTCCGGGTCCTCTTCTGGGGCGCTAGCGGCCACCGTCGCGGCGCTGGTCGTGGCCGCAACGATGCTCGGCGGCGCGGCGGCGCTCGGCTGGGCCCAGCTCGACGTCCAGGTGCCGCTGCGCGGGATCATCCAGGTGCGGGTCACCGGATCCGCTGTGCTGCCGGTGCTGGGCCCGCTGGCGGCTGTGGCGCTCGCCGCGGTGGCCGCGGCGCTGGCGAGCGCCGGGTGGGCGCGGTGGCTGCTCGGTGCCGTGCTGCTGGCCGCTTCGGCGCCGCCGATCGTGACGGTGTCGCGGGTAGCCGATGGGCGATGGCTGCCCGACGCCGCGCGGGCCGCGGCTGAACTGCCCGCCCGGTCCGTCCCGCTCGCGACGGCGGTGCTGTTCGCGGGACCGGCGCTGGCCGCGGTCGGGGGACTGCTGCTCGCCGCGGCCGGTATCACGCTGGCGGTGCGGGGGCACCGGATGCCGCGGCTGGGTCGCCGGTACCAGGCGCCCGCGGCGCGCGCACGGGACACCGTTGTACCGGAGAGACGGTTATGGGAAATGATGGACGCCGACGAGGACCCCACCGCGTCGAGATACCCCCGGTGACGGGGCGCCGCGCCGCTCGGAGCTAGCATCGAGACCCGGCTGCGCAGGGGCGGAAGGGGAGAAGCTTGAGCGTCTTGGAGGCGATCCTCGAAGGGGTCAGAGCGGACCTCGCTGAGCGCGAAGCCGCTGTCGGGTTCACTGAGATGAAGCGGCGCGCCACCCGAGTGCCGGCTCCCCGGGACGCCTTGGCCGCGCTGCGCGGCCCCGGGATCGGTGTCATCGCGGAGGTGAAGCGCCGCAGCCCGTCCCGGGGAGCCCTGGCCGATATTCCGGACCCGGCCGCGCTCGCCACCGATTACGCTGAGGCCGGCGCCCGCATGATCAGTGTGCTGACCGAGGGCCGGCGCTTCGGCGGCTCGCTGGCCGACCTGGACGCGGTGCGCGCCGCGGTGGACCTCCCGGTGCTGCGCAAGGACTTCATCGTCAGCCCTTACCAGGTGCACGAGGCACGGGCGCACGGCGCTGACGTGGTGTTGCTGATTGTCGCCGCGCTGGAGCAGAACGCGCTGGAGTCGCTGGTCGACCGGGTCGAGTCGCTGGGAATGGCCGCGCTGGTCGAGGTGCATACCGCCGAGGAAGCCGACCGCGCGCTGGAAGCCGGCGCGACCCTGATCGGGGTCAACGCCCGTGACCTGCACACCTTGGACGTGAACCCGGACGTCTTCAACCGGATCGTGCCGGGGCTGCCCGGTGACGTGCTGCGGGTCGCCGAGTCCGGGGTGCGCGGGCCAGCGGATCTGCTGGCCTACGCGGGTGCGGGTGCGGACGCGGTGCTTGTTGGTGAGGGGCTGGTGACCAGCGGCGATCCCAAGGCCGCGGTCACCCAGCTGGTCACCGCGGGCTCGCACCCCTCGTGTCCGAGGCCAGCCCGGTGACCGATACCGTCGGCATTCAGCCTGTTGTGCCCATCACCGCCCAGCCCGACGCTCGCGGGTACTTCGGGAGCTATGGTGGCCGGTTCGTGCCCGAAGCGCTCATCGCGACCCTCGACGAGCTCGCCGCCGCCTACACCGAGGCCCGGTCCGACCCGGAGTTCACCGCACGGCTGAACGGCCTGCTCACCGACTACGCCGGTCGACCGTCGCCGATCACCGAGGTGCCCAGGCTGTCCGAGCACGCCGGTGGGGCGCGGATCCTGCTCAAGCGCGAGGATCTCAACCACACCGGCTCGCATAAGATCAACAACGTGCTGGGTCAGGCGCTGCTCACCGAGCGGATGGGTAAGCCGCGGGTGATCGCGGAGACCGGGGCGGGCCAGCACGGCGTCGCGACCGCGACCGCGTGCGCGCTGCTCGGGCTGGAGTGCGTGGTCTACATGGGCGAGGTGGACACCCAGCGCCAAGCGCTCAACGTCGCCCGGATGCGGCTGCTCGGCGCCGAGGTGATCCCGGTGACGACCGGGTCCCGCACCCTCAAGGACTCCATCAACGAGGCGCTGCGGGACTGGGTGACCAATGTGGACACCACGCACTACATTCTCGGCACCGTCGCCGGGCCACACCCGTTCCCGGTCATGGTGCGCGATTTCCACCGCGTGATCGGCGTGGAGGCCCGCGCGCAGATGCTGGCCCGGTACGGCCGGCTGCCCGATGCGGTGGTCGCGTGCGTCGGTGGCGGCTCCAACGCGATCGGCATTTTCCACCCGTTCCTCGACGACCCGGGGGTGCGCCTGGTCGGTTTCGAGGCGGCCGGCGACGGGGTGGACACCGCCCGGCACGCCGCGACGCTGTCCGCCGGTGAGCCTGGGATGCTGCACGGCGCGCGGTCCTACCTGCTGCAGGACTCCGACGGGCAGACCGTGGAGACGCACTCGATCTCAGCTGGGCTGGACTACCCCGGGGTGGGGCCGGAGCATTCCTGGCTCAAGGACACCGGGCGGGCGCAGTACCGGCCGATCACCGACGCGCAGGCGATGGACGCCTTCCGGCTGCTGTCCCGCACCGAGGGGATCATCCCGGCGATCGAGTCGGCGCACGCGGTGGCCGGGGCCCTGACACTCGGCGCGGAACTCGGCGAGGGGGCCTTGTTGCTGGTCAACCTCTCTGGCCGGGGTGACAAGGACGTGGACACCGCGGTGACGTGGTTCAACTTGCTGGAGGGACAGCCGTGACCGCTCGGCTCGCGCCGCTGTTCGAGGCCTGCGGCGCGGAGCACCGGGCCGCGCTGATCGGCTACCTGCCCGCCGGCTACCCGACGGTGGACGACTCACGGGCCTTGCTGCACGCCATGCTGGACGGCGGCTGTGACCTGGTCGAAGTCGGGGTGCCCTACTCCGACCCGGTGCTGGACGGGCCGACCATCCAGGCTGCTGCGGACACCGCCCTGCGTGGCGGCGTGCGGCTGCGTGACGTGCTCTCCGTGGTGGAGTCGATCGCCTCCGGCGGTGGGCGAGCGGTGGTGATGACCTACTGGAACCCGGTGCACCACTACGGCGTGGACGCCTTCGCCCGCGATCTCGCCGCGGCCGGGGGGCTCGGCCTCATCACGCCTGATCTGATACCCGACGAGGCGGCGGACTGGCTGGCCGCAGCGCGGGCGCACGACCTGGACCGGATCTTCCTGGTGGCTCCCTCGTCCACCGACCAGCGCCTGGCGGCGACCGCCGCGGCGACCCGGGGCTTCCTCTACGCCAGCTCCGTCATGGGTGTCACCGGTGCCCGGGACACAGTGAGCAGCGCCGCCTCCGAGCTGGTCGCCCGGGCCCGAGAGCACGCACCGGGACTGCCGGTAGGCGTAGGGCTCGGCGTGCGCGATGGCACGCACGCCGCCGAGGTAGCCGCGTTCGCCGACGCCGTCATCGTAGGCTCCGCCTTCGTCACCGCCGCCGCCACCGGCCCCCCCGCAGTCCGCGCCCTAGCCGCCGACCTCGCCACCGGAGTCCGCCAAGCGCATTCAGCGGGCTCAGCGTTCCTATCAGGGCATCGATAACCCCGTTGAGCCCGCTGAATGCGGACGGTGGGTGGGGGATAGCGTGTGGGGGTGCTTATGACGTTCGTCAGCTTTATTCCTAGTCCGGGGCGGGGGGTTTGGCATCTGGGGCCGGTGCCGATCCGTGCTTACGCGCTGTGCATCATCGCGGCGATCATCGTGGCCATCCTGTGGGGGGAGCGCCGCTGGCAAGCCAGGGGAGGCCAGGCGGGGGCGGTGACCGACATCGCGGTGTTCGCGGTGCCGTTCGGTCTAGTGGGCGGGCGTCTCTACCACGTGGCCACGGACTGGAAGAAGTACTTCGGACCTGGTGGGCATCCGATCGCCGCGTTGGAAGTCTGGCAGGGCGGGCTCGGCATCTGGGGGGCGGTCGCGCTCGGGGGGCTCGGCGCCTGGATCGCCTGCCGACGCCGGGGAATCCCACTGGCTGCGCTGGCGGACGCGGTCGCGCCAGCCATCGTCGTCGCGCAGGCGATCGGCCGGCTGGGCAACTGGTTCAACCAGGAGCTCTACGGCGGCCCCACCACACTGCCCTGGGGTTTGGAGATTCGCGACCGGGTGAATCCCGTGACCGGCGCGCTCGATCCGCTCAACGGGATCGCCCAAGGCCCACCGGTGGAGATCGTCCACCCCACCTTCCTCTACGAGCTGCTGTGGAACCTGGGCGTGGCCGCGCTCGTCGTCTGGGCCGACCGGCGTTTCCGGCTGGGCCACGGGCGCGCCTTCGCCCTCTACGTCGCGGGTTACACCGCGGGCCGGTTCTGGATCGAGCTGATGCGGTCCGACCCAGCAACGATGGTTTTCGGGTTGCGCATCAACGTGATCACGTCGGTCGTGGTGTTCCTCGGCGCGGTGCTCTACCTGACGCTGGCCCGCCGCGGTCGCGAGGATCCGGACACGCTCGAGGCGCGCCGGCAGCTGGCACTCGCCTCCTAGTGCCTGCCTGGTCGACTCGGCTGGGCCGCTAGGATGTCCGTTATGAGTCGACGCGCGAAAATCGTCTGCACTATCGGTCCGGCCACCGCGACCCGGGAGAAGATCTGGGAGCTGGTGCGGGCCGGCATGGACGTTGCTCGCCTGAACTTCAGCCACGGCACCCACGCTGACCACGCACGGGTCTACTCGATGGTCCGGGAGGCCAGCGACGAGGCCGGCCGGGCGGTCGGGATCCTCGCCGACCTCCAAGGGCCCAAGATCCGACTGGGGCGGTTCGCGGCCGGTCCGGTGGAGTGGCGCACCGGCGATGTGGTGCGGGTCACCGTCGAGAACGTCGTCGGTACCCACGACCGGGTCTCCACCAGCTACGCGGGGCTCGCCAAGGACGCCCGCGAAGGTGATCGGTTGCTCATCGACGATGGCAAGGTCGCCCTGCTGGTGCGCAAGACCGAGGACACCGACGTGGTCTGTGAGGTTCTCGAGGGCGGCCCGGTCAGTGACCACAAGGGCCTGTCGCTGCCGGGGATGGGTGTGTCGCTGCCCGCGCTGTCCGTGAAGGACATCGCCGACCTGGAGTTCGCTTTGCGGCTGCGGGTGGACATGGTGGCGCTGTCGTTCGTGCGTTCGCCGGCTGACATCGACCTGGTGCACCGCACGATGGACGAGGTGCCGGGCGGACGGCTGCCGGTGATCGCCAAGGTGGAGAAGCCCGAGGCGGTGGACAATCTCGAGGCGATCGTGCTGGCCTTCGACGGGGTGATGGTGGCCCGTGGCGATCTCGGGGTCGAGCTGCCGTTGGAGCATGTGCCGCTGGTGCAGAAGCGGGCCGTCCAGGTCGCCCGAGAGAACGCCAAACCGATCATTGTGGCCACCCAGATGCTGGAATCGATGATCTCCAACGCCCGGCCGACGCGGGCGGAGGCCTCCGACGTGGCCAACGCGGTGCTCGACGGTGCTGATGCGGTCATGCTGTCCGGGGAGACCGGTGTCGGTCGCTACCCGATCGAGTCGGTGGAGATGATGAGCCGCATCGTGGAGGCTGTCGAGGTCGGCTCGCCGCACGTTCCGCCGCTCAACCACGTGCCACGGACCAAGCGCGGTGTGCTGTCCTACGCGGCGCGCGACATCGGGGAGCGACTGGACGCCAAGGCGCTGGTCGCCTTCACCCAGTCCGGCGACACCGTCCGCAGGCTGGCCCGGCTGCACACCCACCTGCCGCTGCTGGCCTTCACCCCGGAGCCTCAGGTGCGCAACCAGCTCGCGTTGACCTGGGGCACCGAGACCTTCCTGGTGCCCCAGGTGGATAGCACCGATGCGATGGTCCGGCAGGTGGACCAGGCGATGCTCTCGATCGGGCGCTACCAGCCAGGCGATCTCGTGGTGATCGTGGCGGGCTCCCCCCCAGCCACGGTGGGTTCCACCAACCTGGTCCGGGTGCACCGCCTGGGCGAGGACGATCTCGGCTAGGGCCGGGCGGCTCGGTACCGAGCCGCCCGTACTGGCGCACGCCAGCAACCTCACTGGTGTGCGCCAGCAACCTCACTGGTGTGCGCCAGCGACCTAGCTCACGTCGGCGACCTAGCTCACGCCGGCGGCGTCCATGCCGCGAAGCTCCTTCTTCAGGTCGGCGATCTCGTCCCGGAGCCGGCCGGCCAGCTCGAACTGCAGCTCCCGGGCCGCGCTCAGCATCTGCTCGGTGAGCTGCTGCACGAGATCCGCGAGCTCGGCGCGAGGCATCGAGGTGGTGTCCCGACTCTCCAGCACTCCCGCACCACCCCGGGACCGCCCTGGCTCGCCAGCGGCGCGCTTGCCCCGGGAAGCGTTGCGCCCCGATCCCCCAACCTGTACCGCCTGCACCGCCGCGGTGTCCGACGTGTCGCTGGCCTCGGCGTAGACCCGCTCAAGAATGTCGTTGATCTTCTTGCGCAGCGGTTGCGGGTCGACCCCGCGTTCGGTGTTGTAGGCGACCTGCTTGGCCCGACGCCGGTTGGTCTCGTCGATGGCCCGGCGCATCGAGTCGGTGATCCGGTCGGCGTACATGTGTACCTGGCCGGACACGTTGCGCGCGGCCCGGCCGATGGTCTGGATCAGCGACGTCCCGCTGCGCAGGAACCCTTCCTTGTCGGCGTCCAGGATCGCCACCAGCGACACCTCGGGCAGGTCCAGGCCCTCGCGGAGCAGGTTGATCCCCACCAGCACGTCGAACTCGCCCAGCCGTAGCTGCCGCAGCAGCTCCACCCGGCGCAGTGTGTCGATGTCCGAGTGCAGGTAGCGGACCCGGATGCCGAGCTCGAGCAGGTAGTCGGTGAGGTCCTCGGACATCTTCTTGGTCAACGTGGTGACCAGTACCCGTTCGTTGCGCTCGGCGCGGAGGCGTATCTCGTGCACCAGGTCATCGATCTGGCCTTTGGTAGGTTTCACCACGACCTCCGGATCCACCAGGCCGGTGGGCCGGATGACCTGCTCGACGAACTCGCCACCGGCCTGGGCCATCTCATACGGCCCCGGGGTCGCCGACAGGTACACCGTCTGGCCGATCCGGTCCTGGAACTCCTCCCAGCTCAGCGGCCGGTTGTCCAGCGCGGAAGGAAGCCGGAAACCGTGCTCCACCAGGGTGCGCTTGCGGGAGGCGTCACCCTCGTACATCCCGCCGATCTGCGGCACCGTGACGTGCGACTCGTCGATGACCAGTAGGAAGTCCTCGGGGAAATAGTCCAGCAGGGTGGCTGGTGCCGAGCCGGCCGCGCGCCCGTCGATGTGCCGCGAGTAGTTCTCGATGCCGGAGCAGAACCCGACCTGACGCATCATCTCCACGTCGTAGTGCGTCCGCATCCGCACCCGCTGGGCTTCTAGCAGCTTGCCTTGCTTCTCCAGCGCGGTCAGCCGATCCGCCAGTTCGGACTCGATGTCCGTGATCGCACGCTCCATCTTCTCCGGTCCGGCGACGTAGTGCGTGGCCGGGAAGATTCGCAGCTCGGGCACTTCCCGCACCACTTCCCCGGTGAGCGGGTGCAGGTAGTAGAGCGACTCCACCTCGTCACCGAAGAACTCGATGCGGACCGCGAGTTCCTCATAAGCGGGGATGACCTCCACGGTGTCCCCGCGGACCCGGAACGTTCCCCGGGAGAAGGCAAGGTCGTTTCGGGTGTAGTGGATGTCGACCAGAGACCGCAGCAGCGCGTCACGCCCGACCTCCCCACCGACTGGCACATGGATCGACTGGTTCAGGTATTCCTGGGGCGTGCCGAGGCCGTAGATGCAGGACACCGAGGCGACGACGATCACGTCCCGCCGGGTGAGCAGCGACATCGTGGCGGCGTGCCGCAACCGCTCCACGTCGTCGTTGATCGAGGAGTCCTTCTCGATGTAGGTGTCGGTCTGTGGGACGTACGCCTCGGGCTGGTAATAGTCGTAGTAGGACACGAAGTACTCCACCGCGTTGTTCGGGAAGTACTCCCGCAGCTCATGGGCGAGTTGCGCGGCGAGTGTCTTGTTCGGCGCCATCACCAGCGTCGGGCGCTGCACCCGCTCGATCAGCCAGGCGGCGGTGGCTGATTTGCCCGTTCCGGTGGCGCCCAGCAACACCACGTCACGCTCCCCGGCGGTGATCCGGCGCTCCAACTCGTCGATGGCGGCCGGTTGGTCGCCGGCGGGGGAGTAGTCGCTGACCATCTGGAACCGGCCCGGCGCCCGGGAGGTCATCCCGAGTGGGCGGAACGCGGAGCGGGGGAGCAGGTCGCGCTGGGTGGTGGCGGCGCCTCCGGCCATGGCTTGAGTCATGGGAGTGAGAGTAGGCCGGACCTCTGACAGTTTGTGCTCGCGTAGGGTCGAGCGCTATGACGGCCCCGCACGGACTGAGTGCGCACGCCCCGCAGCACATCCACCCGCCCAAGGTCGAGCTGTTCGACCCAGACACGATGACCAGCACCGACTTGAAGGGGCGCGTTCGGGTGTTCCGGGAATACCGGGTTGAACCGTTCGGTCTCTACCTCGCCCGTGACTACGTTGACCACGCGTCGATCTACGCGATGGAGTCCTGGCTGCTGCCTGAGATCGGGCTGCGGATCACTGACAAGCTCTATGCTTCCGAGCATCCTTGTGACGGGGACTACAAAGTCGACGTGGCGCGCATTGACGTCGAGGGCAGGTGCTGGCGCACCGAGGACCTCTACCTGGATCTCGTGGTGCGGCCCGGTCGCGGCGTCGACGTGCTCGACACCGACGAGTTGCTGGATGCGGTCCTCGCCGGGCTGCTCGATCGGTCCGTGGCGCAGCAGGCGCTGGCCACCACGTACTGGGCGTTGGACGGCCTGGCCCGGCACGGCTACCAGTTGGACCGATGGCTCTCGACGCTGGGCGTGGCGCCCACGTGGAGCCGGAGCCGGCACTGAGGACTCACGCCACCAGCCAGCCGGTTCGCTGTGCCCAGCGCTCAGCTCGATCCAGCGCGCCGCGGATAAACGGGGTCTTCGCGCTGGCGTAGGCATCAATGCTGTCCCACTGCCGCGCCGCCAGCTGGTGCTTGAGCTCGGCGTATTCCCGCGTACCGTCCGGATGGGCCCGCAGCCAATCGCGCAGCAGCACGGCGTCCCGCCAGGTCGGGGAGTCGGCGGGCCGGATGTGACAGTTGACGTCTCGAGCGGGATCGGCGTTGGTCGCCATCGCCTTGTCCCAGGTGCTGCCGTCGCGGGCGTTGTCCCACCACCGACCAGCCAGCGTGACCAGGCCCACCGCGGTGAGCTCCACCGCCAGACGCTTGCCCACCGCAAGGTCGGTGACGACCACCTGCACGTCCAACACGTCCTTCGCGTCCAGGCCGGGGACCGATGTCGAGCCGATGTGGTCGATGCGCAAGGCCCGCTCGGCCGCGACACCCCCGACACGAGTGATCACCCGCTGCGCCTGTCGCGGCCAACTGGCGTCGGGCGCGACGAGCACCGGGGACGCGGCCCGCGGCATTCGGCGATGATGGCGGAGGTTGTCCTCGAAGGGCACCAATCGCTGGACCCACAACCGGTCGACCGCGGTGAAGGTGTCCTCCCGGCAACCGCTGTTGTCCAGCCACACGTCCGCCGCTGCGCTGCGCTGCTCATCGGTGGCCTGCGCGGCGATCCGCGCCACAGCGTCGGAGGGCGTCATGCCACGTCGCTCGACCAGTCGACGCAGCCGTACCTGCATATCCGCGTGCACCACGATGACCAATGGGAACCTGGCCGCCATCCCGGTCTCGACCAGCAACGGGATGTCCCGCACCACGACGGCGTCCGGTGGCGCGAGCGCGACCAGCTCGGCCGATCGGGCCGCGACCAGCGGATGCACGATGGCGTTGAGCCGGCCTCGGGCGTCCGCATCATGGAACACCCGGGCCGCGAGCGCTGACCGGTTCAGCGCCCCGTCCTGGGCAAGGATGTCTTCACCGAACTCGTCGAGAACGGCGCGCAACCCAGTGGTACCAGGCTCGATGACTTCGCGAGCGATCCGGTCCGAGTCGATGATCCACGCCCCGCGTTGCGCGAGCCGGGCGGAGACCATCGACTTACCGGACCCGATCCCTCCGGTCAGCCCCACCCGAAGCATCGGGTGATAACAGTGCTGACTAACACTCCGTGTTGACCTACACCCCGCCGGAGAGCTTCTCCCGCAGCGCCGCCAGCTGCTCGTCACTGGCCAGCGAGCCCGTGCTGACAGTGCTGGCAGTGCTGGGAGCGGGCGTCTCGGTGGTGGTTTCCGAGGAGTAGTTCTGGTCCTCGGCCGCCTCCGATTCGGCCTCGGCGGCCTTGACGACCTGCTTGCGGTGTTGCTCGAACCGGACCTGGGCCTCGGCGTAGGCGCGTTCCCACTCCTGACGCTGCTTGTCGTAGCCCTCCAACCAGTCGTTGGTTTCCGGGTCGAAGCCCTCGGGGTAGATGTAGTTGCCCTCGCCGTCGTACTCGGCGGTCATGCCGTACTGCGTCGGGTCGAACTCCATCTCCGGGGACAGTCCCTCGTTGGCCTGCTTGAGGGACAGCGAGATCCGTCGACGGTCCAGGTCGATGTCGATGACCTTGACCATCACATCGTCGCCGACCTGCACGACCTGCTCGGGAATCTCGACATGTCGCTGGGACAGCTCGGAGATGTGCACCAAACCTTCGATGCCCTCCTCGACCCGGACGAACGAGCCGAAAGGCACCAGCTTGGTGACCTTGCCAGGCACGATCTGCCCGATCTGGTGGGTTCGGGCGAACTGCCGCCAGGGGTCTTCCTGGGTTGCCTTGAGCGAGAGCGACACCCGCTCGCGCTCCAGATCGACGTCGAGCACCTCGACGGTGACCTCCTGGCCGACCTCGACGACCTCGCTGGGGTGGTCGATGTGCTTCCAGGACAGTTCGGAGACGTGCACCAGACCGTCCACGCCACCGAGGTCCACGAAGGCACCGAAGTTCACGATCGAGGAGACCTGACCCTTGCGGACCTGGCCCTTCGTCAGCTGGTGGAGGAACTCGCTGCGCACCTCGGATTGCGTCTGCTCGAGCCAGGCGCGCCGGGAGAGCACCACATTGTTGCGGTTCTTGTCCAGCTCGATGATCTTGGCCTCGAGCTCGCGACCCACGTAAGGCTGCAGGTCGCGTACCCGCCGCATCTCCACCAGCGAGGCTGGCAGGAAGCCGCGCAGCCCGATGTCGAGGATCAGGCCACCCTTCACCACCTCGATGACGGTGCCGCGCACCGGTTCCTCGTTCTCCTTGAGGGTCTCGATGTTGCCCCAGGCGCGCTCGTACTGAGCGCGCTTCTTGGAGAGGATCAGCCGGCCTTCCTTGTCCTCCTTCTGGAGCACAAGGGCTTCGACCTGGTCGCCCACCGCGACGACGTCCGAAGGATCGACGTCGTGCTTGATGGACAGCTCCCGGGACGGGATGACGCCCTCGGTCTTGTAGCCGATGTCGAGCAGCACTTCGTCACGGTCGACCTTGACGATGGTGCCTTCGACGATGTCACCATCGTTGAAGTACTTGATGGTCTTGTCGATGGCGGCGAGGAAGTCCTCCGCCGTCCCGACGTCGTTGATCGCGACCTGCTTGGCGGCCGGGGCGGTGGTGGTGTCGGTGGGCATGCGGTGGGGTGCTCCGAAGGGATAGGGCCGAGTGGTAGGGGTCGTAACCGTGCTTATCACAACCGTGGGCAGCATGAACCCACAGTGCAAGGTCGATTCTACCCAGGCAGGGTTCAGAGCGGCAAACTCGACCCCCGGCGCTCGCCCATCTCTCGGTGAGAGACTGCCCTAGTGACAGGCGCTTCGCAACCAGGACCCGACGGTGCGGGGACGACCCCGCTGGGTGCCCGTTGCCGTGCCGAGGCGCTCCTGGGTACTTCCGATGTGGCGAATCGCCTGGTCAGCGACGCGGAGACGCTCTGCGCCAACCGGCGTTGGTGGGATGCTGACGCTGCGGATTACCTCGCCGCGCACGGCGCGGATCTGGGCTTGGCTGATTTTCTCTGGTGCCCGGAGGGGCTTCGCGAGTCCGACGCCGGGTTGCTCGGTGAGCTGGCCGGCCGGACCGTGCTCGAAGTCGGTTGCGGGTCGGCGCCCTGCGCGCGCTGGCTGGCTACCCGGGGGGCGTGGGTGGTCGGCCTGGACCTGTCGGCGGGAATGCTGGCGCACGCGGTGCGCGCGGCGCGCGACATTGGAATCCCGGTCCCCCTGGTGCAGGCCGACGCCACTCGACTGCCCTTCGCCGAGGGCAGTTTCGATCTCGCGTGCTCGGCGTTCGGCGCGGTGCCGTTCGTCGCGGACTCGGCGGCGGTGATGCGAGAGGTCGCCCGGGTGCTGCGCCCCGGCGGTCGGTGGGTCTTCGCGGTGACCCACCCGGTGCGCTGGATTTTCCCCGACGACCCCGGGGAGGCCGGCTTGACGGTGGCCCAGTCGTATTTCGACCGCGCCCCCTACGTCGAGGTGGACCGCCGGGGCAACCCCACCTACGTCGAGCACCACCGCACCCTGGGTGACCGCGTCAAAGAGATCGTCGCCGCCGGGTTGGTGTTGGAAGACCTGATCGAACCGGAATGGCCCCCCACCCTGCACCGGAACTGGGGTCAGTGGAGTCCCCAACGCGGCGCCCTCTTCCCGGGAACCGCCATCTTCTGCTGCCGTCGCGCCTGACGCCTATCGCCATTCGGAACCGAATCGCTGTCTGGCTCGGGGCAGGAGCGCCATTCGGCTCCGAATGACGGGCGGGGTTGGGGCTGGTAGGGATTAGTGGGCGGCTTGGTTCCAGCTGAGGCCTACTCCCACTGAGATCTCTAGGGGGACGTTGAGAGCATATGCCGCGGCCATTTCGCGGCGTACTAGCGTTTCCAGCGTGGTGCGCTCGCCCTCGGCGACTTCTAGCACCAGCTCGTCGTGTACCTGGAGCAATGTCCGGGAGTACAGCCCCTCGGCGCGCAACGCCTGGGCGACTTGCAGCATCGCGACCTTGATGATGTCGGCGGCGCTGCCCTGGATCGGCGCGTTGAGCGCCATCCGCTCGGCCATCTCCCGGCGCTGCCGGTTGTCGCTGACCAGGTCGGGCAGGTAGCGCCGACGCCCCATGATGGTCGCGGTGTAGCCGTCCATCCGGGCCTTGTCCACGATGGTGCGCAGGTAGTCGCGGACACCGCCGAAGCGCGTGAAGTATTCCTCCATCAGCTCGCGGGCCTCCTCGGTGGAGATCCGCAGCTGCGCGGACAGCCCGAACGCGGACAGACCGTAAGCCAAGCCGTAGTTCATCGCCTTGATCTTGGCGCGCTGCTCGCCGCTGACCGCGGCGGCGTCCACCGCGAACACCCGGGCCGCGGTGGCGGCGTGAAAGTCATGCCCCGAGGTGAACGCCTCGATCAGCGCGGTGTCCTGGGACAGGTGCGCCATGATCCGCATCTCGATCTGGCTGTAGTCCGCTGTCATCAGCATCCCCCACTGAATGTCACCAGTGCCAGCGCCGACGACGAAGGCCCGCCGGATCTGCCGTCCGGACTCGGTGCGGATGGGGATGTTCTGCAGGTTCGGCTCGGTGGAGGACAGCCGGCCGGTCGCGGCGATGGTCTGGTTGTAGGTGGTGTGGATTCGCCCGTCATCGGCCACGGTTTTCCGCAGCCCCTCCACCGTGGTCTTGAGCCGGGTCGCGTCGCGGTGCGCCAGCAGGTGCGCCAGGAACGGGTGCTCGGTGGAGGCGTAGAGCGTCTGCAGCGCGTCGGCGTCGGTGGTGTGGCCGGTCTTGGTCCGCTTGGTCTTGGGCATGCCCAGCTTGTCGAAGAGCACCACCTGCAGCTGCTTGGGTGAGCCCAGGTTGACCTCCTCGCCGATCACCGCGTAGCAGTCCTGCTCGGCTTGCTTCGCCGCGGCCACGAAGCCAGCTTCCAGCTCGGCCAGCACACCGCTGTCGACGGCGATGCCGGTTGCCTCCAGCTCGGCCAGCTCAGCCAGCAGCGGCAGTTCCACGTCGGTGAGCAGCGCACGCCCCTCGATCCGGTCCAGCTCGGCGTCCAGCGCGTCCGCCAGCTCGGCCACGGCGCGGGAGCGCAGGATCTCGTCGGATACCCGGGCGGCGGTGTCCTCATCGGCGAACAAGCTCGGTTGGGCGAGCTCCTCCGATTGCACCCGCAGTTCCTTGCGCAGGTAGCGCAGCACCAGGTCGGCGAGGTCGAACGACCGCTGGCCGGGCCGGACCAGGTAGGCGGCCAGCGCGGTGTCACTGCTCAGCCCGGCCAGGTCCATGCCGCGGGCCCGCAACAGGTGCACCAGCGGCTTGGCGTCATGTGCGGCCTTGGGCGCCGCCGGGTCGGCCAGCCACTGCGCCAGCGCCCGCTCGTCGTCGGAGCTCAGCGCGCGCGGATCCAGGTAACCGCCCTCGCCGTCGGCGGCCGCCAGGGTCAGGCTTTCCAAGTCCCCGGCACCGCGCGACCAGCCGCCTCGGAAGGCGAGCGCGGTCCGTCGCCCGTCCCGGGCGTGCGCGTCCAGCCAGCCGGCCACGCCCCCCGCCTCGAGCATCCCGCCGCGCACCTCGAAGCCCGCTTCAGCTTCCGGCTCGGGGGTGCTCAGCGTGGCGAACAGCCGGTCCCGCAGCACCCGGAACTCCAGCTCGTCGAACAACCGGTGCACCGCGTCGCGGTCCCATGGTTTCAGGATCAGGTCGGCGGGACGGGCGGGCAGCTCGACGTCGCGCACCAGTTCGGTGAGCCGGCGGTTGAGCAGCACCGAGGCGAGGTTCTCGCGCAGCGCGTCGCCGGCCTTGCCCTTGACCGTGTCCACCCGGTCGACCAGGGCCTCCAGCGAGCCGAACTCCCGCACCCATTTCGCCGCGGTTTTCTCACCCACCCCCGGGATGCCGGGCAGGTTGTCCGAGGGGTCGCCGCGCAGCGCCGCGTAGTCCGGGTACTGCTCGGGCGTCAGGGTATAGCGCGCGAGAACCTCCTCCGGAGTGAACCGGGTCAGCTCCGAGACGCCCTTGCGCGGGTAGAGCACCGTCACTCGCTCGGTGACCAGCTGCAACGCGTCCCGATCCCCGGTGCAGACCAGCACCTGGAAGCCTTCCGGCTCGGCTTGGGTCACCAGGGTCGCGATGACGTCGTCGGCTTCGTAGTTCTCCTTGGTGAGCACCGGGATCCCCAGGGTGTGGAGCACGTCCTGGATCAGCGACACCTGGCCGCGGAACTCGTCCGGGGTGGTGGCGCGATTGGCCTTGTACGGCGTGAAGGCCTCCGCGCGGAAGGTCTTGCGGGACACGTCGAACGCCGCGGCGACGTGGCTGGGTTGCTCGTCGCGGAGCAGGTTGATCAGCATCGAGGTGAAGCCGTACACCGCGTTGGTGGCCTGTCCCGTCGCGGTCCGGAAGTTCTCGACAGGCAGCGCGAAGAACGCCCGGTAGGCCAGCGAGTGACCATCGAGCAGGAGCAACCGCGGTGGGGAAATCGTCACGGCCCGCGAGTCTAGGCTGGTCGGCGTGACCACGTCTGGTGTCCCCTTCGAGGACAATCCGGCCGTCGCTGAGCTGATGGCTCCCTGGGCGGGCGAACAGCTCATCGACCGAATGGGCATCAAGATCACCGATTGGGATCCCGAGCGGGTGGTGGGAACCATGCCGGTGGCGCACAACCGCCAGTACTTCGGGCTGCTGCACGGCGGGGCGAGCGCGGTGCTGGCCGAGAGCCTCGGCTCGATCGCCGCTTGGCTGTGGGGCCGGCCGGACAAGGTTCCGCTGGGGGTGGAGCTGTCCTGCTCGCATCACCGGTCGGCGACCGAGGGGGAGGTGACCGGCGTGTGCACGCCGCTGCACCGCGGCGCCACGGTGGCGACCTTCGAGATCCGGATCAGCGACGAGCGGGAGCGTCTGGTCTGCACGGCGCGGCTGACCTGCCTGCTGCGCCCGCCCCGTCCGGTGTGACCTGTCGGCTACGTGGACAGGCTTTCCAGGACGGTCTGGGCCACCGCTTTCATGGTGGTCCGGCGGTCCATCGCGCTGCGCTGAATCCAGCGGAACGCCTCGGGTTCGGTGAGCCCGTGCTGAGCCATCAGCAGGCCCTTGGCGCGCTCCACCGTCTTGCGGGTCTCCAGCCGGTCGGTCAGCCCGGCCACCTCGTTCTCCAGGGCGGCCAGCTCGCGGAAGCGGGACACGGCAAGCTCCACCGCGGGCATCAGGTCCTTGCGGCCGAACGGCTTCACCAGATAGGCCAGCGCGCCGGCATCGCGGGCGCGTTCCACCAGGTCACGCTGGCTGAACGCGGTGAGGATCACCACTGGCGCGATCCGCCGCTCCGCGATGATCGACGCCGCGTCGATGCCGTCCATCTTCGGCATCTTCACGTCCATGATCACCAGATCCGGGCGCAGCGCCTCGGCTTGCGCAACGGCCTGCTCACCGTCAGCCGCCTCGCCGACCACGACGTAGCCCTCCTCGGCGAGCATCTCGACGAGGTCCAGCCGGATCAGCGCCTCGTCCTCGGCGACAAGCACCCGGTGCCCGCCCGCCGGCCGGTCCGGCTCGGTGGGCCCCACGCTCGCGTCGGTCTGCGGATCCACCGTCAGCCCCCGTCTCCTCGTGGTAACTCCTGACCCGCAACGATAGCCATGAGGCTGGGAACACCCCAGGCCCGTGCACTGCTAGCATCCGGGTGGTTCACACTGAGTGGTGTGCTGGCCGGGATGGCGGAATAGGCATACGCGGACGCCTCAAAAGCGTCTGTCCTGACGGACATGCGGGTTCGAGTCCCGCTCCCGGCACATCTCAAACCCTTTCGGGCTACCACGATCGGGTGAAATTAGCCTGATATAGGGTCGATGGAGTGACGAGATCCTCGACCAGGCCGGACGTGCCAGTACCGAACGCGCCATGGTCGGGGCTTGCGCTCGGCGGGGTTTCGCGGGGGACGCTCGCGCTGGGGTTGGTCGGGTCGCTCGCGGTGTTCATCGGTGGGATCGGTTGCGCCGGGATTCCCGTCACCGGCCCGATACCCGGTGACGGGTTGTTCGCGGCGCTGGGCTACGGGCCTGGCCGCGAGGTGGCCACCGTGGTGCTCTATCTCGGGTTGGGCCTCATGGTGTGGGCGTGGATCCGGCTGGGCCGCGACGTCCTCGCGGGCCGGGTCGCCGGCCGCGCGGTGGCGGCTTGCGCGGGGACGTGGCTGGTGCCGATGCTGTTCGCGCCGCCGTTGTTCACCCGCGACGTCTACTCGTACCTGGCGCAGGGGGCGGTCGCGCTGCACGGTTTCGACCCCTACACCGCCGGGCCGGACGTGCTGTTGGGGTCGGTGACCGACAACGTCGCCGGGTTGTGGCAGGACACCGGAGCACCGTATGGGCCGCTGTTCCTGCTGCTGGCCAAGGGGGTCGTCGCGGTCACCGGCGACGGGGTCATCAGCGGTGTCCTGCTGATGCGGCTGGCCATGCTGCCGGGGCTGGCGATGCTGGGGTATGCGCTGCCCGGGCTGGCCCGTCACCTCGGCGGGCGGAGCTCGGTGGCGTTGTGGGTCGCGGTGGCCAACCCGCTGGTCCTGACCCAGCTCGTGGGCGGGCCGCACAATGACATTCTCATGGTCGGCCTGCTGGCGGTGGCCACTCTGCTGGTCCTGGATGGTCGTCATGGCCCGGGGATGACGCTGGCCGCGGCCGCGATCGCGGTCAAAGTGTCGGCCGGCGTCGCACTGCCCTTCCTCGTGCTCATCTGGGCCGCCCGGCTTCCCGGTGGCCGGTGGGCTCGCATTGGCAAGGCCGCCGCCGCGAGCTTCGCGATCGTGATGACGGTCTACCTAGCCGCCAACTGGGCGTTGGGCGTGCCCTTGACCGAATTGCCGGACCTCGCCGCGCCCTTGCGCATCGTGGACTGGCTCTCAGCGCCGACCGGCGTCGGGGAGATCCTGCACCGGATCCTCGGCCGGGCGACCGGTGTGGACCTGCTCTCGTTCGTCTCGCTTGCCCGGCTGCTCGGGCTGCTCGCCCTCGCTGCACTCGCCGCCTGGCAGTGCCGCCTGGCCCGTGCGGGTGGCGTCGCGGCGGTGCGCCAGATGGCGGTCATGCTGGCGCTCACCGCGGTGCTCTCGCCGACCACGCTGCCCTGGTACTTCACCTGGGCCCTCGCGCTGGGCGCGGCTCTGCCGTGGACGCCCTGGGGACTGTCCCTGCTCACCGCCGGCTCTGTCTGGCTGATGATCGTCGACTACCCCAACGGGTTCATCGAGCTCTCCAACTGGCCTTACCTCGCCGCCGGAGCCGGCTTCGCCACACTCGCCGCCCTCTCGCTGCGCTCCGACACTCTCCGCCGGGACACTCTCCGCCGGGTCGGTCGCGGTGCTCAGGCCATGGCGTCCACGGCCGGGGTCAAGGGCGCTTCGGCGTAGCACGCTGGATCCGCCCGGTCCCACCGAGCACGGGTAGCTGGTCATGGCGGCGCTCGATGATGTGCCCGACGCTCGGTGGGGACGTCCGGGCCTGCGCGGTGATCAGGCG
>JBDTAX010000116.1:0-5572 GCA_039924425.1 Pseudonocardiaceae bacterium
TCGTTGGGACGGGGTTCGGAGGAGCCGTGCGGGCCGGCCCGGGCGCTCGCGGAAGCCGTGATGAGCAACTTACCGCCACTCAAGAGCTAGGGAGACACCGATGGGGACGGACATCGACTACAGCACCGTCTCACACGAGACGATCTACCAGCACATCACCGGCGGGCTGGGCGGCACCGGGATGATGGACGCGAGCCAGGGCTGGCGCAGCGTCGCCGCGCAGTTGCAGGAGATCCAAATCCTGGTGGACCAGGCAGTGCGCGGGATTGGCATCGCACAGCAGGGCGCTGCGGCCGACGCGGCGACCCAGGCGACGACGGCGCTGCTGCCGTGGGTCACCGAGACCGCCGCCATGGCGGCGGGCATCGCCGACCGAGTCGACGAGCAGGCCACCATCTTCGCGCACACCCGGGGCAGCATGCCACCACCGCGCGAGGTCCCCGAGGTGTCCTTCAGCCAGGACCCGGGAACGTGGATGGCCGACCACGCGGCGGACTGGCTGCCCGGCATCCAGACCGAGCACGAGCGCGCTCAGGTGGCGGCCCAGCAGGACGAGCAGCGCGCCCGGGAGCTGATGAACGGCTACCAGAGCACCTCGAATGAACTGCTTACGGTCGGCCAGCAGTTCACCGCGGCGCCAGTGGTGGTCGCCGATCTGGCGCCGCCAGTCCCGGGCGAGCGCCCGAATGCGGGGTGGCGCACCCGCTCGAGCCCGGCGTATGCGGCTGGCGCATATCAGGATGGCGCGCATCTCACGGCGGTGGACGCCGCTGGCGCATATCCGGCTGACTTGCACCCGGCTGACTCGTACTCTGCCGCGGTGGCCGGTGAGCACGCGGGGGCACTTACTGGGGCGGTTAGCTCGGCTCAGCTCGGCTCCGGGGTCCCGTATGCCCCGGCCGCGGTGGCGCCCCAGCTCGCTGGTGGCTATCCCAGCCCGGGCGCGCAGCCGATAGCCGGGTCGGGCTCGGCCTGGCTGGGTGGGGCCACGCCAATCGGGCCGTCCCCGATGCTCACCGGATCGGCCACCACAAGCTCGGACCGTCTTCGCGGTGGATCACACCGGCGCGCTGACGGCTTTGGTCCCCGGCCCAGTGCCGCGTTCAGCACCGGTGAGGCCCCGCTGAGCTCCTCCCCTGGCCAGCACGGTCCGGTAGGACACAACGCCCCACCACACAGCGACTCCATCCAGGGGGGCGTCAAGTCGGCCAGCGCTGGCCGATCCGACCGCGCCGGCTTCGCGGACGCTCCGTTCGCCGCAACCGGTGGCTCGGGCGGCGGTGGCGACACCGTGCACCGGCGGCCAAGCTACCTGCTCGAGCAGGACACCAACGCCATCGTCGGTGAGCTGCCTCGGGTCGCCCCACCGGTGATCGGTGCCGAGGAGGACTACCGGTGACCTCAGCCGTGTCGGCCCCCGGGGTGCACGCCGGCGCACTGGAGCTGACCACCGAGGAGTACCTGCTGGCCTGGCGGCATCTCCGGTTGGGGTTGGTGCACTGGAACCTGCAACCACCAGGAGGGATCGAGCGCACGGTCGCCGAACGCACGGCTGCCCAGCGACAAGCCTGGGAAGCGCTGCGGGCCCGTGGCCTGGCCGGCACGCGGGAGCTCGCCCCCGAGCTTCAGGACACGCTGCACCTCATCGCCCGCCCGGCGGCGGAGCTCAACGCCCGGCTCGACCTGCCCAGCGGCAAGCGCACCGTCGTGGGCTGCGCGCGGGGCGAGCACGCCGCCGTCGCCGAGTTCGGTGAGTTCGGGCTGCGCATCAGAGCCGCCCGGGGCACCGCCCTGCCCACCGCGATGGCCGAGTCCATTCCCGACCGGCCACCACCACCCCTGGCGGAGCCAGCAATCCGGGTGCTGGCCGAGCCGGCGATCCAGGCGGTGTCGGTTCCCGCCGAGCTCCTCGCCGATCAGGAGGCGATGACCGGCGCCGAGGTGGAGCGCGCCTTGCTGCGGGGCGGCACCCGACCGGATGACGCGCACCGGTTCCGCTTTATGCTGCAAGGCCGCAAGCTCGGCGGAGGCAAGTTCGGCGCCGCCCAGCACGATCGGCAGGGCGGCCGGCATGTCGCGGAGTTCGTGGTCACCTACTACGAGACCGAGCGCGGCGGCTACACGCTCGAGCAGAAACGCGGGGTCGATCGCAGTCGCTGGTACACGTTGGCCCCGGCCACCCGCCCACAACTCGCGCAACGGCTGGCGCAGCTGCTTAACTCGATTCGGAGATGACGGTACCGCGTCATCACCGCTCACCACGGGGAGCAGCATGGACCGCCACGCCGAACACGAACTGGCGGGGTCCACCGCGCAGCGGATACGCGAGGTGCTGGCCATTCCCGCGTTCCGCCGGCTCTGGGGCGTCACCGCGATCACCGCGACCGCCGAGTGGCAGTCCCTGCTGGCGCTGTCCGCGCTGGCCACCCAGCTGACCAGTGGCTACCGGGCGCAGAGCTTCGCGCTCGGCGGGGTGGTCGCCACCAAGCTACTGCCCGCGATGCTGCTGGGCCCGTTGGCCGGGGCGCTGGCCGACAAGCTGGACCGCCGGCACCAGATGGTGGTCTGTGATGTGCTGCGGGCCGCCTTGTTCCTGTCTATCCCACTGATTGGGCAACTGGCGTGGCTGTTCGCGGCGACCTTCCTCATCGAAATCTGCGCGCTGTTCTGGATCCCGGCCAAAGACGCCTCGATCCCCAATCTGCTCCGCCGCCCAGACCAGGTGGAGACCGCCAACCAACTCTCGCTGATCATGACTTACGGGGTGGCAGTGCTGGTCGCCTCTGGAGTGTTCAGCGTGCTGTCCAAGTTCGGCCCAGCACGGCTGCCGCACGGTGCGGAAGGCTCGGCCTATCTGGCGCTGAGCCTCAACGGCGTCGCCTACGCCTTGTGCGCGCTGGTGGTCGCCACCCGGATCCCGGAGATCTCGGGACGGGCCGTGTCCCAGCGTGGCAGCCAACCCGGCCTGTTCACCATGCTGCGTGACGGGGTTGTATTCATGCGTGGCACACCTTTGGTGAACGGGCTGGTCACCGGGATCCTCGGCGCCTTCGCCGCGGGTGGGGCCGTCATCGCGTGCGCGAAGCTCTACTCCACCAGCCTGGGCGGTGGCGACGCCGCCTACGGGCTGCTGTTCGCGTCGCTGTTCGTCGGCCTGGGTCTGGGTATGGCCATCGCCCCATTGGCGGCCCGCCGGATCCGCCACCGCGGGTTGTTCGGGCTCGCGATCGTGGCCGCCGGGTGGGCGCTGGTCGCCGTCGCGCTGGCGCCGCACCTGATCGCCGCGCTGGCCGCCGTCATCCTGGTGGGTGCGGCCGGGGGTGTGGCGTTTCTGACCGGTCTGACCATCATCGGGGCGCAGGTCAGCGATGCGATGCGGGGCCGCACCATCGCGTTCGTCCAGTCGCTGGTCCGGTTGGACCTGCTGGCCTCGATGGCGCTGGTCCCGTTCGCGGTCGGGTTAGTCCAGCAGCGCACCCTCACCCTGTTCAACGAGCGGGTGACCATCGACGGCACCCGCCCGGTGCTGTTGTGCGCCGGGCTGCTGGCCGCCGCTGTCGGCCTGGTCTCCTACCGCCAGATGGACGACCGACACGACGGCTCGCTGCTGGCCGACCTGCGCGCCGCGCTGCGCCGACGCCCCGCGCCAGGTACAGGGCCCGATCCCGAGGAAGGTCCGCGATGAGCGTGTGGGCCGACCTGGTCGGACAGGATCCAACGGTCGACGCCTTGACCGAGGCCAGTGGGCCGGCGGGGGCGATGACCCACGCCTGGTTGTTCACCGGGCCGCCGGGCAGTGGCCGCTCAGTCGCGGCGCGGGCCTTCGCCGCGGCGCTGCAGTGCACCGATCCGCTGGCGGGACCGGGGTGCGGCGTTTGCCAGGGCTGCCGGTCCACCCTGGCGGGCAACCATCCCGACGTCCGCCAGGTGGTCCCCGAAGGCTTGTCCATCTCAGTGGCCGAGATGCGCGCGCTGGTCACCAGCGCGTCCCGGCGGCCCTCAATGGGCCGCTGGCAGGTGCTGCTCATCGAAGACGCCGACCGGCTCACCGAGGGCGCGGCCAACGCCCTGCTCAAGGCGGTGGAGGAACCCCCGCCGCGCACCGTGTTCCTGCTCTGCGCGCCCTCGGATCACCCCGACGACATCACGGTGACGCTGCGCTCACGGTGCCGGCCGGTGCAGTTGCGAACACCGCCCGTCACGGCGGTCGCCGACGTGCTGGTGACCCGCGACGGGGTGGACGCCGACACCGCGCGCTGGGCCGCCTCAGTGTGCGGCGGCCACATCGGCCGCGCCCGCCGGCTGGCCACTGATCCCGAAGCCCGGGCCCGCCGAGAGGCGGTGCTGCGGGTGCCGACGGCGCTGCGCTCCTTCGCGGATGTGTTCACCCTGGCTGACGAGCTGGTCGGGGCCGCCGAATCGGAGGCGGGCGGCCTGACCACGGCTCGCAACGCGGCCGAGACCGAAGAGCTGGAGCAAGCGCTGGGGGCCGGCGGAACCGGGAAGGGCGCGGCGGCGGCCACCCGGGGCAGCAAAGGCGCCATCCGGGAGCTGGAGCGCCGGCAGAAGTCCCGGGCCACCCGCACCCAGCGCGACGCGCTGGACCGCGCCCTGATCGACCTGGCCGGCTTCTACCGCGACACCCTGGCCACCAGCTGGGGCGCCGCGGTGGCCCTGACCCACCCCGACCGGGCCACCGACATCGCAGGCGTCGCCGCCCAGTCCAGCCCCGAAGCGCTGCTCCGGATGCTGGAGGCGGTGCTGCACTGCCGCGACGCACTGGCACTCAACGTCAAGCCCCGGATCGCCATCGAGGCGCTGACCAGCGCGCTGCACAGCAAGTAGGCCGGTCACGTGTGCGGCACGATCCATCGTTACACTGGAGCGCGCTAGATTGGCCCGCGCGGCCGGCCAGCGTCGCCGCCTTAGCTCAGACGGCCAGAGCAGCTCACTCGTAATGAGCAGGTCCGGGGTTCGATTCCCCGAGGCGGCTCCACCTCCCACCTGCGGTTTCCCGCAGTGTGGGAGGCTGGTACGGAGTGCCTGTTCACGGGGATGTCCACCAGTAGTTTGCCGGTCATGGCGAAAAAACGTGAACGGGGCAGCGTCGTCCAGCGCGGGAACGCTTGGCTTGTCCGGGTCTCAGCTGGCACTGACCCGGTCACCGGCAAACGGCTGTGGCTGTGTGGCACCTGCGGCAGTCCTCAGGACGCCGAGAAGCTCCGCACGAAGCTCCTCGGCCAGGTCGACGGCCGGAAGGCCAGCCGAACCCGGGCCAGCCTTGGCGCTCTGCTCGACGAGTGGCTGCCGACCGCTGAGCTCGGACCGAACACGCGGGACAACTACGCCGGGCTCATCGATCGGTTCATCCGGCCGGCGCTCGGCGACCTGCCACTGAGCAGGATCACTCCACAACGGATCGAGCGCTTCTATGGCGAGCTGCGCCGGTGCCGAGCCCGCTGCGACGGACGACCGTTCGTCGAGCACCGCCGGCAGGATGACCACGACTGCGCGAGAACCAAGTGCGGGCCGCACGAGTGTCGACCGCTCGCGCCCACCTCGGTGCTCGTGC
>JBDTAX010000117.1:0-9395 GCA_039924425.1 Pseudonocardiaceae bacterium
ACCGAGTGGTCGGTCGGATGCAAGGACGTGGTGGGGCGATCCCGTCTGGTGGTCGTCGGTGTGGCCGACCGCCGCGTCTCGCTGCGCACCCCGCCCGGCGAGACCGCGATCATGACCTGGACCGCCACCGAAGAGCTGCGCCGGCTGCTGGCCTTCGCGGTCGCGCGAGTGCTCCACGACGAGACCACGAGACCACACTGAGGAGCCGATCACATGGCGCCCGCCCCGTCAGAAGAGAGGTCGAACAATGGCTGAGGGAGCGACTGGGGACACGGGCGCGCCGCGGGCGAACCGCAGGGCGGTCGGGGCCACCTGCGTGATGCACCGGGGACCTCGGGGTTTCGCGAACCTGGTGCTGGAGAAGCGGCTGAAGCCCGACGGCGCTGAGATCATCCTGGACCCGCACGTCACCGGGGCGTGCGTCATGATCCTCGACGAGGACGCCGCGCGGGTGGTCCGGGACGCGTTGATCGAGTGGCTCGGGTGAGCGCGCCGCGCTGGGGGGTGTCCGCGCGGGACTGGCACGCCCACGCCGTCGACGACCAAGGCGCCGATCACCACCCAGGCGGGGTGTGGATCGCCCGCTGTGGACTGGAGCTGCGCCGGGTGGCCGTCCTGTACGACGAGCCACCCACCCGGATCTGCCCAACCTGCGCGACCCCGCCAGAGCTCGCCCCGTGAACTGGTTCCTCCGGTCCCTGAGTGACCGCAACACCCACTACGGCGTGCAGGGTCCCGACCAGACGGTCACCGCGGTGTGCGGGGCGCGGTTCACGCCCCGACCGCTGCGGGAGCCCCTACCCGGCCACCCCCCGGACCCCGAGCAGATCTGCCCCGCGTGCGACGCCCGCCAGAAAGCGGGTGCCCGGTGAGCCCGTGCCGACCCGCCCCCCACGGCCCGAAGCTGACCTGCCAGCCCGGACCGTGCGGTGGCTGGAAGGGCGCCCCCACGTCGAGCGCACATTCGTCCACGCGGTGTGGGACGCGCTCACCGAGCTGGAACGGCTCGAGTGCCCTACCGGGCCGATCGACGCGCTGCGGTCCATCCTCCTCGACCATCAGCCGGTCACCCGTTCGGGCCGGTGCCACGGCTGCCGGCGCCTCAACTGGCGCCACCGCATCGTCTGGCGCTACCACCTCATCCCGTTCCCCCGGCAGCGCCGTTTCCCTTGCCTGATGTGGTCCCAGATCGGTATCGAGCTGCTGGAGCCTCCCGCCGAGCGTGGCCGGCACCGCCGGGCGGACACCACCAAGCGGCGACCCGCCACCCCGCCCGCCGGGTAGCTCACAGCGTGGCTCATCTCCTCGAGACAATGACGGTGCCAATCTGTTCTTGGTCGTGGCCACCGCGAGGGCCTACCCGAGCTGCGGCGCTGGGTCTACGATCTGCTCATACCAAGCGCGATCCCCACCGCTGCCGACCACGGGGTTCATGTCAGGAAGCTCGCGCCGAGCAGTCCTTTGAGGGGTGCCGGAGCAGGCTTGTTGCAGGCTAGTCTATGTCAACCAGCCAGGACGATACAGACTGAGAACAGAACGATGGCCGGAAGGAAAACGTAACTATGCGAACAGTGATGACGCCGTTTGGGTTGAAATTTTCCGAGTCGTCGGAGGTGTCTTTTCCGGCGCGGGAGGTCGCTGGATCTGTGCTCTGCGAACGGCGTCAGATCGCCGTATTTGACGGTCGACCACTATGTGAGTTGATGGCGACGGACATGGTGGAGTCCAGCCCGACCGAGAAGGACGGAAAGGACCCGATCAACGTCGATTCCGATCCATTCTACGACTAGTTGATTCGCGTGTTTTTGCGCAACAACGAAGAGCCACGAGTGTTAGTTTTGACCGCAACCGTGGATCCCACCGCCGATGCGGTGATCCAACATCTGACTGCCTCTGGTGTGCCGTTCGCGCGATTTGATGCCGCACAGTTTCCGATGGACATCAGCCTTACCGCGACCCTTGACGCGGATGACGGGTGGCGCGCATGTCTCGGCTGGGTCCGCCTCGAGGGTCTTCATTCCGTCTACTACCGGCGGCCCCGACGGTTCGCGTTCGACCCAGCAATTCCTACCGAGCAGCTCAGCTGGTGCGAGGGGCAAGCGCGCTACGGGTTCTGGGGCGTGCTGGAAACCCTGCCAGTCGCCTGGGTTAACCTACCCAGTGCTGTCCAGCAGGCTGAGTACAAGCCCCGGCAGCTTCGGTTAGCCAGGCAAGCAGGATTATCTGTGCCGCCAACAATGATTACCAGTAGCCCCAGTGGTGTCGCTGCGTTCGCGGCCGAAGTCGGCGGTTCGATCGTGACTAAGGCGCTCTATGCGCGCACGCCCCGCGATGCTGAGGGGCACCCCACTGGAGTCCTCTATACGGCAGAGGTCCCGCCTCATCAGTACACTGATCCCGGAATAACGGCGACTGCGCACCTGTTTCAAGCCAAGATCCTCAGCGTCTACGATGTGCGTCTGACTGTCGTGGGAGAAAAGCTGTTTGCTGCCGAGATTCGCCGGGAGAATGGCGCTGGGGAGCTGGATTGGCGCAAGAATCACCGGGACCTCCGCTACCAGCCCTGCGATGTGCCGGTCGCGGTCGCCAGTGGTGTGCGGCGACTCATGTGTTCGCTCGACCTGAGGTTCGGTGCGCTCGACTTCGGGGTCGATGATGCTGGCGTGTGGTGGTTCTACGAAATCAACCCGAATGGTCAGTGGTTCTGGGTTGAGCGACAGACCGGGCTCCCGATCTCTGCCGCGCTGGCGGAACTACTGGAAGGGTGTTCGTGAACGATCTGGGTTCCTGGGCTTCCGACACAGAAGAGACGCGCAGGCTCCGCGAACGGATGGTCGCTGCTCTAGTCCAGGCCGGAGACATCACCGACGAGCGCTGGCGACAAGCGTTCGCCGCGGTGGCGCGTCATGCTCTCGTCCCGCGCTATTACCGGCCGGACAACTACCAAGAGATCAATGCGAACACAGCGACGGATCACTCGGTGTGGCTTCGTTCTGTGTACTCCAACGAAACGCTCATCACACAGAAGACCGCACGCACCGTCACGTCGTCGGGCACCATGCCCGGACTGGTAGCCCTCATGCTCCGCGCTCTCGACGTACGCGATCGCCACAGGGTGTTTCAAGTGGGAACCGGTACCGGCTATACCGCAGGTCTGTTGTGCGAACGTGTGGGCTCTCAGCTTGTCACCACGGTTGACATCGACTCCGAGCTGGTGCGGGTCGCTGCTTCCCGATTGGCCTTGATGGGCTATCACCCCACCGCGGTCACCGGCACCGGGACCGACGGATACCCACCCAATGCGCCCTACGATCGATTTCTGGCTACCTGCGCGCTGCGCCGCATCCCGTCGACGTGGCTTGCGCAGGCTGCGTCAGGAGCCCGAATTGTCGCCCCCATCGCGAAGGGGCTGGTCATTCTTGACGTGCGGGACGCGAATCACGCCGTTGGGCATTTCCTCGCCGAAGGCGGCTACTTCATGCCGCTACGCGACCGCGTGGACGACAGTACCGTGTCCGTCGCCGACCGCGCGGAGGCGACGACACAGAACCACTCGCGACGCACCGCATTGGGTCCGCGCGACACCTTCTACCAGCAACACGTTCGGTTTCTCCTCACGGTCGCGCTACCTGAGGTGTCTGTCGGTCAGCACGGTCCTTCCCTCGACAACTTGATCATTGCCGACCGCACTGGTTCCTCGGCGCGGCTCGACAGCACTGATGACGGCTCGTTCCTCGTCACCGAAACCGGACCTCGCTCGCTGTGGGCTGAAGTCGAGCAGGTCCACCACTTATGGCAAGCCTGCCAGCATCCTCGCCGCGAGCGCTTCGGCCTCAGCGTCGCGCATGAACGCCAATGGATCTGGCTCGATTCGCCGGAGGGCCGCCCCACCTGGGAGCTTCCGGCCAGCGCGTACTGAAGTGTCCCCGCGTGGGCAACCTCAGGTGGCTCGCTGTAGAACCGCGAGCTGGCTGATCCTGGATTGGTGGTGGTCTTTCCCACCGCTCAGTTGGGTGATCCACACCAACAGATATCGGGTTGGTGGCCCGGGGCGCAGCGGGATCTGGGTGGCGCCCGCGGTGAGAGTGGCGGTGCCGACCACGGTGGTGTCAGCCAGTTGCGGATTCGCCGACATCGCGGTGCGTATCTCGAGCACGGTGCCCAGACTCGGGGACACCACGGTCACCGAGGCCGGCGCGATGGGTGTGGTGAAGCTCAGCAGCACACCGAGTCCTTTTTTGTACAGGGGGAACTGCTGGAAGTAGGAGTCGGTGGACCATCCCGTGCCCGGATTGGCGCTCAGCAGCCTGACGACGTCTTTCTGGTGATCCGGGCTGCCCAGCCCGGAGGGGTCATAGACCGCCGCGCGGTTGGCCCGGATTGGCGTGGACAGCACGGGCACCGGCGCTGGTGCTTTTTTGACGGGGTTGGCGGTGACGATCAGCGGTGTGCCGCCGTTGTCGGTGAACACCGACACCACCTGGGCGCCGACGTAGCCGAGGATCAGCAGGGTGGCGGTGCCCAGCACCGTCATCGACACGCCGAACTTGATCCGGCGCCGGCGCTGCGCCTGGCGTGGATCGACCGGGCGGACTCGACCGCCGGGGCGCTCCGGCGCGAACAGGTCGTCGTCCTCGGTCGAGGCGTTGAGCTCGAGCACCTGCCGCACGGCGGCCCCGGTGCGCACGCCCCCGGCGCTGCCGGGACCGGCGATGCTGCGCAGCGCCAGCATGGACAGCTCCACGGGCACCTCGGGGCGCAGCGTCGTGGGGCTGATCGGCACACCGCCTCGCCCCAGCGGCGCGGGCGGCAGGCCGGGTGGCCCATCTGGCAGTGGCCAGCAGCCGGTGAGCAGCAGATACAGCATCGCGCCCAAACCGAGGATGTCATCGTGCGGCCCGGTCGTGGGGACCGGACCCGGAAAGGCGAGTCGGGCTTGCCGATCGGTGCTCACCCGGATCCGGTCCGGATGATCGCAGCCGAGAACCAGACCCGCGCTGTGCGCGGCGTCGACCGCGGCGGCCAGTGGCGCCAGCACGCGGGCCGCCACCGCCGGCCGCAGCGGCCCGCCATCCAGCAGGTCGACCAGGGCACAACCCGGCGTCCACTCGGCGACGATGACCGCGGCGCTCGGGCCGCTTGGGCCGTTTGGGCGTTCCGCTTCCAGCACATCCAGCATCCGCACGGCGCCCACTGTCTCCAGACGAGCGGAACGCAACGCGCGCGCGACGGCGTGACGGTTCAACGTGGCTGTTTCGGGATCGTGCGGCGCGGCGATGAACAACGTGAGCGCGACGTCACGGTCCAGCGCGAGGTCACGGCCCCGCCACAGCAGCACAGCGCGGCGGTCGTCACGGCCGACTTCGGACAGCAAGCGGTAACGGCCTCGCCCGAGAACACACCCGGCCGCCGGCCACGGGGGGCGGGACCGCTGCGGCTGAGCTCCCCCCGACTCGGTCACCGTGATGTCACCCTTCCTGGGTTTTTCCCCGGGCACCTGGGTCCGTACGCACATCCCAGGCGCTGCGAACCATTCTCAAGCCTACGGCCCCGAGGAGCCAGCCGATTGCGCCCTGGTTTCCCGGGTTCTGCGTACTCGGCGCACGACCCTCTGGGCCACCAACAGAATCAGTGCGGCGCCCGCGCCCGTGGTGAGCGCGACGGTGACCCTGCCGAACGCGGTGGAGCGCAGCTGCAGGGTGCTCGGTTCGCCCAGCGGGGTGCCACCGGGGGTACTCAGCCGGGCATCCACGCTGAACTGCCCGGCCCGGCTCACCTGCGCCGGGATGACCAGCTGCCGGGTGCTGCGGGCCGGCACCAGCTGCAGCCCGACTCTGCCGGCGCGCAGCCCAGCGGTCTCCGACAGACTCAGTTCAACCTGCATGTCGACCGGCAACTCGTTGCTCACGGTGATCAGTAGCGGTGAATCTGATGCCGCCAGGGTGTAGGGGCCCGGTGGCGGCACGATCCGCACCGACCGGAGCAGTTCATCCAGCCGGCTGGTTTCCTCGGAGGTCACCAGCACGGCCTGATGGGGTTGCCCGCGCCAGGCCGCGGACACCCCGCGAAGCAGCCCGAGCCGCAGCGGGTCGAGCAGGGCTGCCGGTCGCAGGTTCGCGGCGGGATCCAGCACGGTGGCCACCTGCAGGTCGCGCAGGACGTCGCGATCCCGCTGGAGGACTGCGGTGACCTGGGGTGGGATCTCCTCGGCGCTGGCCTGTGGCGGGTATATCACCGTCACGCTCGCGCCAGCGGGACGGGTGGTGGCCAGCGCCGACAGCTCGCGAGGAGCGACGAAACCGGCCGCCAGCAGCTGCTGGGCGGTGTTCACCAGTGCGGTGGCCTCCGTGCCGGTGGCCTGCCAGCGCCGCGGTGGGACCAGCAGGATGGGCCGGCCGCTCGCGGCGCGATACACCAACGCGCTGAGCCCGTCCTGCGCGGACAGCGGGCCCGCGCCGGTGTCGTTTTTTTGGGCGCTGGCGAGCGCGTCGGTCAGCAGCGGGTCAACGAGCAGACCGACGGGGGCGGCGGTGTGGCCGCTGCCGAGAAGGCTCACGACATCTCTGTTGGCGGCCGGTTGCGGGACGGCGCCACGGGGGTCGAGCAGCACCGCGTGGGTCTGCAGGGAGGTGAGGTCGGACAGCGTGCGTTCGTCGATCAGCGCGCCGGCCGGCCAGCTCACCCCAGTCAGTGGCTGCACTCCGAGCAGGTCACTCACCAGACGCGTACCGGTGCTGGTGGACAGGGCCGTCAAGTCCGTGAGCCCGGCCCGGGACAGCGCCACCAGGTCAGCATCGGCGTAGGGCAGCGGCAGTACGCAACGACCTTGGACGGCGCCGCGTAGCCGGTCGAGCCAGCTCCGCGCGTCCCGGGCGCCGGTGCCCTGGCTGATCCCACCGGGGTGGGCCACCTGATATCCATGGCTCATCCCGTCGAGGGTCTCCAGCAGCAGCGGATCCACCGCCACGCACACCGCTGAGCCCAGCGCTGACCCCGGCGGCACCGTTTGCTCCAGGGCACCGAGTAGGCCGTCCAGCCGCCCGCCGGGAGCGATGTCGGCGGCCAGTGGGTCCGTTCCCGCGCGGTCGCTGTGCAGCAGAATCGGTTCGCCGGGGCCGGTCGGCAGCCGGTCGGGTACGGCCGCCAGCGGCCACAGCACGGTCAGCTGCGCGGGGCTGGTGGGCCCGCGCAGCACCGGCCCGGGCGGGCCCCCGGCGGCGCTGGGCGGGATCCCGAGCACCGGCAACAGCAGCGGGGCCGACGCCAACCGGGTGAGGCCGCTGCCCTCCGGCATGCCGTCGAGGGTGACCAACACCGGGTACACCCCTGGTTCGTTGATCTGCAATGACGTCAGGTCGGCCCCGCGCAGCGGCACTTCCAGCTGGAATGGCCTGCTCTGGCCAGCGGCGAGATCGCCTGGCAGCTCCTGGAATCGGGTGAGATGCGGCGCTGGAGCGAGTCCCTCAAGGGCCCGGGCAGCCGCCTCGTCGGAGCGTATCGGCTCGTCGCGTTGCAACCGGAGCTCAAGGCCGGTGATCGGCCGGTCCCCGATGTTGGCGACTCGGCCGTTCACCCGAAGCGTCGGCGCGCTGACTACAGTGATCACCCGAGGGGACAGATCCGACAGCGCAAGGCGAGCCAGCACGTTCGGCCGTGGGGGGGGTGCGGATTGCCCCGCGGCCAGTCCGGGCAGCACCAGTCCCAGCACCACCACCAGGGCGGCCGCGGCGCCACAGCGAAGCGAGTGCCTCATACGGGGTTGGTCAAGCCGGGGTTGGTCAAGCCGAGTCCGCGAGCATCGTGGTGGCGCGTTGTACCAGGCGGCGCTCATCGGCGTAGGCCAACCGCGCCGGCAGATCAGCCAGCGGCACCCAGGCCACCTCGGTGACCTCCACATCGGCATCCGACAACTCTCCACCCACCGCGCGCAACAGGAAGTGGTGCACCGTCTTGTGCACCCGGCGGTCCTCGGCGACAAACCAGTAGTCAATGCTGCCCAGCTCGGCAACGATGGCGCTATCGATCCCGGTCTCCTCGGCTACCTCACGCACGGCCGCCTGCTCGACGGTCTCACCCTGTTCGACGTGACCTTTGGGCAGCGACCACAGCAGCCGGCCGCGTCGATCCAGCCGACCGATCACGGCGGCCCGCCCGGTCGCAGTATCCACCACCAGCCCGCCCGCTGAGGTCTCCACCACTGTGCGCATCCGACCGGCCCGGCCTTTGTCCCGGCCGGATCTGCTGGAGCGCGCGGGCATGGTGTCGATGGTATCGGCGAGCGCAGACGGGTGAGGCGTTACGCTGGCTTACTGTGTCGTATTCGTCCTCCGCGCTGGGCAGTCGCGAGCCCGCCGCCAGCCCCGCGCAGCGCAATGCCACCGCGCAGCGCAATGCCACCGCGCAGCAGAATGCGACCGTGGAGCTGCTCCGGGTCGCGCCGCTGGCCGATGAGCTGGCTGCCCGGTTCATCGCCGCTGGTCATTCGCTGTACCTGGTGGGCGGCAGTGTGCGCGACGCGCTCCTCGGGCGGCTGGGCAGCGACCTGGACTTCACCACCGACGCGCGCCCCGAGGCCATCGCGGCGATCCTGTCGGGCTGGGCGGACGCGGTGTGGGACACCGGGATCGCCTTCGGCACCATCGGCGCGACCCGGGCCGGGGTCCAGTGCGAGATCACCACCTACCGGGCTGATCGTTACGACCGGGTCTCCCGCAACCCCGACGTCATCTTCGGCGACACCGTGCGGGACGACCTGGCTCGGCGGGACTTCACCGTGAACGCGATGGCCGTCCAGTTGCCGTTGCGCGACGGCGGTGCCGACCGATTCGTCGACCCGCACGACGGGATGGCGGCGCTGGCCCGCCGCGAGCTGGACACCCCCGCGACACCGGAGGAGTCCTTCGCCGACGACCCGCTGCGGATGCTGCGCGCGGCCCGGTTCGTCTCCCAGCTCGGCTTCACCCTCGCCCCCCGGGTCCGGGTGGCGCTGGGCGCGATGGCGGGCGAGATCCGCCGGATCACCGTCGAGCGGGTTTCGGCAGAGCTGTCCAAACTGCTGCTCGGGGACGACCCTCGGGCCGGTGTCGAGCTGATGGTGGACACCGGGTTGGCCGAGCACGTGCTGCCCGAGGTGCCCGCGATGCGCCTGGAGATCGACGAGCACCACCAGCACAAGGACGTCTACACACATTCACTGACGGTGCTCGAGCAGGCGATCGCGCTGGAGGACGGCGGGCCCGACCTGGTGCTGCGCCTGGCGGCGTTGCTGCACGACATCGGCAAGCCGGCCACCCGCCGGCACGAGCCCGCTGGCGGGGTGAGCTTCCACCATCACGAGGTCGTCGGTGCCAAACTGGTGCGCAAGCGGTTGCGCGCCCTGCGCTATCCCAACCATG
>JBDTAX010000118.1:0-14147 GCA_039924425.1 Pseudonocardiaceae bacterium
CAAGGAACGCAAGACGTACGCCTCAATGACAGCGATGAACGGTACCGACGGCCAGCCCGCTTGGCAGGGTGGACTCGATGCACGAGCGCTTCGCCTGCTGCGTGGTCCCTCAACCAGTAGTTCAGAGTTGAGCGAGGTAACTGCAAGTGGTGTGCCGTCTCCTTCGGAGTCAGCAACGCATCGTGGTACTTATCGATTGGCACGCCGCTCTGCCTCCTGAAGATCTCTCATCCTGACACAGGCAGCCGACAGGATACGGATGACGAGACCGGCAGGTCACCCATTCGGCGCCACCCGTTGAGGACATGCAGCGGGTGGGCGTGGTGCTCTGGTCGATCGCCGCGTAGCTCGCGCTGATCGAGTGGCAAAGCTGCCCTACCAGGCAGAGGGGGTGGGGCGGCCTTGCGCGCCGTCCACGTGGATCTGGGTGCCGCTGATCCAGCTGGCCCGCTCGGATAGCAGGAATGTCACTACGTCCGCGACCTCTTCGGGGGTACCGAGACGGCCGAGGGGGAAGTCTCGCTCGAGAAACTGCGCGAAGCGTTCGGGAGCACGATCGCGGAAGGAGTCCCAATCACCTCCAGGTGACAGGATGGAGCCCGGACTGACGGCGTTCACTCGGATCCCTTCGGAAGCCAGCTCGCGCCCGAGTTCCATGGCGAGGTAGATCTCACCTGCCTTGGCTGAGCCGTACTGCGGGTAGGGCGCGGGCTTCCATCCGGAGATCGAGGCGATGATGACCACCGCGCCGCCTCCTTCCTGTTGCATATGCGGCACACAAGCGCGGATCGTCCGAGCTGTTTGGCCGACGTTGAGCTCGAATGTCTGTCGCCAGTCCTCCGGTGTGGAGGCGAGGAACCGGCGTTCTCCGGAATTCGGACCCGCGTTGGCCACTAGCAGATCCACCCGACCAAGCTCAGTGGCGGCCTCGGCTACGAAGCGCTCGACGTCACCGTCCTGCCCCACGTCAGCAAGAACGCCACAGGCCCTCACGCCGTGGTCCTGCAATTCTCCGATAGTCCGGTTGAGATCTTCGCGACCACGAGCGCATATCGCCACTGAACAGCCTTCGCCGGCCAGCCGCAGCGCGATCGCTCGGCCGATCCCTCGACTGCCGCCTGTGATGAGTGCGCTCTTGCCCGCTAGCTGGAGATCCACCGCCACCGCTCTCTCAGTTCGACCACGCACGGCTCGGTGAAGGTGTGCAGGGTCGCTAGCAGCTCCTCTATTCGTCTTCTGGCTGGAAGCGTCAACCGGTGAGCGCAGATATCCAGCGCTTCAATTCCGGTAGCTGATGCCTCTTCCAGTTCGGAGTCTTGAGCAAGGGCGATTGCCAAGTCGATGCGTGCGGTGGCCTGACCAACAGATGGCTCCGATTTGTTGCCTGTCGGCTCAACCGCCTGACTTGCCCACATGCGGGCATTAGCTGGGTCACCGAGCCAGACAAAGGAAGTCGCCGCGCAGTATGGCAGGTAGGAAGGACCTAGCGAATAGATGCTTTGGATCAGGGGTTGCGACAGCGTATTCCAAGCATGGTCGGCTGCGTCAAGGCCTGCTTGTGTGCCGGCTCGATCTCCAATCCGTGCGCTGGCGCGGGCTTCGTGGGTGCAGGACCGGACCAGGGCGGCGGATCCGATGGGTGCTACCTCCCGGCCGGCTTGGGCGTAGGTGATTGCCTCTCGCGGGTCGCCCGCGTAAAGCGCGATCTGCGCCTGGGTGCCGCGTACCCAACCGGCCAGGTGCGCGTCCCCGACCTCCTCCGCCAGTGAGAGTGCGGTGGTGCAGTGTGGCTCGGCGTGCTCGCCCAGGGCGAGTGAGGTCTCGGCCACCAGGCCGGAGAGCCAGCCGGCTACCGCGTACAGATGGCGGCGCTCCCGCAGCGTGAGCTTGCCGTCGAGCAGGCGGGTGACGTAGCGCCGCCAAGACAGCACTGTCTCACAGAACTCGGTGGGGAGGACGGCGAAGTACTCTACGCCGAGTTGTTCCACCAGCTCCTCAAGCTGTTCCAGGGTGCCTGCACCGAGGTCGGAGGCCTCGGTGCAGCGCATCAGCTCGACTGATTCGAGTGTTGGGTTGGTTCCGCGGACGGCCGGAGCGGTGCCGTGGTCCGCGGCGAGGAAGCGGTCGCGCTGGGCTGTGGTGGTTTTCTCTAGCGCGTGGTCCAGCGCGTGGAGTAGCGCCAGGCTGGGTGAGGTGGTGCCGTGATCGGCGTTGCCGATCGTGCGCTTCGCGAACCCCAACTTGGTGGCGAACTTGTCCCGGGGCAGGCACAGCCCCACCTCGCGAAACCGGCGGATCGTCGCTGGAGTCCATTCCACCGGCAAAGGGTAGCGCAGGAGGCTGGGCGCCGGATTGCCTCCGGCAAGGGATCGCGATTTCCACCCGCGAGCAGGTTTTGCTTTGAGACACGAGCGTCGGCCACCCGCTCGTCACACCTCGGGATAGCTGGGAGGGAAGGGAAGCGTCCGTCCACGTCGACCTACCCAACTGTGGACAACTGTTCGGCTACGTGACTGAGCAGATCAGGCTTGCGGCAAGCTAGACGTGGCCGGGTGAGCGGCTCCGGCTGGCCGAGCACGTGTCCAGCGTGACCGGATTTGTGCGTCGTGTCGAGGTGAGCGGCCGGACCTTGAGGATTATGCAAAACTCGGAGACGATTTTTGTGATCATGTCGATGACCTGCGAGGACGCTAGTTTTTGATTATTTTATCAAGGGGTTTTGCATAAGTCTCCTTGTAAGCGAAATACTCTTCATCACCTGGCTGCGCGACCCGGATGCCGAGGACAGCGACAACCTCCAGCCACCTGAGGTGATCGCCCAAGAGATCGTTGACGACCTGCAGGCCGCGCTCAACGAGTTCACCGCTGTCGCCGAAGCGCTGGAAGCGGCCAAAGTCGCTCGACAAGAGGGCACAACAACGTGAGTAGTGCGAGGTAAGTGCGCGGTTAAGGTGTCGGGCTGTCTGTCACGGCCATCTCTTGGCGATACGACCGCCTTCATAGACCTGGTAGAAACGTGCCTCGTGTCGTTGTACGGCCCGCTTGATGTGGACTCGTGCCTCCTCGAACATGCGCGCCTGTTGCTCGACCGTGAGGTTTCCGCTGCTGAGACAGAACATCTTGCCGTGCTCGGCCAGGGACAGCAACTCCTCCGCGCGGTACCTGATTTTTTGGTCTTTAGTCAACAGTGCCCAACCCCGCTGCAAGCCGTACTCGATCCAGCTCTCGTCTTTCACGAACTGGGCGTCGTTCTCGAAGTGGTCATTGACCAGGTGGACGATCCAATTGAGGTGGCGCAAACGAGCTGTCGTGGAGCGGCCGAGAGACCGGTCGACGAAGAACTCAGGCTGCGATGCGGCAGATGGCTTCGGCGACATCTCGGGTGAGCCCGTATTCCTCCGCCACGGCATCGAGTGACTCGCCAGCACGCCACAGCTTTACCACCATGTCGACCTGAACATTATTGGTAGTGATCACCGGCGCCCCCCAGCCGAATCGTGGATCAATGACTACAGGCGCGATGTCTGGGTACTGCTGAAGCGTCAGTCTCATCGGGGAGCCGTCCGCCTCGTCCCAGGTGATGTATCGAAGATACTCGTCAATGATGTTGCGAATAGGCGCCTGCCCGTCATGCGCACGCACGAGGTCACCGTCCGCGTAGCTGACGAAGATGTCGATGCCATCAGTCGCTATACGCTGCGTCGCCAGCCCGTAGGGCGTCTTGAACTCGCGTCGCACTGCAACCGCAGCGTCGTGGACTTTCTTCTTGGACAGACCCAGATCACGCAAGGAGCGCAAGACGTACGCCTCGATGACAGCGATGAACGGTACCGACGGCCAGCCCCGCTTGACGGGGGGGACTCGATGTACGAGCGCTTCGCCTGCCCCTTGATCACTTAACCAGTAGTTCAGAGTCGAGCGAGGTAGCTGCAAGTGGCGTGCTGTCTCCTTCGGAGTAAGCAACGCATCGTGGTACTTATCGATCGGCACGCCGCTCTCCCTCCCAGAGGTTTCTCATCCTGACACAGGCAACCGACAGGATACGGATGACAACACCGGAAGATCACCCATTCGGCGCAACCCGTTGCGCACCGTGAGGGTGACGAACGTGATGAGGGGCACCTGGCCAGCGAGCATGCGCAGCATGTCCGGGGAAAGCTTGCCCTTCAGGTTGAGTGACGTAACGTCGGTATCGAGTACAACCGGTTCCATGCTCACGCGATGTCGGCGCGCCGTGCGGCGTAGGTGAACCTCAGGAGCTGGTCTAGCTCCTCGTCGGTGTCGAACACGCCGTCACAGACGAGATCGTCAGCCGACCGGATCGGCCGCGCACCCTCTCGGCGCCGGGATTCCTTAAGAGAAGCGCGTGCTCCGGGCCGGGGCTCGACGTGGTGGGCGTGGTCGCTGGTTGCGGTCAATTGACACCTCCTAGCCGGTGAGTGTAGCCGCCACGGCCGTTCGGCGGTGTCGAGCTGGCCCAGGCTGCCCTGAATCGCCCGCAGCTGCTAACCGCAGCGCAACCGCTCGGCCTATTCCCCGGCTGCCACCGGCGATGACTGCGGTTTGGCCACTAGCGGGAGATGCACCGCCAGCGTTCTCGCAACTCGACCACGCACGGTTCGGTGAACGGGCGCAGCGCCGCCAGAAGCTCTTCGATTCTTCTGCTGGCTGGATGTGTCGGCCGCTGCGCCCAGATGTCCATGGCTTCGCTACCCATGGCTGCGGCACCGTTGTTCTCGCCATCTTGGGCTAAAGCAACGGCGAGGTCGATCCTGGCGCTGGTACGAGCGACTGGCCATGGGACTGGGTCCGCATCGCACAGCTCGATGGCCTGACTCGCCCAGGTGCGGGCACGGGCGGTTTCGCCGAGCCAGACGTAGGCGGTGCCCGCGTAATACGGCACATAGGGTTCATCGAATGAGAAGAAGCTGCGTGTCTGGGGTTCAGTGCGCACGTCGAGTGCTTGGATAGCGCGGGACAATGCGTGTTCCGTTTCCGCGAGATCACCACATCGCGCGTGAGCGCGTGTTTCGAGCGCGCAGGACCGGACCAGGGCGGCGGAGCCGATCGACGTTATCTCTCGGCCGGCTTCGGCGAAGGTGACCGCTTCGCGTGGGGCGCCTGTGTACAGGGCGATTTGTGCTTGAGTGCCGCGTATCCAGCCGGCGAGGCGGGTGTCTCCGACCTCGCGGGCCAGTGACAGGGCGGTGGTGCAGTGCGGTTCGGCGTGCTCACCCAGGGCGAGTGACACCTCGGCGACCAAGCCGGAGAGCCAGCCGGCCACCCCGTAGAGGTGGTGGCGCTCCCGCAGCGTCAGCGTGCCCTTCAGGAGGCGGGCGACGTACCGCCGCCAGGACAGTACTGTTGCGCGGAACTCGGCTGGGGGAGTGGTGAAGTACTCCACACCGAGTCGTTCGACCAGTTCCGCAAGCTGTTCCAGAGTGCCGTTGCCCAGGTCGGAGGCCTCGGTGTGGCGAAGCAGCTCGACGGATTCGAGTGTCGGATCGGTCCCACGGATAGCCGGGGCGGCGTCGTGGTCTGCGGCGAGGAAGCGGTCGCGTTGGGCTGTGGTGGCTTTCTCCAACGCGTCGTCCAGGGCGTGGAGTAGCGCCAGACTGGGTGAGGTGGTGCCGTGCTCGGCGTTGCCGATCGTGCGCTTCGCGAACCCCAACTCGGTGGCGAACTTGTCTCGCGGCAGGCACAGCCCCATCTCGCGAAACCGGCGGATCGTCGCGGCGGTCCATTCCACCGGCACAGGCTAGCGCAGAGGGTCAGGTTCCGGATTGCTCCTGGCAAGGGATCGCGACTGCTCCCAGAAACAGGTTTGCTTGCCAAACGCGAACTGCGAGCGCTCGCTCGTCACGGTTGCGCACATCTGGGAGGTGTCTGTCTATGTCCACCCGCCGGAGCGGCTCCGAGTCTCGTTTTCCGCGAGATCATTCGGCGGCTCGACCGGGCCCGCAGGTCAGCGATGATCCGGTGTGCCAGGTGCTGGGCAAGGTCTTGGTGGACGGGGTGCGTAACGGGCGGGGTGCCGAAGGCGGGATCGGGTCGGTCGCGTTCCGGGCGTGCGTCACGTTGTACTCACTGCTGGTGGAGCATCCGGTTGATCAGTGGGGTCGGTGTCGGTCGTGTCGTCGGCCTGGGTCGGTGTTCGGGTCGCGGTGGCGCCCGTGTCGGGTGCACAGCAAGGCCACGTTGTGCCTGCGCCAGCTTGACGAGGTGCTGCTGCTGAGTCTGCTGGTCGAGGCGCTGCCAGCCGCGGCGTCTGGACCGGCGCGCGCTGGTGATCCGTGACGGCATCCATGACGGCACTGGCGCGCTGACCGCAGTCGCGGTCGGATCCGCTCAGTCAGCCAGTGCAGGGTCCGGCTGTCCCGCCCCCGCCTCCCCCCGGCTCCGGGGGCGGGACAGCCGGACCCTGACCACGGCGGGGCCGGGGATGATCCTTTTATGGCCCCTGGCCCCTCCGTGCTCCACCCGAGAACCTGTCCCACCATTCGGCCGAGTCGCCGCAGCGCACCGGAGGCATGACGTGACAGACCACACCGACACGGCGAACGGGCACCGTGGCGCCGATCCCGCTGTGGTGGCTGGGGCGTGGCCTATGGTGCTGCTGCGCTATCGGCCGGGTGTGGTCGGGAAGAGTGGACGCACGGTTCATCTGGTGCCGCTGCCGCCCGAAGGCCAGGCCGACACCGCTGGGGTGGCGTGGTGCGGCGCGCTGCTGCGCCCGGGTCTGGTGGAGAGGGTCGGCCCCGGGCAGGGTGTGCCCTGCGCGCTGTGCACGGTGAATCATCGTGGCGCCGGCTGCGCACCGGAGGCACCGACCGCGGCGGTGCGGGTCGAGCGGATCAACCGCGGGACTGGTCCGCTGGCGGCTGCGGGTTGCTACCGCGCGTGGGGTTGGCCGGTGACTCCGCGCGGTCACCAGGTGTGGTTGGATCTCGAGCCCGACACCGTCGCGGTGACCATCCCCGCGCCACTGGCCTTACACGCCACCACGATCCTCACCCAGTGGGGCTGCCCCCCACCTGCACTGATCGTCCACCCCGACGCGCCCGAGCACCGGATCGTTCTAGCTGCGGAGCGTCACAATACGGCACCGCCCTACCCCCGCAGCGTGCACCGAACCACCGGAGCACTGCCCCTGCCCCCCACCACGACCCCCCGGGGCCGACTCACCTGGGTGTACCCACCCCAGGCGGGTCCACTGCGGCTGTGCCGGGAATTCGAGGTCTTCGCCGCACTGCGCACCGTCCTACGTGACTCATCCACCTGATCTTGACTCGATGGCCTTCGACCCCGCTGGGGAGAGGAAGCGGATGCTGCGGCAGATGACGGCCATGATGGCCTGGTAGGACTCCCAGTCGGCGAGGGTCGGCGAGCTCGGCGCGACGACGAGCAGCCACGGCTGGTTGTCAACAGGAATGCTCACCTCAATGCTGCGCACCCGCAGCTCCACGGCCACCCTGTTCGACGCCTCGCCGGTGAGCCAGCGCTCGGCGACCACCGCGACCGCGGGACCTGCCGGCAGCTCGATCGCGTAGACCTCACGGTCGGCGTGGCGCTGCGACAGCGCGGTGAACAGGCCCATGGCGGCGATGTCGGCCGGTGCCGCGGGAGCGCTGGGCAGCCACGACACGAGCACCGACGCCGTCGACAGCGCGCCGCCCGAGCTGCCCAGGCAGGCCGCCGCCTTGACCACGCCGCCTGTCGCGAGCAGCGCGGAATAGGCCCGCAAGTGCGCCAGCGCCAGCTCGCGGTACTCGGGTGGGCGCGCCACCGGCACCAGGTCGAGGAACGCTGACGCCGTCGCCTCCCAGGTCACGGGCTCGCTTCCCAGCGGCAGGTCGCGGAAGTCCGTCGGAAAGCCGATCACGAACTCGGGCGGCGCAGGATTCGCGGTGGCTGTGGTGCTACTCATGCTGGCGCCAGCTGTCCGCCATGACGGGCCTGTGCCCCGCCCACCCCGTTGACGAAGGTCGCGCCGAGTGCGCCAGGCTTGCCCTGGCCGCTGACCGCGTTCCAGCCCTTCTTCACGTCGTCGACGACGTTGCCGAACCACGGGTTCCACGAACCGAGCACCAGCCCGGTCGTGCCAGTCAGCATGCTGCCCTTCCAGACCTGCGCGTAGTGCAGGAAGTTAGCCGCCCCGATCACCTCAGCGCCAGTCTCGAACCCGGTGGCCTCGTGCAAGGTCAGGCCCGCCTTGTACATGGCACCCGCGTTTTTCATGCCCACCATTCCCACTGTGCCGACACCCCAGGTGAGTACACCGACGGCGTCCAAAGCGATGGTCCCCCAGGAGACGTCCGCCCCGGCCGCCTTGGCGAGGCCGTGCGTCCCCCAAGGCGCCGAGAGCGAACAAGGCCGACACCCCGAATAGCGCACCCGAGGCGGCTTCGAGCGGCGGGATGAACATGCACACGGTGGCGACGACGCCGAGCACGGTGCTGATGTCGGACAGGATGTCCCCGATCTGGGCGATCAGCTCGGCGTAATCCTTGACCCAGCCCCACACCGTGCCCGGCAGGGAGCCCATGAAGTCCAGGGCGCCGGACAGCAGGCTGCCCAGTCGGTGAAAGAAACCCGGCTCGGCCGGTGCGACGTCGGCCGCGTCGCGCAACGCATTCGCGACGCGGCGGGCCATCTCGCCGTGCTCGGCGAGCAGCCCGTGTGCCTGCGCGATCACCCGGGACAGCTCGTCGGATGCCGCGTCGAGCTTGCCGTTCGCCCGGGCGGCTTGGTGGCTGGCCTCGTCGATCTCGGCCGGCGAGGCGTTCGCGCCGGGCCGGGCTATCGCCGCCACCGCCGTGCGCGCCGAGGACACGGACGCGGCGGCGTCGGCCGCCTGCCGCTCGTAGGCCGCCGCGCGGCGCTGGAAGTCGACCAGCTCCGCTGACCAGGTGCTCAAGGCCCGGCACGCGGCGCTCATCGAGTTCTCGCCGTCGGCCAGATGCTGGGGCAGTTCCCCGACCCGCCGGGCGAACGCCTGCGCGGCCTGGCCCTGCTACACCCCGTCGCTGTGGCCGAGCTGGCGTAGACCGCCCGCGGCGGAGTTCAGCCGGCCGGCGAATCGCGAGACGGTCCCGCGCAAGTTTTCCACGACGTCCACGTCGCCGGGCGCCGGATCGAAACCGAGGGTCAGATAGTGGCCGGTCACGATGTCTTCATCGCCTTGCGCAGCTCGTCGGCGAGCTGCGCATCACACTCGCCGTATACGCGAATGCCGTCGTCGAGCTGCTTGGCCACAGTGGTCGACGCATCGCGCAGTTGCCCAATGCCGTAGGCCCACTCGCCCGCGAAGTGATCGGCGGCTGATTCGAGCTTGCGGTGCCCCAGCCCGCTGGCCTGGGTGGACCCGAGAGACGACGTGGCTTCATGCATGTCGTCGGCGAACGAGCGCAGCATGCTGACCAGGTTCTGGAGCCCGGCGCCGTCCACCGTGAGGTCGGCCATCAGCGCTGCTCTGGGTTGACTGGTGGCCCCTTGTGGGACGCGGCTTGCGCGCGCATCGCCCGTACCTCACTGGGCGTGCTGAAGGCGATCATGGCCTTGCGCATGAGCCAACTGGCGTCCTCGAACTCACTGGGTCGCGGCTGCCCGATCTCGGTGAAGAATCGTTGCTGGGCTTGCCGCCGCTTGAGGTACAGCTCGGTGTAGGCGGCGGTGGTGCGCCAGCCCCACACAAGCAACGCGATGCCGGCCGCTGCCATCGCCACGCCGAACACGGCGCGCACACCTAGTGAGATGGTGGCGCCGCCGTTGCCGGGCACGACCGCGAGGACGATAGAGATCAGGGCCAGCGTGCCGGCCAGGCCGCCGCCGAACGTTCCGCCAACCCTGCGCCAGGCCCGGTGCATCGCGGCCACGGCGCCGACGGCATCGGCGCTGCGATCGAGCACGTCGATGCCCGTCTCGGCTTTGATCCGCGCCGCGACGGCTCGCGCCGCAAGCGCGTGTGGGTCCGGCGACGTCACGGCATGACCTCCCAACATAGGGCGATTTGTCCTGGGCGGGGATGGTACTTGATCCCTAGCGGGCGGTGGCGGCCCGTGTGCGCCCGAAAGTCTGGTCGCAGACCAGCTCCAGCGCGGCGTGGTCCCGGGCGCTGCAGCGAAGTGCCAGGTAGCCGTCTGGGCGGATGAGGCAGAACACGTCACGCCCGGGTGCGCCGAAGGTTCGGGCCGCTTCCGGCCCGTCGACCTGGTGCGGCTGGAGCCGACCGGGGTGGCGGGCGATGAGCCGCCGGCTCAACTCGGTCGCCGGCTGCCCTCCCGCGCGAGGAATGTGCAGGAGGGTGTGCTCGGGGTGACGCAGCAGGTGATGGAGTTGGCGGCCCGCTCCGAGGGCGATGTCGGGGGCGCGGTCACCCGGGCGCAGGCCGTCGAGGGGATCGGCCAGCGGGGGAACAGTGAGGTGCTCCCGGTAGGTGTAGGCCAAGCCCGAAACCTGCTCGACCGTGGTCCGGTTGAACTCGGGCTGGCGGGCCACCGCGAGGCGCTCGGCCAGTGGTGTTCCGTGGCCCATGTTGATCTTTGTGAGGGCATGGGCGCCAGCGAGTACCTGCTCGGCGATCGGCCGCCGCTCGGTCTCGTAGGTCTCCAACAGGGCTGCTGGGGCGCCCTGGGCCACTACCGCGGCGAGCTTCCATCCCAGGTTGAACACGTCCTGGATGCAGGCGTTCATGCCCTGGCCACCGGCTGGGGAGTGGATGTGGGCGGCGTCACCGGCCACGAGGACCCGACCGTGGCGGTAGGTGTCGACCATCCGGTGGGAGATCCGGAACACCGAGGACCACGCGGGCTCGCCCACCGTGACAGCACCGGCGAAGTGCGCATCAAAAACAGCTTGGAAATCTTCCCGTGCCGGGGGGCGCGCAGGCCCGTCATCCAGCTCGCTGAGCAGCACCCGGTGGTGAGCGCCCGGCAGCTTGATGACGACCATCATGGTCTCGGGTGAGATCAGCCAGTGCACGGCATCGTCGGGCAGGGGGAATCCGCGCAGGGGCACGTCCATCATCGGATTCCGCATGCTGGCGTACCGCTCGCCGTCAAAGTTCAGTCCGAGCAGGTGGCGCACGGTGCTGTGGGCCCCGTCGCAGCCGACCAGCCACTCGCAGGTGACCCGTTCCCGCTGACCACCGGGCCCGGTCAGGACCGCCTCCACGGGGTCGGCGTCGTGGTCACCGCAGTGCAGCGACCGCAACTCGGTGCTCCACTCGACCCGGCCGCCGAGGGCGGCCACGCGCTCCCGCAGGATCTGCTCGGTCACGCTCTGGTCGACGCGCAGGAAGAACGGGTAGGGGCTGGGCAGGACCGTGAAGTCCAGTTGGGGCGCCTCCCGCTCACCCAGAAAGTGATAGTTCATCGACCGGCCCGGCAGCCCCCGTCGGAGCAGCGGCTCGGCGAGGCCGGCGCCGTCGAAAAGCTCCAGCGTCCGAGCGTGCACTATCGCGGCCCGCGAGGTGGGCGCCGGCGCCGGCAGCCGGTCGATCACACGGCAGGCCGCGCCGCGCCGCAGCAACTCGATGGCCAAGGTAAGACCCGCCGGACCAGCTCCGACGACCAGCACCGGGGTGGCTGGGTTCCGGCGGTTGACGACGGCCTGGGGCGGGGTTGCCATCAAGGTCTCCTGTCCGTTGCCCGCATTTTAATGCCGACCACGGGAGGCCACCGCGCGGTAGCGTGCAGCAGGCGAACGGTGACTGACGTGGGGGGTGGGACGGACCAGGTGCGGCAGGCGCGGCGCGAGCAGCAGCCCCTCGGCGGGTCGGCACCGGGGCAGCTCGGCCCGGCGCGGCGCGCGGCGGACTGGCGGCGGCTGGCCGGCGAGCGGTTCGACGTCGTGGTTATCGGTGGCGGTGTGGTCGGTTGCGGTGCCGCGTTGGACGGCGCCACCCGGGGTCTCACGGTGGCGCTGGTGGAGGCCCGGGACCTCGCCTCGGGCACGTCGAGCCGGTCCTCCAAGCTGTTCCACGGCGGGCTGCGCTACCTGGAGCAGCGGGAGTTCGGGCTGGTCCGGGAGGCCCTGCGGGAACGTGAGCTGATGCTCACCCGGCTGGCGCCGCACCTGGTCAAGCCGGTGAGTTTCCTGTACCCGCTGACCCACCGGCTCTGGGAACGACCTTATGTCGCCACTGGGCTGGCGCTGTACCAGACGCTGGGCGGGGCGCGATCAGTACCTGGCCAGCGCCACCTCACCCGGGCGGGGGTGTTGCGCCTGGCGCCGGCGTTGCGCCGCGACACCCTCGTCGGCGGGGTGCGCTACTACGACGCGATCACCGACGACGCCCGGCACACTCTGACGCTGGCCCGCACCGCAGCCGGGTACGGCGCTGTGGTGCGCAGCTCCACCCAGGTCATCGGCTTCCTGCGGGAGGCCGGCCGGATCCGAGGCGTCCGGGTGCGGGACTGCGAGACCGGCGCGGAGACCGACGTGCGGGCGCACGTGGTGCTCAACTGCACCGGAGTGTGGACCGATGAGCTCCAACGCCTGTCCGGTGAGCGGGGGCGGTTCCGGGTGCAACCCTCCAAGGGCGTGCACCTGGTGGTCCCGAGGGACCGCATCGTGTCCGACAGCGGGCTGATCCTGCGCACCGCGACGTCGGTGCTGTTCGTCATCCCGTGGCGCGGCCACTGGATTATCGGCACCACCGACACCGGCTGGAACCTCGACCTCGCGCACCCCGCAGCCACTCGCGCGGACATCGACTACCTGCTGGACACGGTCAACGCCGTGCTGGCCACCCCGTTGAGTGACAGTGACATTGAGGGTGTCTACGCCGGCTTGCGGCCGTTGCTGGCGGGGGAGAGCGAGCAGAGCTCCGCGCTGTCCCGGGAGCACGCGGTCGCCCGGGTGGCACCCGGGCTGGTCGCCATCGCGGGCGGCAAGTACACCACCTACCGGGTGATGGCCGCCGACGCGGTGGACGCCGCGGTGCCCGACCTGCCCGGCCGGGTCGCGCCCTCGATCACCGACCAGGTGCCGCTGCTCGGCGCGGATGGTTATCACGCGCTGGTCAACCAGGTCGACGCGCTGGCCGCCCGGCATGGGCTGCCAACGCGTCGGCTGCGGCAGCTGCTGGATCGCTACGGCTCGGCGGTGCACCAGGTGCTCGCGCTGGCCGCCGACCGTCGTGAGCTGCTCGCGCCGCTGCGCGCGGCGCCGGACTACCTGCGGGTCGAGGTGGTGCACGCCGCCAGCCACGAGGGCGCCCTGCACCTGGAGGACGTGTTGACCCGGCGCACCCGGATCTCGATCGAGTACCCGCACCGGGGTGAGGCGTGCGCGCAGGACGTCGCCGAGCTGATGGGCGAGGTGCTGGGCTGGACCGCGGCGGCGCGGCACCGGGAGGTGCGGATCTACCGCGCCCGGGTGGCCGCCGAGCGGGACTCCCAGCGCGAGCCCGACGACCGCGCAGCCGACGCCCGCCGCGCCGCCGCCCCAGAAGCCCGCCCGCGGCTCCTGGAGCCGGTGCGCTGAACCCTCCTACGGGGTGATCGTGCAGAGGACGGTGCCTTGGGCCACGGAGCTCCCGGCGCGCGCGGTGAGGCCGGTGACGGTGCCGGCGGTGTGCGCGGTGACCGGGTTCTCCATCTTCATCGCCTCGAGCACCCCGATGAGCGCACCGGCCTCGACGCGGTCTCCGTCGGACACCGCGACCTTGACCACGGTGCCCTGCATCGGCGCGATCACCTGATCGCCGGATGCCGGCTGTGCCTGGCGAGCGCCGCGCTGGCGGGGTCTGGCCCGGGCAGCGCCGGATCGCGGCGCCAGATCGCCCGGCAGCGACACCTCCAGCCGCCGGCCGCCGACCTCCACCACCATGGTCTGTCGCGGCGCTGGTGGCGAAGTGTCCACAGTGCCCGGATAGGGCTCCAAGCGCGCGGCGAACTGGGTTTCGATCCACTCAGTCTCGATCCACCGGGTGTGCACCGTGAAACGCGCGCCGTCGGTGTCGGCGAAGGCCGGGTCGTCCACCACCGCCCGGTGGAACGGGAGGACGGTGGGCAGACCCTCGACGCGGAACTCGGCCAGCGCCCGCCGGGACCGCGCCAGGGCCTGCTCGCGGTCCGCGCCGACGACGATGAGCTTGGCCAGCATCGAGTCGAACTGACCGCCGACGACACTGCCCGCGCGCA
>JBDTAX010000119.1:0-10770 GCA_039924425.1 Pseudonocardiaceae bacterium
CCGGATGGCGAGCTGATGGCAGCCGCCGCTGTTCGCGGGGGCTTGGGCGCGGGCGCCACCTGGTGGGTGCCCTCCGCCGGGGACGCGCTGCGCCTGGTGCGGCGGATACTCGCCGGCACCGCCGACGCGTCGGCGGTCCTGGTGAAGGGAGCGCGGTTCACGCACATGGAACGGGTCAGCCTGGGGCTGCGCGGGAGGACCATCGGCTGTGGGCTCGCGAACTGCCGGCTGTACATCAACTGTGCTGGCTGCCCGCAGCTGGCGGTCGGCGGTGCCACACTCGATGAGGTGTGAGTAGCCCGTGCCTGAAGAGATGTCTGATGAGTGCGAGGACCACCGGCGATGACCGTGACCAGCGACAACCTGCCCCAGCTCCCCTTCTCGCGGCCCGGCGTCCTGGACATCGCGCCGCTCTACCGCACGCTGCTGGCCAGTGCGCCCATCACCCCGGTCCGCACGCAGGCCGGGGACGTGGCCTGGCTGGTCACCGGGTACGCCGAGGTCAAGGCCCTGTTCGCCGACCCGCGGCTGGGCCGCTCGCACCCCGACCCCCCGCGCGCCGCCCGGATCTCTGGCGCCGCATTCCTCGGGGGGCCTTCAGGGGATGCCGCCACCGAGGCCGCTGACCACACCCGGATGCGCCGGCTGCTCACCCCGGCCTTCTCCGCCCGTCGCATGCATGCTTTGCGGGCGCGCGTCACCGAACTGGTCGACACGCTGCTGGACCAGCTCGCCGAGCAGAGCCCACCAGCGGACCTGCACGAGGCGCTGTCCTTCCCGCTGCCGGCGCTGGTGATCTGCGAGCTGCTCGGTGTGCCCTACGCCGACCGCGACCAGTTCCGGGTGTGGTCGGCCGGCATCGTCACGCTCACCGACCGGGAGGCCTCCACCGCCGCGCTGGCCCAGCTCGTCGCCTACATGCACCACCTGATGGCCCGCAAACGTGCCCACCCCGGCGAGGACGTGATCACCGACCTGCTCGCCGCCCACGATGACGAGCACTTCGGGGACGACCAGATCGCCGAGCTGGCCGCCGCGCTGCTGTTCGCCGGCCACGAGACCACGGTGACGCGCATCGACTACGGCACCCTGCTGCTGCTCACCCACCCCGACCAGCGCGCCGCCCTGCAGCGTGATCCGGAGCTGGTCGCGGGGGCGGTTGAGGAGATCCTGCGGGTGGCCGCGCCCAGCGGTGGCGGCGGTGGATTGCCTCGCTACGCTCACGACGACATCGACATCGCCGGGGTGCGGATTCGCGTCGGCGACGCGCTGCTGCTGAGCGGTGTCGCCGCCAACCGTGACCCTACCGCGTTCGCTGACCCCGACTACTTCGACATCACCCGCACCGCCAATGCCCACCTGTCCTTCGGGCACGGTCCCCGCTTCTGCATCGGTGCCGGGCTCGCCCGCCTGGAACTGCGCGCTGTGTTCACCGCGCTATCCCAACGGTTCCCGACCCTCGAGCTGGCCGTGCCCCTCGAGGAACTCCGACTCCGCAACGACCTGCTCACCGGGGGACTCACCGCCCTACCCGTCACGTGGTGAAAGCTTGTAAGCCCAGACTGCTGGCCGCCACGGCGACCCAGAGCTGTCGAGGCCGGCGGCGAGGATGAACCCGAGCAGGAACAGCGGCACGATCTTGCGCCAGGGCATCGCGCGCAGGTTGAGCTTGCTGTTAGCCGTGTCCCGGCGGGCCGCGCTGATCCCGAGCATGATCACGATCGGGACGAGAGCCAGCGTCCGGGTGAGCTTGACGACGAGGCTGTAAGCGCCGGCGTCACCGCCGTAGGCGTAACCGGCGGCGAGCACCGAGGACGTGTCGTTGATCGCGGTGCCGCTCCACAGACCGAAGGCGTGCGCGTTCATGCCGAGCAGGTGTCCGATCAGCGGGAACAGCAGCACCGCGGCGATGTTGAAGGTGAAGATCGTGCCGATGGCGTAGGCGACCGCGCAGTCCTTGGCCTTGATGACCGCGGTGGTGGCCGCGATCGCCGACGCGCCGCAGATCGCGGTGCCCACCGCGATCAGAGTCAGGGTGTCGCCGCGGACCGTGAGCAGCCTGCCCAACACCCACGCGCCGCTCAGTGCCACGGCCAGGGTGCCCAGCATGACCGGCAGCGACTGCCCGCCGACGGACACGACCTGCCGCAACGTCAGCCCGGTGCCCAGCACTACGATGGACAATTGCAGGATCGGCTTGGCGGCCACGGTGTACCCGGGTTGCCACCGCGGCGCCCGCAGCGCCGGAAGCGCGGCGGCTGACAGGGCACCGGCCAGGATGCCGAACACCGGGCCGCCGACGATCGGCACCAGCTGGCCCAGCAGCGTCGCGATACCGGCGAGCGCCAGCGCCACCAGCAGTCCCGGGGCGATGCGCGGCAGCCAGTGACTGGCTTCGACCGGCGCGGGCCGTACCGCGCTCTCCTGGGTGCTCGCGATCATCAGCCCGTCCCTCCCGTGTTGCTGTCCGGACATTTACGTTAGAGTTTGTCTGGACATTTGGCAATCGGTACTGTGAGCTGGGGAGAGGAGGTCCCCATGGCGGCGCGGGCACTCGATCGGGGCGCTCCGCAGCCCCTTTGGCGGCAGTTGCAACTCGCTCTCGTCGCCCGGCTGCAGGCTGGGGACTTCGCCGAACGGTTCCCCGGCGAGATGGCGCTGGTCGCGGAGTACGGCGTGAGCCGGCACACCGTGCGCCAGGCACTGCGGCAACTCCGCGCCGACGGGGTGATCATCTCCGAGCGCGGGCGGCAGCCCCGGGTGGCGCCACCGCCGGAGATCCAGCAACCGATGGGTGCCCTTTACAGCCTGTTCGCCTCGGTCGAGGCCGCCGGAATGTCGCAGCACAGCGTCGTGCGAACCTTCGACACCCGTGCCGACGCGCTCGTCGCCGAACGCCTCGAGCTCGAAGCCTCCACACCGCTGGTCTACCTGGAACGCCTGCGGCTGGCGGGCGACGAGCCGCTCGCGCTGGACCGGGTGTGGCTGCCCGCCGCGCTGGCGGCGTCGCTGCTGGATGCCGACTTCACCCACACCAGCCTGTACGCCGAGCTCGCCGCCCGCGCCGGGGTGCGGCTGGACTACGGGCGCGAGGACATCTATGCCGTGATCCCGACACCCGCCGAACGCGCCCAGCTGCGGTGTTCACCCGCCGCCGCGGCCTTCTCCATCCATCGGCGGAGCCTCGCCCTGGGCCGCCCCGTCGAATGGCGTCACACCCTCGTGCGTGGCGACCGGTTCGCCCTCAACGCGGAGTTCGCCGCGAGCACCGGGCGGTTGATCCACCAGCCTGAGTGACCCAGTAGGGTGACGGGTGTCCACAGGGTGATCGCAGCGACCCCGCGAAGGAGAAGGTCAATGCTTGCAGACGATGCTCGGGAGATCGCCACCGAGATCGAGGAACTCCTCAACGCCAGTGCCTGCCAGGGCGTCAAGGCCACCGTCAAGGCTGAGCACATGAGCCCCAAGTCGGTCCCCGCTGGCGCGGGGCGTCCCACCCTGACCAACTACTACATTCAGATCGAGGACGGCACTCGGACGGCTGTCCTCAACCTGGGCCAAGCGGACGGGTTGCGTGACGAGATAGCGCCGGAGTGGGACGCGGACCAGCTCTTCGACGCGATCCGCGCCCTGAACGTGTCCGTCGAGAACGCGACCTGAGCACGGTGCCGGAAATTCGCACGAGAGCCACTATCGCGGAAAAGACTTGGCGGGTACCGGTTCGGTTTGAGCGTTGCCGTTGATGGTGGGCTGGAGGCCAACAGTTTCCTCTGTATATTCGATACCATTCGAGACTGACGTGGTGGTGAATTCCACTGCTTGGTCAAAGCGTTCGAATTGACAGGATCGCGTGAAGACTTTGAGCTGGTTGTCCCAGTCCGCTCCGGAGGTGTAGAAAAGCTCGTAGCTGCCGTCATTGATTTGCCCGACGGTAGCGTTCGACCTTTTGAGGACGTAGACGGACGCAATCGGTCTGCCGCCCTGCACGAGCTTGACGACGGCGTCGGAATCGGCACCGTTATCGATCGTGAGTTGCCCACGTCCGTTACGTTGCAGGCTGTCGACAAGCTGACCGTTGGTCAATTGGCGATCCGGGAGCGGCGTGGCGGCGGGGAGGAACTCTCCCCACTGGTAGCTTGTGCCCGGCTGACCTGAGCTGAGAGCCTCGCGCACCGTTCGCAGGGCGTTCACGCCCGGCGTGTTGCTGACCGAAGCGAGGATCGATGGCGCGGCGCACAAATCCATCGACGCCACCTGGTCGTTGAGCTGGGACAGGTCGGTCGCGAGCTGCTGCAATCCCGCGATCAGGTCGCGGTGTGTCGCCTGTACCTCTGCGGGCGGGTTGGCATCGAGCTGTCGGGCGGCATCCGATGTGGCTGTGGAAGCCTGTTCCAGCGCCGCGCGGAAATCGTCGGGTGAGCCAGCTGAATTCAGGCGGTCGAACGCGGGCGCCATCGTGCTCGTGGCGTCCCGGAGCGTCTCCTGGTACGCCGTGGGCGACAGTGCCGCTGGTGGTGACGTGGTGACGACCTGCGGACTCGGTACCCCTGATGGCGTGGCCGACTCCGGCGACCCGGGCGAGGCGCACCCCGCGATCGCGACGGCACATATCGCCGAGGCGATGATCGCTGTTCGCACTCCTAATGCCTGGTCGCGTATCCCGCCGCTCATCGAACCCTCACTCAACTAGCGTATTAACATGGAATAAGATGACTGAAAGCGGAATTTATCAAAGAGCGATTTGTCGCCGGAGAAAGGCTCGTCGATGCGCCTTTTCGGTACGTGACAACGGGGGATGACCCGCCGGGGCCGAACGATTCTACCTGTACCTCGAGATCAATAGTGCCACCGTCTAAAATGTGCAGATCGGCCAGTTTTCCAGGGTTGTCGGAGATCGTCCAATGTGCATTTTTCAGGCGATAGAAGAAGCGCATACCCACAGTGCCACCAAATTTTTCCTCGACGTCTGGTAGTGCGAGTTCGGCATGCACCAGGTACTCCAGCTGCTGTCCGGTCAACTCCTCTGGCGCAGCGATGACATGCGCAACAGAAAGAGCACAATTTCGTACGTAAAGAACAAGGTTTCGACGCCCGTCCGTGCCATTTTCGGTGGTGACCGGATGGGGCGCGGGCAAGACGGGATCGCCCACCGAGCGGTCTTGAACCCAGAGTGCCGCAAGCTCGTTCACAAGACCATTCCAGTCATGGTCGGCGGCGTCGAGATAATGACGCGCCGCTAACAGTGCTGGCAAGGGCGTCCTGTCCAGGCGCACGATGAACAGAAAGGATCGTCGTTCCTGAAGCTCGCGGGCGAACGCGGCGGACCACTCCGCCTCGACCCACGGGCGATCAACTGTGGCACGCGACCACAGGAGCACGAAATAGTCCGACTGTGTGAGCGCCTTGCTGATGTCAAGCACCAGGTTCCCGCCAGGAGGAAACACGGACGCCTTGATGTCGCGTTTTTTGAGATCGTGGCGAAGCCGCTCGGCCAGGACCCGATCGCTTCCGGCGAAGGAGAGGAAAACTTGTGGTGCGCGCACCTCAGACGTTGGCCACATGTCGACTCCGCTGGTCGAGGTTTCGGCGCAGTGAACGACGAACGGAGCCAGCCGCGGTCTGCCAGCCCGAGTCCCCGTACAGCGTCCAACAGGCCCATCGAGCTGGATGGTCGAGGTCACGCAGGTCCGCCGGGGTCCCGGGCGCATGGTGGTACACGTCCCGCTGGGCTTGCTGCAAGGCGAGGTCACGCGGCAGGTAGCGGACGTAGCGCTCGAAACGATCAAGCACGGTCGCCGCCACGCTGTCCTCCGCTATCCACCTGGCCGCAACCACTGCCGCGGCACCCGCCGAGACCGCCGCTCGGACGAAACCGACCCGTTCGTCTCGCCCGGTGCGCTGAGCCATCCCAGATTCGCAAGCCCCGAGGACGAGGGTCCCGCAGCCACTCATATCCATCTCTTGCAGTTCTTCCGCCCACAGCCGCCCATCCGGTCCTTTGGGCATGAGCTGCAGCCATGACCTTGCCGGATCGTCATGTTCGTGTTGGCCGTGACTATCGATCCGAACCTGGCGGTGATGACGGTGGCCAAGCGCATCCCGCAACTGGGCCGGGGTGGCGCGCTCGCCGTCCAACACCGTATGTGCTGACCGGTGTGTGGCCCGGGTCAACCTGTTGGCCGGCGGGCTGATCAAGAGCAGTCGCTCACCGCGCAGTCGACGTGATCGTTGGTGCAGCGGGAGCCGGGCGGACAGGCAGGGAAGGTCGGACAACGCGTACCGAAGACCGAGCGGCTCGGTTGCGCCGGGAGCCGCCATGGCCGCGAACGGGATGTCGGAGAGCTCTCCTCCGGCCACAATCGCGATCCGGCGGACCCAGGGTGGAAGTCCTGGGATCACGGTACTGATACCGACCTGGTCGGCGAGCTCCTTGAGGCATCCAGCAAAATCGCCACCGGTGATGCTGAGTTCCAGAAATTTCTCATCCCAGCAAGCCATCAGGTTGTCGATCGCCTGTGTCAGTTTCTTTTTCCGCGAGGAGAAGAAATTGTAGTGGAGCAGGCCGGGGCCCAGGACGGCATGGTGCACACGGTCCGGCGACGAGTGCATGATCCAGACCGCCTGAGCGGAAGGCAGCCCGTCAGCTATATCGCTTACCCAACGCCAGGCTCCGTTGAGGTCGCTCGACCCTGGGAGATCCCGGGCGAGGCCTTCTTCGCCGGGGAAAATATTTCCCAGTATCGTTGCCCCGCGAGCTGCTTCCAGGGCAACGACGATCGCGGCGGTCGCCTCGGGACCGCGATTGTGGAACTTCTCCGCGGCGGCGCGAATACGCTCGTCATATTCGGTCGGAACGGCCTGCAACATCCCGATTCGGACATTATCGGTGATCTGGCGCCCGGCGATGCCTTCCTCAAGGCGATGCGCTTTCGCCCAGCACTCCGTAGCCTGCTCGTCGACATCGAGTCGGGAGTAGGCGTGGCCCAGCGATCGCAGCGCGCAGACCCGGACCTCGACGAGCGCGGTGGTCGAGGCGCGAGCGACAGCCTCGGTCAGGTGGCCGACCGCGACCCGGGCGCGGGAACGGATCTCGGAGGGTGCGTGTCCGGCGAGGTTGAGCTCTCCGGCGGCCAGGTGCCATGTCGCGATATCGCGGTCAGTGTGTGCGTGTGCGCGAAGGGTACTGAGCAGGCGCTCCGCTTCATCGAGTTGTGTCTCGATGATCAGCCGGCGGGCGTGCTGGACCCGCCGATCGAACTGCGGGGAGAAAGCATCCTCGGGCGCGTCGGCGGCGTAGAGCCTGGCCACCGCGGCATCGCCCGCCACCCGATCGGCCGATGTCGCCACTGCCTGCTGGAGCAACGGGAGTAGCTGTTGCGCGAAGTCGTCCTGGCGGGTCAGCCGCAGCAGCACGATCAGGTCGTACAGCACATGCCAGCTCAGCGCGGGGTCGAGACTGTGCTCGGCCGCGCAGCGCAGCAGCACCTGGAGGGCTTCCTCGTAGCGCACCTGGCGCCTGAGCGCCACCGCGAGCAGCCGGTAGTCCGCGACGGTCCGCGGTGGTTCACCGGCGAGCACGTCAAAAACAGCCCCCTGCTGGCCCTGCCGTACCTCGATCCCGCGCTTGTCGAGCTCGATAGCCGCCACCCCGGCCTGATCACCGACCTCGAGGAAGATCTGCCGGGCCGCATTCAGGTGACCAGCCGCCCCGCTGAGGTCACCGCTATCGGCCGCAGACAGCCCTTCCACCCGATGCAGCCTCGCGCTGTCGTCGGGAGTCAGCGAATCGGGATGACGGCCGAACGCGGCCCGGACCTCGGCGGCATCAGCACTGGCACCGGGGTGGTCACCGAGGGAGGAACGGATCTGTGCGCGCTGCAACCACAGCGACACCTGGTGTGTGCCCGCCGTGTCCAGGTACTCGGTGCAGCGCCGCAACGCCAGCGTGACGTGCCCCAATCTCCGCAATCCCTCGACGTGATCAGCGGCCAGCGCCGACCAGAGTGGGGGATCTCCCGCTGCCTGCTCGGCAGCCCGCTGGTAGGCGACATCCATTTCCGCGGCATCGGATCGCGCCAACGCATCGCGAGCGTGGGTGACGGCAGCGGCGAGCGGGGTGCCGGGCTCGAGTTCGATCGGGCGTCGGGCGGGAGGGGGCATCAGTGATCATCACACCCTGGGCGGTGCTCGTTGTTGTCCGGGCAGACGAGGTAGACCGGCCCAGACACCACCGGAACGGCGCCGCCACTGCCAGCCCCGGCACCGCTACCGCTCACTCGCCACCACTCCGCACCGTCGTGAAGGCGCACATCCGGCCGGGAAGATGGGTTATTGGCGTTAGGGTGGTCGGCTGGCACGAAGGGGTGGACGATCACTTTGTCATCGAGCGGCAAGGGGTTCGAGGTGATCGATCCGTGCTCGAAATTGAGCATGGACCGGTGGACATAGACGTTGCCACTGCCCGTGTTCAGTATCTCGCTGAGAGTGGTGTGTTGTGCGGGGCCGGGAAGTCTGGTGAGCTGCCCGGGGTCGACATATTGGAGGTGTCCGTCCGTGATGCGGAACAGCGGTAGCTGGGGCGACGGATCGGTACCGATCGCTTCCAACACCCGGCCAGCCCATTCATGGCCGGCGGCCACCAGGGTCACCTCGTTGGCACCGGCCAACGCGACGCCGTCATCGCCGAGACGGACACCGCGCAGCAGCCCGTCGTTGGCTTGGGCCGCGGCGCGCATCGCCTCATCGACGCGGGGAAAATCCCGGAGCAAGGCCGCACCTTCGGCCGTGCCATTGACGCCCAGAATAGGATCGTCAAACCGAGCCCACACATGATCACCAGTCAGGCTTATGCCCTGGCCTATCAGGATGGTGCCGGTCTGGTGGTCCGGGGTGGTTACCCGCACGGTCCGGGACTCCCGCCCGGGTAGGCTCGGCACGATGATTCGGGCCGGTTGGTCACCGGTCGGGGGAGTGACCTCCATCCACGGGGGTCCGCCGTTTGTTGGCGGCAATTCAGGACGCTGCTCGAAACGGGCCAGGAAGAACTCCGGCGTACCAGGTCGCGGGTCTGGAACGCCCAGGCGCAAGGCCATTTCGTCGCCGGGTGGTGTCACGGCATTGGTGATCGAGAGCCAGGGATCGTCCGGGCCACCTATCTTGTAGAGGACTCGGCCGTTGGCGTCCTGGTAGCTGTACAGGACGTTGTCCGTGGCGAGCGGCAGCCCGGCGGCGGGCTGGGACAGCAGACGGTCCTGGATCGACTCCAACGCTCGACGAGCGCGGTCGAGCGGGCCTCGCCGCCACTGGATCGTGACCGAATCGGCCTCGTTGCGGGCCACCAACTCTCCCCACTCCTGGTGCTGAAACTCGACACGCTGCACGACCAGACCCGGGCGGACCGTCATCTCCAGCGTGTACTGACGCGTAGCCGCCGTGGCGCGCCAGACCTTCAAGCCTCCCAGCGGGGCGACCTGGCGGCCGGTGGCCGCAACATCGACGACATTGTGACCGTCGGCCGTCGTGGAGAATGTGCGTTGGAGGTTGTCGATGACCTGACCGTGGTCATCGATCCACACCTGGTTGATCCGCCCGGACCCGGTCGCTTCGTCGAAGCGGGATGTCTCGTCGAACAGGCCATCCCGGTGGACTGACGCGGGGACGTCGGCGCGGAAACTCCGATCACCTTTGCGCTGGATGAGGTCGCCCAGCGAGACACCACCGAAGATCTCCGATAAACCGCAGGTCTTATAGACTGCCGACGGCGTGGTTCGGATGGCTTCGTGCTGTGCCGACGGCGGTGTCACGAACTCGATCGGTGACCGTTCCCGCAGCTCACCGTGTTGGGCGTACCAATCCTGGAATCTCAGATTGGACCGGATAGCGGTGTCGTCGAGTTGCGGGAGCGTCACGGGGGTCTTGGAGGTCAGCCAATCCAGGGCACCGCTCCACCCCATGATCTCATCAAGCCACTGGTACTGCGGCTCATAGTCGGCGACGGCCTGGTAATGCTGGTCCCACCAGCGCATGCCCCGACCGAAGCCGAAGCTCGGTTCGACCTCGGTGCCTCCGTTGCCGTCTACTCGGGAGAAAAGTCGCGTCGCCTGCGGGCCGATGCTGACCCGGTTACCGTCAAAGGTGAAGCTGGGATCGTTCTGACCGAACCACAGCCGCCCGTTCTCGCCCTTGAGGTTCTCGGCTGCATCGCAGTGACTCCAGGGAATGTCCGCTCCCGAATTCGGGATGAATCCACCGACGGCCTTGGTCGGAACGCCGGTGCCGACTCCCGCCACCCAGTCCTTGGCCACCTTGTCGGTGTAGAAAAGGGTCATCCCGACGTTGGTGCCCTCCAGGCGCCCATCGTTGCGCGCCTGGCCGTAGACTTGGTAGCCGCCGAGCAGGCTGTCGAGTGCCCAGAGTTGGCTGTAATCCGAGGGCAGTCCCGCCTCAGTCAGGACCGCCGACTGCGAATCGTGGTAGAAAAGTGCGTCGTGGACAGCCTCGGCGAACTTGGTGGCAGAATGAAAAACCGAACCTGTCCAGTCGTGGGAGAGGATCCGGTCGGCGAGTTCCGGGCGTAAGCCTGGGATCACCGCCAGAATGTCTTCTCTGGTCCGCACTGGGCCTGGATCCAGCGAAAAGGCAGGAAGTGCTTCCGTTGGTTGCCGGTACCCCCGCTGGAGAGCTGAGATGTCCTCGGAATTCAGTGGCGCCGCTGGCACGTCGGGCCAGTTCCATCCACCGGCCCATGATTTGCGATCCCCGCACCTCCAG
>JBDTAX010000120.1:0-16218 GCA_039924425.1 Pseudonocardiaceae bacterium
GTTGCGGGTCATGACCCGCAACGCCACTCACGGGGTATCACAGATCGAGGGTGAGACTCTCGCCGCGGGCCCGGGAGACGCAGATCAGCATTGCGCCGGCGTCGCGTTCAGCGCTGCTGAGCAGCTCGTCGCGGTGGTCGGGTTCGCCGGCGAGGACCGTGGTGCGGCACGCGCCACACACCCCCTGCTCGCACCCGGCGCAGACGCCGGGAACGACGTCGCGGATCGCCTGCAGAATGGTGCGGTCAGCGGGCACGGTGATGATGCGCCCACTACGGCGCAGCTCGACACGGAGCGCGGCACCGCCGCCAGCAGCGGTGCCGGTGAAGGGCTCACTGTTGAAGGGCTCACTGTGCAGACTCAGGTCCGGCCTGATGGCAACTCGCGCCCGCACCGCACGCAGCATCCGGTCTGGGCCGCAGCAGTAGACAGCGGTGCCCGGCGCGGCCGCCTCGATTATCGCGTTCAGGCCGGGCCGGCCGCGCTCGTCTGCGGGCATGACGTCGACCCGCTCGGGACCCAGCGCGCGTACCTCGTCGAGAAAGGCCATGCTGGCGCGGCGTCGCCCGGCGTAGACGAGTGTCCACTGCCCACCCGAAGCGGCCACTCGGGCCACCATCGCCAGCATGGCGGTGATCCCGATCCCACCGGCGATGAACAGGTAGGCCGGACTGGGCAGCAAGGGGAAATGGTTACGCGGCCCGTACACGGTGATCAGCCGACCGGCCCGAGCGTCGGTGTGCACCTCCACCGACCCACCACGCCCGCCGGAAACCTGCAGAATCGCGATACGGTAGGAACGGGTGTCATTCCCCTCGCCGCACAGCGAGTATTGCCGTCGCCGGCCTGAGGATAGCGCCAGCTCGATGTGCGCTCCCGGCTCCCAGCTCGGCAGTGGCGCGCCGTCGGGAGAATACAGCCGCAACGACAAGACATTGTCGGCCTCCCACGTCGTCTGACCGATGAGCAGTCGCATCCCGGTCTCTGGTACCGGAGCGGGTTTTGCGGCGGGCGTAGCCACGCGAGCCGATCGCGCGGTGAGTAAACGCAGCACCGCCAGAAACAGGATCCCCGCCCCCACGACAAGGCCCACCCAGCGCACTATCGGGCGACCGGTGTCACTACCGGCCAGCACCGTGTGCGCGCAGGCCAAGCTGAACATCGGGAACGCCAGCAGGTGCAGGCGACGCCACCACCGCCAGGGCAGTAGCGCTCGCGCCCAAGATGTCAGCGCGACTGCGGCAAGCAGGTAAAAAGCCAGCACTCCACAGGCCTGGGCTACCGGATTGACCAGCCTGGTGAACGGGATGAACAACTCCCGCAAGCCGATCCGCAACTGGGCGGAGGAGAAAACGGCGGCCAAGTGAATCACGGTGGAGATCACAGCGAGTACTGCGAGAAACTCGTGGATTCGCTGTGCCCACGTGCGCGCGCGGCCCTGAGCGAGTCGCGTGGCCAACAACAGGCCAGCTACCACGGAGATCCCAAGCAAAACCAAGGCGATAAGACCGGACGCGCGAGCCACGTACCACCACATCATCGAGTCGACCTGCGTTTGCGGAACTCTCACCGCCGGCCCGAGGGCAGCCACCTGTGCGTTCCGTACCGGCGACAACCCAAAGTCGAGCCAGCCCAGCACGAGAGCACTGACACACCCCGTTATTGCGATCGAACCAGCCCAGACAATCGCTCGACGCCGTTCCATAGCCGCTCCGTACATTGCCCCATAATTAAAGAATTAGGGCAGCCTAACTCATCGACAGACAGCGGTCAATAGTGTCGCAAATATCAACAACCGACCACGCCCAGCGACGGAAAAACTACCAGATTGAAGATCATCAACAATTCGATCAATGAGCCGCTTCACTCCCGGGAACATTGGGACCACGTCGCTGCCACTCGTCCGGTTCCGCCCGGGATCGAAAAGGTTGTCACCTGGTTATTCCCACTCGATGGTGCCGGGGGGCTTGCTGGTCACGTCGAGCACCACCCGGTTGATCTCGGGTACCTCGTTGGTGATCCGCCCGGAGATGCGGGCCAGCACGTCGTAGGGCACCCGGGACCAGTCCGCGGTCATGGCGTCCTCGCTGGACACCGGGCGCAGCACCACCGGGTGCCCGTAGGTTCGCCCGTCGCCCTGCACGCCGACGCTGCGCACGTCGGCCAGCAGCACGACCGGGCACTGCCAGATGTCGCGGTCCATCCCGGCTGCGGTGAGCTCCTCGCGGGCGATCGCGTCCGCGGCGCGCAACGTGGAAAGCCGCGCGGCGGTGACCTCGCCGATGATCCGGATCGCCAGGCCGGGGCCCGGGAACGGCTGGCGGTGCACGATCGTCTCGGGCAGCCCCAGCTCCAGCCCCACCCGGCGCACCTCGTCCTTGAACAGCGCCCGCAGCGGCTCGATCAACTCAAATTTGAGATCTGCGGGCAGGCCGCCGACATTGTGGTGGCTCTTGATGCTCGCGGTTCCCGATCCGCCGCCGGACTCCACCACATCCGGGTACAGGGTGCCCTGCACCAGGAAGCGGATCTTCTGGCCCGCTTCGGCGGCCACGTCCCGGGCCGCGGCCTCGAAGACCCGGATGAACTCCCGGCCGATGATCTTGCGCTTCCGCTCGGGATCCACCACGCCGGCCAGCGCAACCAAGAACCGCTCCCGGGCGTCGACGGTGACCAGCCGGACTCCCGTAGCGGCCACGTAGTCGCGTTCCACCTGCGCCCGCTCGCCGGCCCGCAGCAGACCGTGATCAACGAAAACGCAGGTCAGGGCATTGCCGACGGCCCGGTGCACCAGTGCTGCGGCGACCGCGGAGTCCACCCCGCCGGACAGGCCGCAGATCGCGGCCCCGCCACCGGTCTGGACCCGGACCGCGTCCACTGTGTCGTCGATGACGCTGACGGTGGTCCAGCTCGGCCGGATGCCGGCGACCTCGTGCAGGAACCTTCTGAGTACCTCTTGACCGTGCGGGGAGTGCACCACCTCCGGGTGGTACTGCACCCCGGCCAGCCGCCGCCCGAGGTCCTCGAACGCGGCCACCGGGGCACCCGCCGAACGCGCGGTGACCGTGAACCCCTCTGGAGCGGCGGTGACGGCGTCGCCGTGGCTCATCCACACCGGAGAGCGCACCGGCAGCTCGCGGTGCAGCACTCCCCCACCGTCGAGTACCCGCAGCTCGGTGCGCCCGTACTCCCGAGTGCCGGTTCGCTGCACCGCACCGCCCAGCGCGTCAGCCATCGCCTGGAAGCCGTAGCAGATGCCCAGCACCGGCACCCCGGCGGTGAACAGCGCTGGGTCGAGCCGGGGCGCATCGGGGGCGTACACGCTGGCCGGGCCACCGGAGAGCACGATCGCCGCCGGCTTGCGGGCCAGGATCTCCGCCACGGTGGCGGTGTGCGGCACGACCTCGGAGTACACCTGCGCCTCACGAACCCGCCGAGCGATCAACTGCGCGTACTGCGCCCCGAAGTCCACAACCAACACCGTCACACCGGCACGCTACCCGCGCCTCCCAAACCCGCTCACGTGGTCTCATGGATGCTTGTGCACCTTACGACCGTCCACGAATGGTCTTATGGATGCTGTGCACCTCCCCCGGTCGTGAGGATAATCGATTATTAAGAGTATGCTTATGGCCTCGTTATCACTCGAACGAGGAAATGTTCGCTGAGCGAATCTCGCTCTGCGTGGCGGTGATGTTCAGCCCGCCAGAAGCCCGGGCGCTGCGCGCGGATCGTCGCCGACCTGCTCGCCCCGCTGCGCGCGATCGCCGAGCCCATCATCGACACCTGGGGCCGTGTGGGACCGGTCGATGTCCTGCGCACCCATATGGCCCCGAGGACCCCATTCCCTTCTTCTCCGACCACCACCTGCTCGCCGAGCTGCCCGACACCCTCATCGAGGGCTTCCTCGCGGCGGTCGGGCCGACGTCGGGATCACCGCTGCTGCTGGCCGAGCTGCGCCAGCTCGGCGGGGCGTTCGCCGACCCGGCGACACCGGGTGGGGTGTTCGACCGCGTCGCCGCCCCGTGGTCGTACTACGCGGCGGGCGTGCCGATAGGTCCCGCCACACCCGCCGCCATCGCCGCCCAGCACGCCCGCACCCGCGCCGTGCTGGCTCCCGCAGCTACGCCGTTCACCGTGCCGTCCTTCGTCGAGCACACCGAGCAACGCCAGCGCACCTTCGACACCGACACAGCGCGGTCGGTCGCCGCCATCCGGGACCGCGTCGACCCGAGCGGGATCTTCCGCGGCGACGTCAGCCCCGGCGCCCTGCCCACCCCGGAATCGACGGGTTGAGGCCGTGTCCAGAGCGCTCGCGGGAGTCTCATGGATGCTTGTGCACCTTCCAACCCGACTCCGCACGGTCTCATGGATGCTTGTGCACCCTCCACCGTCCGTGAGGACGACAAGGCCGGGTGATCTGGCCGGATGGCGCGGCCCGTGATTGAGGGCATCCCGCCGTAGCGCACGGTGAGATATCACTGAACCTGTCCACTGTAGCGGCACGTCGGGCAGACCTGGTCGGGGTCGGGTGGCTCGCCGCGCAGGGCCGTCGCGCCGCGCAACAGCTCGGGCGGGCGGAACCTAACGCCGCAGGCGGCGGTGGCGGTGCCATCGGGGTTCAGCAACTCGGCGCGGTGAGTGTCCCGATCACCGAGCGAGCGCAGATACCAAGCCATCATGCGCCCCGCTCGCACGCGGGGCAATGAAAGCGCGCCGGGGAGGCAAGGCTCGCCGGGAGCACCCGCGCACCGCAGACGGCGACGTAGCAACCCCCCGAACGACGGTCCACAGCGAAGGCCTCCTCGGTGACGCAATGCGAGATACCGGTCAGCCCGTCCGCAAACCCGATGGTGCACCCCGGCGCGGTGGCAACGGGCATTCGAACGCGACGGCCCAGGATCTCTCGAACGGTGGCAATACGACGAAAACGGTGCCTGCCCAGCATAGCGTCTCGCCCTTTCAGGGATGACTCCATTCGAATGGAAGAATTACCGCAGCCCAACATCAACTAACCAAACACTCCAGATTCGCCGATAAGTACATGATTCACAGTTACTGGCTTTTGTGGCGGCCAGAAGTTTCACCTGTCATACCAGCGCCCGTTGCCACACGTACCTGCCGTCGGTGTTGAAATGCCACGGTGCTCTCTCCTTTCGGATTCGTCTTGTACGGACCCACATCAAGAAGCCAGGACAACCAGATCCAGGCGGAGCTGCGGCTCTAGGGACCAAGGATCCCTAGAGCGGCCTGAGCAACGAGAGAAGGCCATGAGCTGGCGGGTGGGGTAGCGGGTTCGGCCGCGCGCACCTGGCCAGCGCTAGGCTGACAGCCGGCAGACCGGAGGGCAGGGAGAAAGGAAGCGCGTGGCTCGCCAACCCGAACACCTCGCAGAACAGCAACGGACGCTGGGCCGATACCTGGCGGCCCGTCGGGAAGCGGCCGGTCTCTACCAGGCGGACATCGCGCGGGCCGTGCCCTGCCACCGCACGACCGTGACCCATGCCGAGGCGGGTTCGCAGCTACCGGATGCCGACTTCTGGGAGATAGCGGATCGAGTTGTCGGCGCGGACGGCGCGCTGATGGCCCGCTACGACGAGTTCATCCAAGCCAAGGCCGCTCACCTCGCCGAACAACAAGCCAAACGACGAGCACGAGCCCACGACACCGTCCAGCAACTGACAACGACTCCGCCGCCGGGTAACGGTTCAGCTGGCAGGTCGCCCGCAGTGCCCGTGGAAGGTACTGTACCAGCGTGCAGCGGCGGGAAACTCTCAAATTAGGTCTGGCTGTAGCTCTTACTCCCGAGGCGCTCGGCAGGGTGTTATCTGACGCCGCTACCGAAGCAATGGAGTTCACCCGGCTCACCGCGTTGTCAGCCGTCGGACAGGGCACACTCGACCATCTTGAAGTAGTCGTAAGTGATCTCAACCGGGCGTATTCAAAAGACCCACCTGCTGAACAGTTCATCGCGGCTCGTTCCTATCGGTCCCGAGTCGACGAGCTGATCCGTGGCCGCCATACGCTGAAAGAGTTGCGAGAGCTCTACGTCTACGCCGCGTGGTTGTCGGAACTGCTGGCATGGCTGGCGTACGATCTCGGAAATTTTCGTACCGCACAGGTACTGTATACGCCCTCGACTGCCACACTTACGCCGACGAAGCAGAGCACAGTGAACTGTGCGGGTGGGCAGCCCACGCTATGGTGTCAATAGCCAAGGATTCGGGGGATCCTGCCGGCGCGGCGAGGGCCGCCATGAGAGGCGCCGCCAAGGTTTCGACTAGCCATCCGCTGGTTGTTCGGCTCCACGCCCACGCGGCTTGCGCCTATGCCCGACTGGTCAGCGTGAACAATGCGAAACGCTCTTCGGCAATGCCCAACAGCTGTATGAGCGACTGCCAGCCACAGCACCCAGCAAGTTCGACCAGGACACCAGCGCCCATGCTTCCTACGCCATGACCACCTATCCGGCGTCCGCCTACCTCTGGCTGGGGGATTTCGTGAAGATTGGGCTGTCGGGTTCGTTCTCTCTCAGCCCGTTGGTGATGAAGTCTCGGATCTCCGCGCGGGACGCCGCCCAGCTCCCTGTCTCGCTGGGATACTCGATGATGCGCTGCCCCTGGATGTTGAAGGGGACCTTCGTCCCCCGGTGCTTCGTGAGCACGGTGATCGAGGGCTTCAACGCATGGCGGACGCCGAGCTCGTAGAACACGTTCGGGTTCGCGGTCGTGATGTCGACGAGAGCGAGATCGTCCATGGCGATGTGCGTGAGCATGTCCTTGTGAATCGATCCGGCCTTGGAAATCTCATCGCAGCGGATGACATCGAAGCCCAGGGACCCCACCGGCTCCACGAACAGCTCTTGGTATACGTTGTCAAAATTGATCAACGTGCCGTCGGCGTCCCTCTGCTCTCCGAACGGCATGATGACGAAGCACGTGCGCTGACCGTCCCTACCCACGCAACCAGCCTTCCTCTTTTCCGTACTCCTGCACCAGCCAGTTCAGACCGATGATGGTCTTGGCGTCGACGACATCGCCGCTCGCCAGCAGTTCAGGCACCTCGTTGAGCGGTATCTCCACCAACTCGATGTCTTCCTGCTCGGCGCTGTTGCCTCCGCCATCGCCGGTCCGTGTCGCGGCGCTGATGACCGCCTGGAACAGGTGAATCCGTTCCGACGAGCCGCCGGGTGATGTGTAGAAGGTGCACAGCGGGCGAAGTGTCAGCGTCTCGTATCCAAACTCTTCGACGATCTCGCGGTGAATGCACTGTTCCGGTGATTCGTTGACCTCCACGGTGCCCGCGACCAGTTCCAGCACCCAGCCGGGGCCCTTCGCGACCGTGGGAAAACGGAACTGGCGTGCGAGCACGGCCATCGCGGAACTCTCGTTCACCACGACGGCGGCGGCGGAATCTCCGCGTTCGAAGCTCAACCTTCGCGAGAGATCCGACATCTGGCCGCCAGGGAGCTCGTACCGCAGCTCGGCCTCGTCGATCCTGAAGTAGCCGTCGAACAGCGTGCGGACTCCCTTGATCTCCACTTTCCTCATGAGCGCATCCTCCGGTACTTGTCCACGTCCGGGTCCACGGAGGTCAGCCAGTACATGTCCCGATCACCCAGCTGCCGTAGACACACCGGTCGTGAAAGGTTGCGCTCCAGCCTCCGCGCGAGGAGACGCAGCGCCGTCAGCCCGATCTCATGGATTGCGCCCGGGCACCGCTCACCCTGCCGCCAGCTCGGGTACTGGTTCATGACAAGGCAGCCGGGCCGGGTGGCGGTTAGCTGCCACACCAGGTCGTCGACGACGCTGGTGATCGCGCGGTCGACGGAGGCTGGGTCGGCGAGGATCCGGCGCCAGGTCCGCAGGAAGAAGTCGGAGCAGTCCCGGCCGGGACGCATTTCGGCGAACAACCGGTCGCTGTCTCGAAACGAGAGATGGGCACTGAGAAACAGGTCGTCGAGCACGTGGTTGGCGACAACGAGGTCCACCCGGCCCCACACCGGTTCGCCGGCATGCCGAAGGAGCCGTGGCCGCGTCCGGACGTGAGCGTGCGGGAGCAGCCGCAGGTACGTGCCGGCTGCGGACCGGCGAGCATCGTCGTTCGGCTCGACCAGGACGACCTCCCCGTGAAACCCACCTCGGCCAGTCCGTGTCCGATCTTCGCCGAGAAGCCGGGACCGAGCTCGACGACGCGACCGTCCCGCCGGATCTCCTGCTGACGCAGCACGCGGGCCCAGAGGAGCCCGAGATACCGTTCCCAGGGGTCAACAACGTCAGCGATCGGGGAGTCATCAAATCGGCCGACGCTGCTCTTGAGGGACATGGCAGACAAGTTCTCCGTGCGTCGAGATGCTCTAGCCGGCTGAGCCGCGCCAAATCCACCGGGTCGAAGCCCAAGTGGATTCTGGCCGAGAGCCGCATGGAGCCATGCGCGTAAATCATAGTGCCGATTGTCGTCGGCACCAGCCCGCAGCCCGCGCACATGGCGGCACCGCGGACGTGGTCACCCGCGCCTGTGATCGTGGTCGGCGGGTGCGGGTGATCTAGCCGGATGGCACGGCCCGTGATTGAGGCATCACACCATAGCGATCCAGCTATGCGGGTTCGTACCATACATGCATGGCGAAGCATACGATAACCGTGACCGTTGACGAAGGACTTGTCGAGCAAGCACACTTGCTGGGGTTGGAGAGCCTCTCAGCTGTGGTCAACCAGGCGCTCGCGGCTCACATCGAACGAGGTGCGCGCAGGGCAGCGCTTCGCCAACTGCTCGACGGGTGGGAGCGCGAGTTCGGTCCCGTTTCTGGGGAGGCAGCCGCGCAGGCCCGGGCCGTGTTCGACGAGCTCGACGACACCGCCGCCGGTCTGGGAGCGCCATGACCCTCGCGCCTGGTGAGCGGTGTCGCAGCGGAGACTGCTCCGCTCAGTGGCCCCTGTTGCAACCGGACGCCGTGCAGCGTGGCCCGCAGGCCGGTGAAAGACAGTTGGGGAGGAGCATCCTGAAACAGGCAGGTCTGTCGAGGAGGAAGCCGCAGTGACCAGCTACGTGATTCTGATCGATGCGACCCCCGACGGGGGCTTTGGCGCCTGGGCACCGGATCTGCCCGGATGCGTTGCCTTGGGTGACTCTTATCAAGAGTGCGTGTCCGAGATGCGTGAGGCCGTCGCCTTCCATCTCGCTGGGATGCGTGCGGACGGTCAGCCCATCCCGCCAGCCTCGACGAGAGCGGCGACGGTCGAAGCCGCCTGAGGGCTAGACACATCTCCCCCGCAACACCACTCACGGGTGGCGCGGTCGCAACACACCGGGGGCGACGGCGGGGGTGCGTGGCGGGATGGGGTCCAGCCGCTGGTAGGCCTCGCCCGGGGTGGGACGCGGGTCTGGCTCGCCCTGGTTGGGCCACTGGGCGAAGGCTCGCTCGGCCAGGGCGGTGATGGTCAGCGCTGGGTTCACCCCCAGGTTCGCGCTGACCGCGGCGCCGTCCACTACGGACAAACCTGAGTAGCCGTGCACCCGGTGGTAGGCGTCGAGGACGCCGACGGCGGCGGTCGCGCCCATCGGGGCGCCACCGAGGAAGTGCGCGGTCATCGGGATCTCGAACAGCTCCCCCCAGGTGCTCCCAGCGGTGCCGCCGATGTACTCGGCGGTGAGCTGGCTGGCCCGGAAACCGGCCGGGATGAACGTGGGGTTGGGCTCGCCGTGACCGGGCCGCGAGGTGAGCCGGCCCCGGCGGCGGTAGGTGCTCAGCGAGCTGTCCAGGCTTTGCATCACCAGCAGGATCACCGTCCGCTCGCTCCAGTGCCGTACCGACAGCAACCGCGCCGTCGCGACCGGGTGGCGGGCCACGGCGCTCAGCAACTGCCGCCAGCGCGGTGTGCCCGACGCGCCATCGGTGGCCAGGGTCTGCAGCAGGCCCATCGCGTTGCTGCCCCGCCCGTAGCGGACCGGCTCGATGTGGGTGTGCGCATCGGGGTGGAAGGAGGAGGTGATGGCCACCCCCCGGGAGAAGTCGCGCAGCGGGTCCACAGTGTGCCGGCTGGCGCCGACGATCGCCTCGGAGTTCGTGCGGGTCAGCTCCCCCAGCCGGGGCGAGAGCTGGGGCAGCACGCCTGTGTCGCGCATCCGGTGCAGCAGCTGCTGGGTCCCCCAGGTGCCGGCGGCGAGCACCACCTGCTTCGCCCGGAACGTCTGGCGCTTTCTGGTGCGCAGCCACGGCGGCCCGGTGCGCACGGCGTCGACCAGCCAGGTGCCGTCTGGCTGCGGACGCACGGCGGTCACGGTGGTCATGGGGTGCACGGTGGCCCCGGCCCGCTCCGCGAGGTACAGGTAGTTCTTCACCAGGGTGTTCTTGGCGCCCACCCGGCAGCCGGTCATGCAGGAGCCGCATTCGGTGCAGCCGGTGCGCCGGGGGCCGGCGCCGCCGAAGTACGGGTCGTCGACCTCCTCGCCCGGCCGGCCGAAGAACACCCCCACCGGGGTGGGTTGGTGGCTCTTCAAGACCCCCATGTCCTGTGCGACCCGCTGCATCACCTCGTCAGAAGCCGTGTGCCCGGGGTAAGTCGTCACGCCGAGCATCCGCTCCGCCTGGCCGTAGTGGGCGTCGAGCTCACCGCGCCAGTCCGCGAGGTGCGCCCACTGCGAGTCCTCGAAGAACGCGTTGGGCGGCCGGTACAGGGTGCCGCCGTAGTTCAGCGACCCACCCCCGACGCCAGCACCCGCCAGCACTATCAGGTCTCGCAGCAGGTGAATGCGCTGGATCCCGTAGCACCCCAGAGCCGGCGCCCAGAGGAACTTCCGCAACCGCCAGGACGTGGCGGCCAGCTCGTCATCCTCGAAACGCCGCCCCGCCTCCAGCACCCCGACCCGGTAGCCCTTCTCCGTCAGCCGCAACGCCGCGACGCTACCCCCGAACCCGGATCCGACTACCACAACGTCGTAATCCACGACACCTCCTCTACGGATCTGTTGGGAGGATAAACCGACCGCGCCATGGCAGCGCCCGAACGGGAGCCGAGCAGGACGATCTGCTGCTGGTCGTGGCACATCACGGGCAGGGCGGGCGATAGGGCAGGTCCGGCGACAGGTACTGGTCCCATTTCCCGGGGGTGAGGGTGTTCGCGGTGGTGGCGCAGATCCGCTGGATCGCTTGCTCGACGTTCATTCCCCACAGCCGAACGGTGTGGTCGTTGCTGCCGCTGGCCAGGGTTCGCCCATCCGGGCTGAACGCCACCGTGGTGACGGCGTTGGTGTGGCTGGTCAGGGGTTGACCCAGCGTGGTGGGGTGAGCCGGGTCGGTCACGTTCCACAACCGCACCGTCTGGTCGTCACTGCCGCTGGCCAGGGTATGTCCATCCGGGCTGAACGCCACGGCTTCGACGGTATTGGTGTGACCAGTCAGGGGTTGACCCAGCGAGGTGGGGTGAGCGGAGTCGGTCACGTTCCACAACCGCACCGTCTGGTCGGCGCTGCCGCTGGCCAGGGTGCGCCCGTCCGGGCTGAACGCCACCGCTCTGACCCAATCGGTGTGGCCGGTCAAAGGTGGGCCCAGCGGGCTGGGGTGAGCCGGGTCGGTCACGTTCCACAACCGCACCGTCAGGTCGTCACTGCCGCTGGCCAGGGTGCGCCCATCCGGGCTGAACGCCACGGCTTGGACGGTGTTGGTGTGACCAGTCAGGGGTTGACCCAGCGGGGTGGGGTGGGCAGAGTTGATCATATTCCACAGCCGCACGGTCTGGTCGTCACCGCCAGTGGCCAGGGTATGTCCATCCGGGCTGAACGCCACCGCGAGGACGGCGTTGGTGTGACCAGTCAGGGGTTGACCCCACGGGGCGGGGCGAACCGGGTCCGTCACGTTCCACAACCGCACCGTCTGATCGTTGCTGCCGCTGGCCAGGGTTCGCCCATCCGGGCTGAACGCCACCGAGTTGACGGCGTTGGTGTGGCCAGTCAGGAGCGTGCCCAGCGGAGCGGGGCGAACCGGATCGGTCACGTTCCACAACCGCACCGTCTGATCGCCGCTGCCGCTGGCCAAGGTGCGCCCATCCGGACTGAACACCACCGAGTGGACCGAGTTAGTGTGACCGATCATGAAGGCATAGGGGATGTTCCACAGCCGGACCGTATGGTCAGTGCTGCCTGTGGCCAGGGTTCGCCCATCCGGGCTGAACGCCACCGAGTTGACGGCGTTGGTGTGGCCAGTTAGGAGCGTGCCCAACGGGGCAGGGTGAGCCGGGTCAGCCACATTCCACAACCGCGCCGTCTGGTCGCCGCTGCCGCTGGCCAGAGTGCGCCCATCGGGGCTGAACGCCACCGCGAAGACCGCGTTGGTGTGGCCGGCCAGAGGTGAACCCAACGGGGCAGGGTGAGCCGGGTCAGCCACATTCCACAACCGCGCCGTCTGATCGCCGCTGCCGCTGGCCAGAGTGCGCCCATCCGGACTGAACACCACCGCGAGAACGGCGTTGGTGTGGCCGGCCAGAGGTAGACCCAGTTGTGTTGGGTAAACCGGATCGGTCACATTCCACAACCGCACGGTCTGGTCGTCGCTGCCGGTGGCCAGGGTGTGCCCATCCGGGCTGAACACCACCGACCGGACGGCTTTGGTGTGGCCGACCAGCGGGGTATACAAGGTGGTGTTCCCCATGGTGATCAGGGCAGTGCGGAGGTCGGGATTGCGCCGCATGCGGTAGGCGGTGAGGTCGAGTTGGGCCGCGAGCGACACGTCTGTGCTGCGCAGTCGGTCAGCTTGGGCGGTAATCTGGTTGAAGATGGCGGTGTCGCGTTGGGCCTGTGCAGTGCTGCGTTGTTGGAAGGCGAATACCGACGCGATCAGCGCAAGCACCAGCAGGGTCGAGAGCACGGTGGTGGTGCGGGTGCGGCGGCGCCGTTCACGCACCTTGGCAGCGGTGACGCGCTGGGTGGTGGCTTTGAGGAACGCTCGGGCTTCGTCGTCCAGCTCGACAATGGGCGCGGCGGGATCTACCCCCAGGGTGGCGAGGGTGGCGGTGAGGCGCTTGTCGTCCCAGAGGTAATGCTCGGGGCGGGCCGCGCTGGTCCACTCGGCGGCGGCTTGCTCCACTGCCCGGGCGGTGCGCAGGGCGGCGGTGATGTCGGCGGTGGCGGTGTCCAGGGGTCGCCACCCGGTGAGCAGGGCCTCGTGCGCCACGGTGAGCCACACCTGGCCGGCGTCGTCGGTGTCGCTGAGCAGCAGGCGGCGCTCCACGAAGACCCGCAACGCGACGCGCAGCGGCTCGGGCAGACCGGTGAGCTTGATCCGGCGTCGGCCGCGGCGGCCGGTTTCATCGACGGTGACCAGGCGAGTGAGCCCGGCCAGCACCTCGCGTTCCGTCAGACCGCTGACCCGCACAGCGTCGGTGAGCGCGGCGTCAGCATGCCGGGTCAGTGCGCCTTGAACACCACCGAGAACGTGGTAACGGGACAGGCTCAGCGTGCCCCCGGCGGGCAGACCCTCGGCGAGCTGACGCAGAATGAAGGCGAGCAGCGGCAGGGCCTCGCCACCATCGGTGTCGGCGACCAGCTGAGTGACCAGGCCGTCATCCAGGCGCAGCCGGGCCACCTTGGCGGGCTGTTCGATGACCTCGCGCAGCGAATCCCGGTCCAGCGGGGCCAGCACATACGCCTCGATCGGCACACCGGCCAGCGCGGGCAGATCACGCAGGTCGTCGAGGAACTCCGAGCGCATCGCCGCGACCACCCGCACCGGGCCGCCGACCGCCTCACGCAGGAGCAACGCGAAGCGCGCCACGGCGTCCGGTGCCGTGCGGGTGAACAGCTCCTCCGCCTGATCCACCGTGATCAGCAGTCGCAGAAGAGGACTCGTGACCAGCAGATCGTCGGCCACCCGCCGCAAGCCATCAGTGCCGGTGTCGAGCCGGCCGCGGACGTCGCTGGCCGACCAGTTCAGCCCCAGACGATTGGCTGTGATCGCCAGCGCTCGAGCCAGCTCGGGCAGTGGATCGCTCCCGGGCACCAACGACGGCACCACCAGCCATTCCGGGTCCCCCTCGAGCAACGGGGCCACCCCGGCGTTGAGCAGGGACGACTTCCCGCAACCCGAGGGCCCGACGATGGCCAGCAGCCCGCCCCTGGCGCGCAGCCGATTGCCGACCTCGCGGGCCTGCGCCGAGCGACCGAAAAACACCCGGCTCAGCGCCGCGGTGAACGGCTCCAACCCGGGGAAGGGATTGTCACCCTCCCGCCAGGTCCGGCCACCGTCTTCCCGCAACGCGTGCAGAACTCGGTCGCGGGCAAGCTGGACGTCAGCGTGGTATTCCGCGTACTGCAAATCCGGCATCAGCGGGTCCACCACGCCGGCCTCGGCGCGCAACGGGATCAGCCGGCAACCCAGGGCGTCGGCGATCCCCACCTCAGCCGAGCACCAGCTCGACGCCACGAAAGACGACGTCACCACCCCGAGCACCGCGTCGACTTCTCGCAGCTCACGATACAGGCGCTGCTTCCACCGCTCGCCGACGCCGATTCCGTCGCGCAGGCTGTGGGCAAGGAACGGCTCGTGACCGGCGTCCCCCAGCCAGCCCGACACCTCATCAGCGATTGCCCGGTCCAGGGTGGCATAGCTGATGAAGACGCGAGCCATGATCACCCCCAGTCGGCCACCCCGGTAGCGAACTTACACTCCGTCAGATCTGGGTCGTAGCGATGTGTCGGGCCGCCCGGGCGAGTTCCCGACTGTCACTGCCGGGCCGGGCTTCCAACGCGACGGCCAGCGGCACCAGCCATTCCTGTCGCGCGGCGACGGACTGCAAGGTGCTCACCCCCTCGATGGCGTCGTGGGCCAGCGTCAACCCCCGGGGCTCCCCCGCCCGCACGTGCACCTCGGCGAGGAGACACCCGGTCACGACGCGGCCTCGGCGGTGGATTCTCGCCGTAGATGCTCGCCGCGCTGGCGGCAAACTGCTCAGCGGTGTCAAGCTGTCCCAGGTCGCGCTGAATATAGGCTGTCGAAAGCTTGGCCTCTGCGCGCTCGAACGTATCCCGAGGCTCCCACCCGTCGCGCGCCTCGGCGAGGTGCCGGATGGCCTCATCGTGGCCGCCCATGCGGGCGTAGGCGCCTGCGGAACAGCGGATCAGCTGCCCGGCGAGAGTCGGTACCCGAGGGTCGTCGGGGCGCAGGGTCGCCGGTGTGGACTTGCCGAGTTGGGGCGCGCCGAGCTGAAACCGCCCGAGCTGGAATTGCTTGAGCGCGTCGTTGGGATGCCCGGTCTTGCCCAGCACCATCCCGGCGTGCCAGGCGGCGTTGGCGATTCCGTAGGCGTCGCCGCCCACATCGGCCAGCTCCAGGGCGCGGGTGAAATGGCCCGTTCCGTCCACCCCGGAGTCATAGCACGCCCACCCCGCCTCGGTGTGCAGCTCGGCCAACGCGGCGGCCAGCTGCGCCTTGACGTCATCGGGCGCTGGCACCCGCATCCACTGGGTGTAGATCGTCGCGAGGGAGCTGAACGTCTCGGCCTGCCCGCCGTAGTACCGCGCGGCACCCCGCAACCGCTCGGTGACCGTCCGCACGGTCCGCACATGGGTCATGCCCAGCCGCGAGGGCAGCGACCACCCGGTCGGCAGCGCCAGCTCACCGCAGCCCCACAACACAGGGCCGAACACCGCACCCGAGGTGGCGGCGAACAGGACGCGGCGTTTCATGGCCTCGTCCACCTCCGTCCCGATCGGCGGTGCATCCGGCGTTTCCTCACCGTAGCCCAAGCCCATCCACGCTCGGGACACCCCGAGCCCGTCGGCAATGCGCTCCAGCACCCCCCCATCCCGCACCCGGCGACCTTTCCGGATCTCGCTCACCTCCGACTGAGACTGCCCAGTCAGCTGCGCGATCTGGCGCTGGCTCACATCGACGCGCCCGAGCAGCCGGTACACCGTGCCGATGTCCCGAGCGGCCAGCGCCGCGCGCATCTCGTCGCCGTCGAAGAACTCGGGGTCAATCGGACCCACTGGTGATCACCTTTCTAATGAGAGCTGCGGGTCGGTCATCCGGCAGACTCGCGTCTGGTAGCCGCCGGTGGGTGAGCACTCCACCTTTCTGGACGTTGAGTCCTGATGACAGATCGTGCCCCTGCTGGTTGGCCGGGAGAGTTGATCGCTGATGGGATGTCGTGCCCGCTGTGGTGTGGCGTGAGCACTGATTCATTAGGGCGCTGATGGTTCTCCCGCTGGCTACGTCATGTGATC
>JBDTAX010000121.1:0-11333 GCA_039924425.1 Pseudonocardiaceae bacterium
TGGGCGAGGACGTAGTTGTCGGCGATGCCGGCGGCCCATTTGTTGATTGTGTTGTACGTCGCGGGGGCCACGACGATCGCGTCCGCCTTGGGCAAGGCGTCGCCGTCGAGCGCACGGTAGGCGGCCCGTACGGGATGACCGGTCAATTCCGCCAGCTGGGCCACGTCGAGAAAGTGCTCGACGGCGGCCGGTGTCGCGAGGCAGTACACAGACCAGCCCTCGTTCTGGGCGAGCTGCACCATGACGTCGATACGACTGGCCGGACCAGCGGCACAGACAACGAGGTACAGCACGCGCTGGCTCATGCCGTCACGCCAGCTCTCGCCGCCATCCGCCGCAGGATGCGGCTGGATTCCCCGCTCGTGGTGTCGAGAAGTGATCGCAACAGGCCGTGGGCGAGGGGGCGGCAGCGGACTTCCTCCGGAGCGACGTGCTCGGCTCGCGCCAAAGTTCGCGTGGCGTCGTCGTAGTGGCCGATGTGGGTGTGTGCCTGAGCGAGGTCGAGCAGGTAACTCGCCTTGCGTTCCGGTGGCAGGGTGGCGGTGAGTGTCGGATCGATGCGTTGGGCGTATTCGACCGCCCGGCCGCCTTCATGCAGCCGGACCAGGGCGGCAACCCTGTGCACAGCCACGTTGGCCCGGCCGAAACTTGTCTGGTGCATGTCATGGTGGGGGCCCATGCGGTCGGCCGCCTCGGCGGCTTCCTCATGCATCGCCAGGGCCAGCGCGGCATCGTCCTGCGCGGCCGCCGTCGATGATGCGGCCAGAAACAACATCCCGAACAGAGACAGCAGCTGATGTTCCCGATCCGCCAGCTCGGGACGCATCCGGTCAGCCATGCCGATCAGCACCGTGACAGCGTCAGCCCGCTGGCCGCTGCGGCTCATGGCCCGCGCAACGCTCCGAGTCGCGCGGGCGAGCGCCACCGTGTCATCGATCACGAGCGCCGTCTGCATCGCCCGATCAGCCGCGAGCCAGGCAATATCATTCGCGTCGAACTTCATCAGCATTGACGAGGCCAGCTTGTAGCTGATGACCAGCATCCGGTGCGCGGTGATCTGGTCTGCCGCCGATGTCACCAACTCGAATGACTGAGCATCCGCAAGCAGTCTCGGCAGGTAACGGGAGACTACCGTGAAATGCGATAATGACCAGGCGTGCTCAACGTAGGTCAACTGGTTTTCGATTGCTTGGCGAGACAGCGCTCGCCGGTCGGTATTCGGGGTGTGAAAGATCGCATAGCGACCCAGCGCTGCTTTGATGGCCTGTACTTCCGCGGTGTCGACGCAGTTTGCGGCCCGCTGTGCGGCTGAGCTGTCGGTCAACACACTGGCGTCAATGTCGAGTGCTGCCGCCACCCGTTCCAGCATCGGCAAACGCAAGAGCAAGCGCTCGCCCGTCTCGACCTTGTCCAGCCAGGAAGTGGAACGGTCCACCATGTCGGCGAACCGTTGACGGCCCAGATTGCGCCGAAGGCGCCAGTATCGGACCCGCTGGCCGATGGCCCGTGCCTGGTCGTCCATGTTTTCCCGCATCCCCGCCCCGTCGCCCGCGAATGTCATCGGTCAGCGTAGCCATCGCTACGTCGCACATTTCGTACAACATGCGGCCCCTCAGCGTGGGGCCCCGGCCGGGCCCGCGACGTGGGTGGCGTCGCGAACGGTGCCGACGTATTCCTCGACCAGGTCCTCCAGCGCGACGACTCCCTCGACGCTGCCGCCGGGGCCCACGACGCGGGCGAGGTGGGCCCCGGAGCGGCGCAGCAGGGTCAGCGCTTCGTCGAGCTTGGCGGTGGCGGGCAGCTCGGGCAGCGGGCGCGCGCTGCCGGGCGGCACCGGTGTGTCCGGCGGTCCACCGAGCAGCTCCAGCACGTCCTTGACGTGCAGATAGCCCACTAATTGGTGATCAGCACACAGCGGGAAGCGGGAGAAACCGGTCCGGGCCACGGCGCGCTCGATGTCGCCCAGAGTGGGCTCGGCGGGGATCGTGGTCAGCCCGGAGATCGGGATGAGCACGTCGGCGACGGTCCGCGTCATCGTGGCCAGGGTTTGGGTCAGCCGGCGGTGCTCGTGGGTGTCCAACAGCCCCTCGCGGCGGGATTCGGCGATCAGGTTGGCCAGCTCGTCGGGACTGTAGGCGCTGTTCAGCTCCTCGCGAAGCTGCACACCACCCAGTCGTAGCACCAACCGTGCGGCCCAGCTGAACAGCGCGATGACCGGTCGCGTCACCCGCATGAACGCGACCAGCGGCGGCACCATCCACAGCGCGGTGCGCTCGGGGCCCGCGATGGCGATGTTCTTGGGCACCATCTCGCCGAGCAGGATGTGCGCCACCGTGACGATGCCCAGCGCGATGACGAGGGCCATGGTGTGCGCCACCGCGCCGGGTACTCGCAGCGGGCCGAGCAGCCACTCGAGCTGCTGGGCGAGCGCGGGCTCACCGAGCGAACCCAGCCCCAGCGAGCTGACGGTGATCCCGAGTTGCGCCGCGGCCAGCATCAGCGGCAGCCGCTGCCCGGCCTGGATCACCGCGGCGGCCCGCTGCACGCCGCCGTTGGCCATCGTCTCCAACCGGTCTCGCCGCGCGCTGATCAGGGCGAACTCGGCACCGACAAAGAACGCGTTGCCGGCCAGCAGTGCGACCGCGACGCCCAGCGCGGCCGCGCTCACGGGCTCACCCGCTCCGCGAACACGGTCCGGGTGAGCCGGAGATCCGCGATGCGGCGGCGGTCCATCCGCAGCACGCTCAGCCGCCACCCGTCGAGCTCGACCTCGTCGCCGACATCGGGGATGCGGCCCAGCCGCTGCAGCACCAGCCCGGCCACGGTCTCGTAGTCGCCCTCGGGCATCACGAACCCGACCGCATCGGCCACCTCGTCCGAGCGGAGCAGCCCGGAGATGAGCCAGCTCCGCTCGTCCAGCGGCTGGACCGGGGAGACCTCCAGCGGGTCGTGCTCGTCGCGGACGTCACCGACGAGCTCCTCCACCAGATCCTCGAGGGTAACGATGCCCGCGGTGCCGCCGTACTCGTCGACCACGATCGCGACCTGCAGGCCCTGGCCGCGCAGCGCCTCGAGCAACGCGTCGCCGTCCAACGAGCTCGGCACGGTCAGAGCTGGGCTGGCCAGGGCACCGACCCGGGACACGGAGCGCTCGCCGGCGGGCACCGCGAAGGCCTGCTTGACATGCACCACGCCGCGCACATCGTCGAGGTCACTGCCGTAGACCGGGAAACGCGAGAAGCCGGTCCGCCGCGCGGTGTCCAGCAGGGCGGGTATCGGCGTGTCCACGGGAAGCGCCCGCACTCGCACCCGGGGGGTCATCAGCTCCTCAGCGGTGCGCTCGCCGAAGCGCAGCGAACGGTCCAGCAGGGTTGCGGTCGCCGCGTCCAGGGTGCCGTGCCGGGCGCTGCTGCGAACCAGAGAACCGAGCTCGCGCGGCGAGCGCGCGGAGCGCAGATTCTCGGCCGGCTCGACGCCGAGGCGGCGGACAATCCGGTTCGCGGCCCCGTTCAGCACCCAGATCAGCCACTGGAACGCGATCGAGAACGCGGTGAGCACTCCAGCCACCTGCCGGGCGGTGCGCAGCGGCCGGGAGATGGCCAAATTCTGCGGGACGAGCTCGCCGAACACCATGGACAACGCGGTGGCCAGCGCCAGCCCGATCCCCAGGGACGCCCCGCTCACGGCGCTGGCGGGCACTCGCAGGGCGTGCAGGCCGGGCCGGAGCAGCTCGGCGATGGCCGGCTCGGCCAGGTACCCGGTGAGCAGCGTGGTGAGCGTGATGCCGACCTGCGCGCCGGAGAGCTGCAAGGACAGGGTGTCCCGAGCGCGCTGGACCTGACGGGATCGGCGGTCGCCGACCTGTGCGGCGTGCGCGTCGACCGTGCTGCGGTCCAGGGTGGTGAGGGCGAACTCGCCCGCGACGAAGACGAACGTGCCAGCAGTCAGCGCCGCCAACCCGAACAGACCCCACAAGTTACCAGCCACCGGGCAGCGGGCGGCCCTCGGCGAAACCAGCCGCTGACTGCACCCCGATCACAGCTCGCTCGGAGAGCTCCGGCAGCGTCCGGGCACCGGTGTAGGCACACGCGCTGCGCACCCCGGCGCAGATGTGGTCGATGAGGTCCTCCACCCCGGGCCGCTGTGTGTCGAGGTACATTCGCGCGGTCGAGATACCCTCCTCGAACAGTGCCTTGCGAGCCCGGTCGAAGGTGTCGTCATTGCTGGTGCGGGCGGCGACGGCGCGCTTGGACGCCATCCCGTAGGACTCCTTGTAGGGCCGGCCGGTCTCGTCGCGCCGCAGCTCACCCGGTGACTCGTAGGTGCCGGCGAACCACGAGCCGATCATCACGTTCGCCGCTCCGGCGGCCAGGGCCAGCGCGACGTCGCGGGGGTGGCGCACCCCGCCGTCGGCCCAGACGTGGCCACCGGCCGCGTGGGCCGCGGCGGCGCACTCGGCCACCGCGGAGAACTGCGGCCGGCCGACGCCGGTCAGCATCCGGGTGGTGCACATCGCGCCCGGCCCCACCCCGATCTTGACGATGTCGGCGCCGGCCTCGAGCAGGTCGCGGGTGCCCTGCGCGGTGACCACGTTCCCGGCCACCACCGGCACGCCCGGGCGCTGCGCGCGGACCGCGCGCAGCGCGTCGAGCATCTTGCGCTGGTGGCCGTGCGCGGTGTCGACGACCAGCGCGTCGACCCCCGCCGCGAGCAGCGCTTCGGTTTTGGCACTGATGTCGCCGTTCACTCCGAGCGCCGCGGCCACCCGCAGCCGGCCAGCGGCGTCGCGCGCGGGGGAGTACAGCTCGGCGCGCAATGCCCCGGTGGGGGTCAGCACCCCCACCAGCCGGCCCCGGGCGTCCACCGCGAGCGCCAGCGTCTGGTGACGGTGATGCAGCTGGTCGAAGACTTTGCGCGGTTCGGCGTCGGCGGACACCACCACCAGATCAGTCTGCGCCACCTCGGCCAGCCGGGTGAACAGGTCCACTCCGGTCAGCTCGGTTTCGGTGACCAGCCCCACCGGAGCGCCCGCGTCATCGAGCACCACCACCGCCCGGTGCGCCCGCTTGGGCAGCAGGGTGATCGCGTCGGCGACGGCGTCGCCCGGGCCCAGGGTGAGCGCGGTGTCCAGCACCAGGTGCCGCGATTTCACCCACGCCACCGTCTCGGCGACCACCGCCGGGTCCACGTCCTGGGGTAGCACCACCAGCCCGCCCCGGCGGGCCACTGTCTCCGCCATCCGGCGCCCCGCCACCGCGGTCATGTTCGCGACCACCAGCGGGATGGTGGTCCCCGACCCGTCCACGGTAGTCAGATCCGCGTCGAACCGTGAGCTCACCTCCGACCGCAACGGCACCAAAAACACATCGTCATAAGTCAGCTCAAACCCACCCCACCCACCACCCAAAAACCGCACCCCCCGACATTACCGCCACACCCGATCGCATTCAGCGGGCTGAGCGGGGCTATGCCGCACGAATAGCCCCGCTCAGCCCGCTGAATGCGGGGTGCGGGCTAGGGGTTCTCGACCTGGGGGTTGGGTTGGGTGGTCGGTGGGGGGGGTGGCGGGGATTGGCGCCAGCACCGGTGCTTCGGGGGTGAGGGTGAGGGGGTGGCCGTGGTGGCGGAGTTCGAGCTCGGGGCCTTCCAGCAGCTGGTACTCCGCTTGGCCCGGCGTAATCTGCACTCGCAGCCGGCGCCCGCGCCAGCGCAACCGGAACGTGATCCTGGTCAACGCCTCAGGAAGCCGCGGCGCGAAAGCCAGGACCGCGTCATCGAGGTAACGCAGCCCGCCGAACCCGGCCACCAGCGCCGACCAGGCACCGGCCAGCGCGGCGATGTGCAGGCCATGGTCGGTGTTGTGCGCCAGATCAGCCAGATCCACCAGCGCGGTCTCGCACAGGTAGTCATACGCCAGGTCGAGGTGCCCCGTCTCGGCCGCCAGCACCGCTTGGGTGGCCGCCGACAGTGACGAGTCGCGGACCGTGATCCGCTCGTAGTAGGCGAAGTTCCGGGCCTTCTGCTCAGCGGTGAACGCCTCCGGGCACAAGTGCATGGCCAGCACCAGGTCAGCCTGCTTCACCACCTGCTTGCGGTACAGGTCGAAGTAGGGGAAGTGCAGCAACAGCGGGTACTGCTCCGGCGGCGTGCCGGCGAAGTCCCAGACCGCGTGGTCGGTGAAGCCCTCCGACTGCTGGTGCACGCCGAGCTTCTCGTCGAAGGGCACCACCATCTCGGCCGCCGCGTCCCGCCAGGACGCGGCCTCCTCGGCATCGACGCCCAAGGCGGCTGCCCGCTCCAGGTGCCGCCCGACCGCGTCGGCCGCGGCCCGCAGGTTCCGTTGCGCCATCAGGTTGGTGTAGACGTTGTTGTCGGCCACCGCGCTGTACTCGTCGGGCCCGGTGACGCCGTCGATGCGGAAGTTGCCGTGCGCGTCGTGGTGGCCCAGCGAGCGCCACAGCCGCGCGGTGTGCACCAGCAGCTCCAGCGCGACGTCACGCTCGAAGTCGGTGTCGCCGGTCGCGCTCACGTGGCGGATCGCCGCGTCGGCGATGTCGGCGTTGATGTGGAAGGCCGCGGTGCCGGCTGGCCAGTATCCGGAGCATTCCTGGCCGCGGATGGTGCGCCAGGGAAACGCCGCGCCGGCCAGGCCGAGCTGCTTGGCGCGCTCCAGCGCCAGCGGCAGGATGTGCTGGCGCCACCGCAGCACGTCGCCGGCGGCGTCGGGCACCGTGTGGCTGAGCACCGGCAGCACGAAGGTCTCGGCGTCCCAGAAGGTGTGCCCGTCGTACCCCGGGCCGGTCAGGCCCTTGGCCGCGATGCCCCGGCGCTCGGCGCGCGCCCCGGCCTGCAGGATGTGGAACAACCCGAAGCGGATCGCCTGCTGCAGCTGCGAGTTGCCCTCGACCTCCGCGTCGGCGGCGGCCCAGAAGTCGTCGAGGTAGGCGCGCTGTTCGGTGGTCAGCCCAGTCCAGCCGGTGTACCGGGCCGCCGCCAGCGCGGCCCGGACCTGGTCGTTGAGCGCCGGGAAGGACCGCTGCGCGGACCAGCCGTAGGCCAGGTACTTCACCACCCGCAACCGCTGTCCGGGTTCCAGCCGGCAGATCACCGTCGTCCGGGCGACGTCCTCGGTGGCCTCGGAGTGGAACTCCGTGCGCGAGGGACCGAACACCTCGTGGTCCATCGCGGCGGCCATCCGCAACCCGGAGTGGCGGGTGCTGTGCATCAGGGTGGCGCCGGTGTCGTTGCACCGCGGCTGCTCGGCGACCAGCGGCTCGGAGAGCACCGCGGCCACCCGCGGGTCATCGGCGGTGTCGGGCAACTGCTCGTTGGCGAACAGCTCGGACTGCAGGACCAGCAGCACCGGCTCGTCGACCGCCTCGACGTCGTAGTTGATCGCGGCCACGGCGCGCTGGACCAGCGATACCAGCCGCTGCGAACTCACCCGCACCGCCTTGCCGGTGGGGGAGACCCATTCCACCCGGCGGGTGAGCGTGCCGGCACGCAGGTCGAGGACCCGTTCGTGGGAGCGCAGCTCTCCGTAGCGCACGTCCAGCGGCTCGTCGTCGACCAGCAGCCGGATCAGCTTGCCGTTGGTCACATTGACGATCGTCTGACCGGACTCGGGGTAACCGTAGCCACCCTCGGCGTAGGGCAGCGGCCGCAGCTCGTAGAAGGAGTTGAGGTAGCTGCCAGGCAGCGAGTGCGGATCGCCCTCATCGAGATTGCCGCGCAGCCCGATGTGCCCGTTGGCCAGCGCGAAGACCGACTCGGTCTGGCCCAGCGCGGCCAGATCCAGCCCACACTCCCGCACCGCCCACGGCTCGATGGCGAACCGGTTCTGCTCGATCATGACCGCTCCCGCCGCGCCAGGAACTCGCTGACCATGCGCCTACCACCATCCGTTGTGGGTTTCGCCCCGCTCACGATGAGGGAGGCAATCCTACCGGGCGGGATCACCTGGCAACGATCAGGTGGAGGCGGCAGCCGACCGCCAGGGCACCCCAGTGGATCATTGCGCCCGAGCGCACCTGTCGCGGTGTCAGCGCCCCGGTAGCGATCGAGGTCGCCATGACGTTCACGGTGTCGTGGAAGCCGTTGGTGAAGTCGAAGACCAACGCTGTAATGATCACGACCAGGACGATGGCGCTCATGTGCAGCCCTTCGTCGTCGAGGGCCCGGCTTCTGGAGCGTGTCAGACTGAGCGAAACGGCACATGAACACCACATGTCGAATCAGGGCGCCCAGCTCGCCACGGTGCGTGTCGTAATCGATCGTGATCTCACACTCTGGAGCTGACTTCGAGCTTCCCGCCCGCCATCACATTGTTCCCCGAGCGGAAGTGAGCGGATGTTAAAGCGCGACGGCGGCAATTTGTAACAGCACCGCAAAGTGGGGTTCTTAGCGTCAGCGGCGACAGAGCGGCTTGCCCGCTACCCCCTGCCCGCAGGAGCGACGATGCCCCCCGCCGCGTCACCTTCCACCCCGTCCACGGCCCCACAGGTTGCCGCACCCCCCGGATTGTTCCGGCGGTTGGGCACGCTGGCGTCCCTGAATGGGCGATACCGCATCCTGCACTTGACGACACTGGCGTTCTTCTTGAGCTTCCTCGTCTGGTTCGACATGGCGCCCTTCGCGAAACAGATCGGCACCGAGCTACACCTGTCGAAGTCGCAGCTGGTCACCCTGTCGTTGTGCAATCTGGCGCTGACCGTTCCGGCCAGGATCGGGGTCGGAATGCTGCTGGATCGCTTCGGTCCGCGCCGGGTCTTCGCCGGTATCCTGATCTTCGCGGTGGTTCCCAACACCATTTTCGCCACCGCGTCGAGCTACCCCGTCCTCGTGTTCAGCCGGCTTGTTCTCGGCGTGGTCGGCGCCGGGTTCGTGGTCGGCATCCGCATGGTGGCTGAGTGGTTCCACCGCGAGGAGATCGGCATGGCCGAGGGTTTCTACGGCGGCTGGGGCAACTTCGGCTCGGCCGCGGCCGCCCTGGCCCTGCCAACCATCTCATTGGTGGCCGGGCATGTCGGTGGCTGGCGCTGGGGTATCGGTGTCGCCGGCGCGCTCGCCGCGATCTACGGCGTGGTGTACCTGTTCGCCGTCCAGGACACGCCCGAAGGCTCGGAGTTCCAGCGACCGCGCAAGCAGGGGGCGTTGGAGGTCACCAGCCGGGGCGCGGTCTTCGGGCTGCTGGCGCTGCAGCTGCCGCCGGTCGCCGTCCTCGGTGTGGTCGCCTACCGGATCTGGAGTGCCGGGGTCATCTCGGCGGGCGGGTTCGCGGCGGTCGTGGTGTTGCTCACGGTCCTCTACGCGGTGCAGGCGACGCGCACCCTGTCGGTGAACCGCCTCGCGCTCGCCCAGGTACCTCAGACCGCCGAGGAATACCCGTTCCGCCTGGTGGTACTGCTGTCGCTGGCGTACTTCGTGACGTTCGGCACCGAGCTCACGGTGGTTTCCCTGCTGCCCACCTACTTCGCCAACACCTTCGACCTCGGCATCGCAGCCGCCGGCGCCGCAGGCAGTGCCTTCGCGTTCACCAACCTGGTGGTCCGGCCCGGCGGAGGTCTGCTTTCCGACATCTTGCCCCAGCGGCGCATCGCCCTGCGGATCCTGCTCGCCGGCGCCGTGGTCGTGTTCGTCGTGATCTCAAGCATGAACAGTGGCTGGCCCCTGTGGCTGGGCATCGCCCTGGTCGCGCTGGCGTCGGTGTTCATCCAGGGCGGCAACGGTGCCGTGTACGCCATCGTCCCGCTGGTCACCCGCCGCAGCGGCGGCCAGGTCGCCGGGATGGCGGGCGCGTACGGCAACATGGGCGGGATCGTGTTCACCTCCATCCTCGCCTTCAACGGCGGCGACGTGCGGGTCCTGTTCCTCACCATCGCGGGATGCGCGGCCGTGATGGCTCTGCTGACGTGGTTGATGCCCGAGCCGCAAGGCGTGACTGGCGCCACCAACACCGCGCCGAGGATGGCCAGCGCCGTCCCAGCGCCGACCGGGTGACCACTTCCTCCGCCCTACCACAGACGACGGCGTGCCGCCAAGACGGGAATCGCGGCAATCTTCTCAGCGCTGAGGTCTGCCCACACCAGGCCGGGCGACCGTCGTGACGCACCGCACATGATCACGTCGCCCGGCGTGACAATCATGTCCACGCTGAAGTCGTGTCCAGTCTCGGGCAGGTCGTTGTCAATGACCCGCAGAGAGTGCGGCCACGCTGCCGCAGATAATCAGGTCAACGGGTTGCATCTCTTCCACACCTACCTTGCGCGCTACCCGAGCTGCAAGGAAGAAACTGGCCTTGAGATCACGGGAATCCACGAGTACATCGGCAGCTTCGACTACACTTCGGCGAGCGGCAAGAAGAGTCGTCAGTTCACCTTCGCGGTGAGCGTCGCCCAGCCTGAACCCGTTGAACTCCACGAGCACGACGCCTACCTGTGGCGCTCGTTGGAGGACGAGCTACCGGTGACGGATGCTGTGAAAGAAGTCTTCCGAAAGTACCGCCAGCTCCGAGCGGCGAACCGCTCAGCCAGAGTTGGTGGCGGGGACAGCGATCGCCGTGATAACCAGGTCGGCGCCGCGCAGCCAGCGGCCGTCCAGTCGGGTCAGCGGGTCGCCGGTGGTGGTCTGTCCGGACACCAGTAGACGGGCGGTGAAGCAGCCCGCCGCGGGATCGGTTGTGCCGGGAGTGATGGTGACGGCGGCGTGCTCGAATCCTAGCCAGCGGTGGGTGAGTGGGAACCACGCTTTGTACACCGCCTCCTTGGCGCAGAACAGGATGCGGTCCCAGCATGTCGCGTTGTCCGCGGCGGCCAGTTCGGACAGGCGCTCCCGTTCCTCGTCCCGCGCGATGACGCCCAGGACGCCCGCTGGTAACGGAAGGTGTGGTTCGGCATCGATTCCGAGGGTGCGCAGGTCACGGCTGTGTGCCACGGCCGCGGCCCGGTAACCAGCGCAGTGGGTCATGCTGCCCACGACCCCTGGTGGCCATTGCGGTGCCCCGCGCTCGCCGGGCAGTATCGATACCGGTGGCAGGCCGAGCTGGCCCAGGGCCTGGCGGGCGCAGTGCCGGACGGTGCGGAACTCGCGGCGCCGCTTGTCCACCGCGCGGCTGAGCACTTCCGCCTCCCCCGGGAAAAGCACCGCCTCATCCGGGTCGTCAAACGCCTCAACCCCCACCACCCCACCCGGCAGGATCTTCTCAATCACTCTCGCGCCATCCACCAAGCCAGTCAGCGGGCGCGGGGGGCGCGCTCGTTTACTGGCTTGAGCGGGAAGGGCAAGTGCGGCTCGGCTTGGTACCAGTAGGCCACTGACGAGTAGTCGTCGCTGCG
>JBDTAX010000122.1:0-12055 GCA_039924425.1 Pseudonocardiaceae bacterium
CCGACCGGCTCCAACTCCACCGGGTGTCCACCGCGCGCCTGCTCATAAGCCGATTGCAGATCACTGAGCAGGATCCGCCACGACACCCCATCAACCACCAGATGATGGATCCCGATGAACAGCCACGGCCGATGACCCGACCCGAACCCGAACAGCACCGCACGCAACAACGGGCCAGCAACGATATCCAGGCTGGACTGAGCGGCCAGGGCCGCCTGCGCCATCGCTACCCGCGCGTCGTGGTCGTCCACATCAGACAGATCACACCGGCGCAACACCTCACCCAGTTCAACCGCCGTGACATCCTGGCGCCACTGATCGCCCACCCGGGCAAAGCGCATTCGCAATGCCGCATGCTGCGCCAGCACCGCATCCAATGCCACGGCTAACGCATGCTCGTCAAGGTCCTCGGTCAGCTCCACCACGAAAGACTGATTGAAATGCGGCACCGCGCCATGGGTCGTAAAGAACCACCGCTGGATCGGCGTCAACGGCGCCGGACCAGCGATCACCTCATTTTCGGCCGACCCCTCCAGCCGTTCGGCCTGCGCGCTCGCGGCAAGTTCAGCAACCGTCTGGCGGAAGAAAATGTCCTTTGTGGTCACCTGCACGCCGGCGCGGCGGGCCCGCGACACCACCTGGATGCTCAGGATGGAGTCCCCGCCCAACTCGAAGAAATTGTCTTCGATCCCCACTCGTTCAACATGGAGCACCTGCGCCCAGATCTCGGCCAGAGTCCGCTCGGTGGCGCTGCGGGGCGCCACGTACCGCGCCACCGGCCGCGCGAGTTGGCCGGGAGCGGGTAGCGCCCCGCGGTCCACTTTCCCCGTCGGGCCCAACGGTAGTTCCTCGAGCGTCACGAACAGGGCGGGCAGCATATAGTCCGGCAGGGTGCGCGCAAGATGAGCCCGCAGCTCCGTCCCGCTCGGCGGGTTCTCGGTGGCCGGGACCACATATCCGACCAATCGTGTGATCCCCGGCTGATCCTCCCGAGCGACCACAACGGCCGCGCTGATCCCTGGGTGGGTATTCAGCGCCGTCTCGATCTCTCCAGGTTCGATGCGGAACCCGCGGATCTTGACCTGCGCATCGGCCCGACCCCGATACTCCAGCTCTCCGCGAGGGGTCCAGCGCACCAGGTCCCCGCTGCGATACATCCGTTCACCGGGTTCCCCGAAGGGATTCGCCACAAACCGAGCGGCGGTCAACCCAGGACGGTGCAGGTATCCCCGGGCCAACCCGATTCCGGCGACGTACAACTCCCCGGGCACCCCTACCGGGGCCGGCCGCAAACATGAGTCCAGCACAAACAGGCGGGTATTGAGGATCGGCGACCCGATCGGCGGGCGAAGGGCACCCGGGACCAGTGGTGCGCTCCAACTGGCCACCACCGTGGCCTCCGTGGGCCCGTACGAATTAATCATCCGGCGGTTCGGAGCCCATCGAGCCACCAACTCCGCGCTACAGACATCCCCACCCACGATCACCGTGCGCCACGCCGGCAACCCACTCGTGGCGGCCTCCACGGGGATGGTGACCAACGCCGCCGGCGGGATCAACGCATGAGTGATCCGCTGCTCCTCCAGGATCGCCAGCAGACTTTCCCCGGCCAGCGGCTCGGAACTCGCGGGCAACACCCACACCGCGCCCGCCAGCAAGGAAATGCCCAATTCCAGGATCGAGGCATCAAAACTCGGCGAAGACATCGCCAGTACCCGATCACCCGGGCTGACCCGGTAATGCTCAATCTCCGCGGCGACGAAACTGCTCAATCCGGCGTGCGTGACCACCACCGCTTTCGGTTGCCCGGTCGACCCTGACGTATAGATCACGTACGCCGGATGAGACAGGTGCAGGGCACCGAGCCGATCCGCGTCCCCTGGGGCGCGCTCAGGCATGGCGGCCAGCTCGCTCACCATCAGGGGATCATCAACCAGCACCACAGCCAAGCCAGGTGACACCGGCAACCGCGGCGCCGCGGCGGCACAGCTGAGCACCAGTACCGGCGCGGCATCAGAGAGCATGAAACCGATCCGCGCCCCGGGGTAGTCCGGGTCCACCGGCACATACCCACCACCGGCCTTGACCACCGCCAGCAACGCCACCACGAGCTCCACCGACCGCGGCAACGCCACCGCGACCAACCGCTCCGGCCCCACCCCTTGCCTCATCAGCCAATGCGCCAACCGGTTAGCCCGCTCATCCAACTGCGCGTAGGACACACTCACCGGCCCACACACCACCGCGACCGCATCCGGGAAGCGGGTCACCTGCGCGGCGAACAACTCCGGCAAACTCACCCCAGCCACCGCACGGCTGTTCTCGTTCCAGCCCACCAACAATTGGTGCCGCTCCGCCGCGGGCAACATCGGCAACCCGCCCAGTGGCTGATCCGGGTCAGCCGCGATCCCGCCCAGCAGCACGAGCAAATGCGCGGTCATACGTTCGACAGTGCCCGCGTCGAACAAGTCGGTGTTGTATTGCACCGCGCCGACCAACTCATCACCGGCTTCGTGAAATTCAACGGTGATGTCGAATTTCGTGGTGGTGACGGGTAGCGCCAGCCCGGAGGCCGTGAGTCCGGTCAACTCCGGAACATGCCCGGGCGCGTTCTGCAACACGACCATGGCTTGGAATAACGGGGTCCGGCTGGTGTCCCGGATCGGCGAGAGTTCGTCGACGAGGCGTTCGAAGGGGACCTGCTGGTGAACCAGGGCGTCCAACACGGTTTCCCGAACGCCGATGAGGAATTGCCGGAAACTCTGCCCGTCATCAACCCGAGACCGGAGGACCAGGGTGTTGACAAAGAAGCCGATCAGCCCTTCTATCTCGGCGCGCTCCCGGCCCGACACCACCGTGCCCACCGCGATGTCGTCCTGCCCCGACCAGCGGGCGAACAGCACCTGGCAAGCCGCGACCAGTGTCATGAACAACGTGCCATCTGAACGCAGACCCAGATCCTTGAGCCGGCCGGTGACCCCGGCGGGCACCACGAACTCGTGCATGGCCCCCGCGGAGCTCAGTACCGCCGGGCGAGGCCGGTCGGTGGGCAACTCCAAGACCGCAACCCCGGCCAGCTGCTCGCGCCAGTACCGCAACGCGGAGTCCAGCACGGGACCCGAGAGCAACTCACGTTGCCAGACCGCGTAGTCGAGGTATTGCACCGCCAATACCGGCAACCATGGGTCCTGGCCACTCACCGCGGCGTTGTAGAACACCCCCAACTCGGCCATCAACACACCCATCGACCAGCCATCGGTGATGATGTGGTGCATCGCCACGCTCAACACGTGCTCAGCGGCATCCACCCGGACCACGCCCAGCCGCAGCAGCGGCCCCTGCGCTAGGTCGAACCCCCGGCCGATCTCCGCAGCCAAGACTTCCCGCAACTGTACGTCGCACTCGGGCCGGTCCAACTCCGAAAGGTCCAGCACATCCACCCGCACCTGAGCGGGTGGATGGATCACCTGGACGCCGAGGCCGTCCACCGTCTCGAATGTGGTACGTAACGACTCGTGCCGAGCCACCAGCGCGCTGAGCGCTACCGACAACGCATCCAGGTCGAGATCACCGCGCAACCTCAGCGCGAACGCCGACACATAGCCCGCGCCACCTGGAGCAAACTCATCCAGGAACCACAACCGCTGCTGCGCGAACGACAACGGCGACTTCCCGGCACGATTCACCACGGTGATCGGCGGCGAGTCGGACACCACCGACTCCGCCACCGCGACCGCCAACCCCGCCACCGTGGGATCCACGAAGAGCACCCGTGGAGACAACTCCACCGCGAACGCCACCCGTACCCGCGACATCACCCGGATGCTCAGGATGGAGTCGCCGCCGAGCTCGAAGAAGTTGTCCCGGACACCGACCTGTTCCACTCCCAGGACCTCAGACCAGATCCCGGCCAGGATCTCTTCGGTGGCGGTCCTCGGCGCGACATATTCCGCGACCGGCTCGTTGGCGCCCTCGGGGGCGGGTAATGCTTTGCGGTCCACTTTTCCGTTCGCGTTCAGCGGTAACGCGTCGAGGGTCACGAACACCGCGGGCACCATGTAGTCGGGCAGCGTTTTCCTCAGTTCCGCGCGGAGCGACGCCGGATCCGGTGCCGGTGTCCCGGGTGCGGACACCAGATAGGCGACCAGTTGGTGGTGCGGGCTGTGCGCTGATGCCGCCGGTGTCTCCCGGGCGATCACCACCGCCTGGGCGATCCCCCGCTGGGATTTCAGCACGGATTCGATCTCACCGGGCTCGATGCGGAACCCGCGGATCTTGACCTGCTCATCAACCCGGCCCAGGTAGGCCAGCTCGCCACCAGGCAGCCAACGCGCCAGGTCCCCGGTGCGGTACATCCGCTGCCCCGGGGCGTCGTAGGGATTGGCCAGGAACCGGGTGGCGGTCAACCCCGGGCGGCGCAGGTAGCCGCGGGCTACCCCGTGACCCGCCAGGTACAGCTCTCCTGGCACTCCGATCGGCACCGGGCGCAGCCGCGCATCCAGGACGTAGGTCTGGGTGTTCCCGATTGGCTTACCGATCGTGGGTGCACCGGGGGTGGTCAGCCGGGTAGCGGTGGACCAGATCGTGGTCTCGGTCGGCCCGTAAAGGTTGGTGACCTCGCTGCCCAACTCCCGCATCGCGGCGGCGAGCGCGGGCGGCAAGACCTCCCCACCGGTGAGCATGCGCAACCCGCGCACGTCCTGCGGATGGGTGGAGATGATGCTCTGCCACAGCGACGGAGTGGCCTGCATGATGGTGACGTCGGTGTCGATGATCAGCTGTCCCAGGGCGGCCGGGTCGGACGCATCGGGTGCCACCACCACGGTGGAGCCGGTGAGCAGCGGCAGGTACAGCTCCAGCGCGGCGATGTCGAAAGCGATAGTGGTGACGGCGAGCAGCCGAGTGCACCGATCCAGGCGGAGCCGCTCGGCCATCGAATCCAGGAAGTTGGCCAAGGCGGCATGCGGGACCACCACCGCCTTGGGGGTGCCGGTGGACCCCGAGGTGTAGATCACGTAAACGGGATGGGTATCCCACAGTGGTGCGGTCCGCTCGGCGTCGGTGATGTCGTGACTCGGATAACCGGCGATCTGCTCGACGGTCGGGACGTCATCGATCACCAGACGCACCACCTCGGCCGGCAGGCGCACCGAATTCTCCCGCGTACTCAGCACCACAGACGGGCCAGCGTCGGCACAGATGAACGCGATCCTCGCCGGCGGATGGCTCACATCCAACGGTAGGTAAGCCGCACCCGCTTTCACTACCGCCAGTAGCGCCACGACCATCTCCGCGGCACGTGGCAGCGCCAACCCGACCAGCTGCTCGGGCCCCACCCCCCGGGCGATCAGCACTCGCGCCAGGCGATTCGCGCGCTCATTCAGTTCCCGATACGACAGCTCCACCTGAGCCGAGCCGGCACCACCACAGATCAGCGCCACCGAATCCGGAGTCCGCGCCACCTGAGACTCAAACAATGCCGGCAGAACCGCCCCGGACACCTCACGATGGGTGTCATTCCACGAAGTAAGCAGCTGATACCGCTCCGCCTCGACCAGCAACGGCAGCTCACCCACTGGCCGATCCGGACCAGCGGCAATACCTCCCAACAACACCAACAAATTCCCCACCATCCGCTCGATGGTGGCCGCATCGAACAAATCAGTGTTGTAAGTAAACGCGCCGGCTAACACCTCGCCGACTTCCTGGAATTCCACAGTGATATCGAAGTTCGCGGAATTCACCGGCAATTCTAGACCCGAGACCTCCAACCCGGTCAGCTCCGGGGGGCGCCCGGGTGCGTTCTGCAGCAAGACCATGGCCTGGAACAACGGGGTACGGCTGGTGTCCCGAACCGGTGAAAGCTCATCCACCAGGCGCTCAAAAGGCACCTGCTGGTGCACAAAAGCGTCCAGCACCGTTTCTCGCACCCCGGCAAGGAGCTCCCGGAACGTGTGGTCCAGGGTCACCCGGGAACGCAACACCACGGTGTTGACGAAAAACCCGATCAACCGCTCCAATTCGGCTCGATCCCGGCCCGACACCACCGTGCCCACCGCAATGTCCTCCTGCCCCGACCAGCGCGCGAACAACACCTGGCAGGCGGCGACCAGGGTCATGAACAGCGTGCCATCCACTCGTCGGCCCAGCTCCTTGAGCGCAGTGGTCACCTCGACGGGGACGACGAACTCGTGCATGGCCCCGGCTGAGGTCCGCATCGCCGGCCGGGGCCGATCGGTCGGCAGCTCCAACGGCGCCAGGGCGTCGAGCTGGCGCCGCCAGTAGGCCAGACCGTCCGCGAGCAACGGGCCGGATAGCGCCGCTCGTTGCCAGACCGCGAAATCCGCATACTGCACCGGCAGCGGGGCCAGATCGGCCGCCTCGTGATGCACGGCTGCCCGGTAGAGCACGCTCAGCTCGCCGAGAAGTACGCCCATCGACCAGCCGTCGGTGATGATGTGGTGAAGGACCAGGACCAAGGCGTGGTCCCCGGCGCCCAGCCACACCAGCCGCACCCGCATCAGCGGTCCACAGCTCAAATCGAACGGCTCGTTGCCCTCCGCGACCAGCACGCGCTCGAACTCAGCGGAACGCTCAGGCTGCTCCAGATCCGACAGATCGAGCACCGGCAATGGCACCCGCTGCGGCGGGTGCACCACCTGCACACCCCGCCCGTCAGCCTCCTCGAACGTCGTCCGCAACGACTCATGCCGGGCGACCAGCTCAGTGAATGCCACACGCAACGCGTCGACATTCAGCTCTCCGTACAATCGCAGGCCGACCCGCGTGGCGTACTCCGCACCGTCCCGCTCAAACGCATGCAAGAACCACAAACGTTGCTGAGCAAACGACTGTTGCGCACGGAACGGAGCCGACTCGCCGCTTCGAGCGATAACCGGAATCGCCGTCAACGCCCCGGCGGCAGCTGTCAACGCCCCGGCGGCAGCCGGCATCGCGGCCGCCAGCGCGTCAACCGTAGAATTGCTGAAAATCACCCGTGGAGACAACTCCACCTCGAAAGCCGCCCGCAACCGCGACGCCACCCGAATACTTGAGATAGAGTCCCCGCCGAGCTCGAAGAAATTGTCCTTGATCCCGACTCGCTCAACCCCCAACACCTCGGCCCAGATCCGCGCCACCACAAATTCAGCCTCGGTACGGGGTGCCACGTAGCCAGCCGTGCTCCCGGTCCACTCCGGAGCGGGCAATGCCCGCCGGTCCAGCTTGCCATTCGCAGTCAACGGCAACTGGTCCAACAACACGAACGCCGAGGGCACCATGTAGTCGGGCAGCATCGTCGACGCGTGGGCCCGCAGCAACGGGCCCTCCGCTGTCCCGACCGCGACCACATAGGCCACCAGACGCTTGTCAGCGGGTTCCGCCCCGACCACGACAACAGCGACCTGCGAGACATCGGGGTGGCCGGCGAGCACGGCTTCGATCTCACCCAGTTCGATCCGGAAACCTCGGATCTTCACCTGCTCGTCAACCCGACCGACGAACAGCAACTCGCCATCGACGGTCCAGCGCACCAGGTCCCCGGTGCGATACATCCGGCTGCCGGGAACCCCGTACGGATTGGCCACAAACCGCGCCGCGGTCAATCCGGGCCGGTTCAGATAGCCCCTCGCGAGCCCGGCGCCGGCGAGGTAGAGCTCACCGGGAACACCCACCGGCACCGGCCGCAGCACACCGTCAAGCACGTAGCTGCGGGTGTTGGGAATGGGGCGGCCGATCGGCGGCACCTTTCCTGGCATCAGGGCCTGACTCCAGGTCGCCACGACCGTGGACTCGGTCGGCCCGTAAGCGTTGATCATCCGCCGGCCCGGTGCCCACCGGGTCACCAGATCCACGGTGCAGGCTTCGCCACCCACGATCACCGTGCGGAATTCCGGCAGTCCGGTTGCCGCGACCTCGTCAGGCACCGTGGCCAGCGCGGCTGGAGGGATCAGGGCGTGGGTGACACCGTGCCGCGCAAGCACCTCGGCCAGTTCCTCGCCCAGCAACGGTCCTGGTGGGGGCACCACCAACGCGGCTCCGACGGGCAAGGACATGCACAACTCCAGCACCGAGGCATCGAAGCTGGGCGAGGCGAACTGCAACACTCGATCACCGGGACCCACCCGGAAGTGCTCGGCCTCGGCGGCCGCGAAGCCGGCCAGCCCGGCATGGGAGACCACCACGCCCTTAGGCCGTCCAGTGGAACCAGAGGTGTAAATGACATAGGCCGGATGCGTCAGCGACAGCGGAGTCGTGCGGTCGGTGTCGGTCGGGGCCCGGTCGGCCATCGCCGCTACGGCGGCGACCGTATCCGGGTCGTCGAGTATCAGCACCCTGCCTGCGGCGTGGCTGGGTAGCCCGGCGGCCAGCGCGGTCTGGGTGAGCACCAGAACCGGGCGGGCATCATCGAGCATGAAGGCGATCCGCTCGGTGGGGTAGGCCGGATCGATCGGCAGGAACGCCGCCCCCGCCTTGGCGACGGCCAACTGCGCCACGATGATCTCCACCGAGCGGGGCAACGCCAGCGCGACGATCCGCTCCGGGCCCGCACCAAGCCCGATCAGCAGTCCAGCCAACCGGTTCGCCCGGGAGCCCAGCTCCGCGAAGCTGATGGACTCAGCTTCGCCTGTCTCAGCCCGGAAAATCACGGCCTGCGCATCCGGCGTCCGTGCCACCGCCGCCTGCATCAGCTCCGGCAACGCCAGCACCGGCATGTCTCGATCGGTGTTGTTCCACTCCACCAGTACCTGGGACCGTTGGGCTTCGGACAAGATGTCGATGTCACCCCAGCGAACCCCGGCATCGGCCGCCAGCACTGCTAGCACCCGCAGGACATGTCCGGCCATCCGCTCGACCGTGGCCCTATCGAACAGGTGCGGGTCGTAGCCCAGCTCGAAGCCCAGCTGCCTATCCACTCCCTCCAGGTAGGCGCGCAGACTCAGCGGGAAGTTCGTGGTGTCCCGGCCCTGGAACGCGCGGATACGCAGACCCGGCTCGCCCTCCGGTGGCGCTTCGAACGGGAAGTTCTGGAACACGGCTACGCTGTCGAACAGGTTGGCCCCGGCGGGCAGATCACTCCACGCCTGGAGTTGTGTCAGCGACACGAAGTCGAACTGCCGCGATTGCGACTGCTGGGCCTGCAGCCCCCGCAGCCACGACACCACATCCTGGGCATCATCGATCCGCACCCGGGTGGGTACGGTGTTGATGAACATGCCGACCATCGACTCGACGCCGGCCAGCTCGGCGGGGCGCCCGGAGACGACGGTGCCGAAGACGACATCGTGCTCACCGCTGTAGCGCGACAACAGCAGGGCCCAAGCGCCCTGCACCATCGTGTTCAGTGTCAGGCCACCACGCATCGCCATCGACTGGAGCCGCTGAGAGTCTCCCGCCGAGAGCTTGACCTGCACTGACTCGGCGGATTCGGTGCTGTGCGCCTCGAGGGGTTGCCGGTCATAGGGTAAGTGGGTGGGCGCGCCAAAGTCGGACAGCACCTGTCGCCAGTGTTGTTCGGCTTGATCTTGATCTTGCTCGTCCAGCCAGTGGAGGTAGTCCCGGAACGGACGCCGGGTGACAAGCTCGGGCGCACGATCGTGCACGATCGCCGCGTACTGCTCGCGCACCTCAGCGAATACCTGGCCTTGGCTCCAACCATCCAGCATCACGTGGTGGGAAGTCCATACCAGCACCACCTCGTCGCCGGTCAGCGTGACGATGACCAGCCGCAACAAGGGCGCAACGGTCAAGTCCAACCCGAGTCCGAGTTCCTCGGCCGCCACCCGCGCTAGCGCCCGATCCAGCTCCACCTCTGACATATCGCGCCAGTCGTCATACCTCGTCGGAACGGCAACTTCGCGATACACCACCTGCAGCGGCTCGGCTACCCCGTCCCACACCACCGAACTGCGCAACGCCGGGGTGCGATCGACCACCCGCTGGCACGCCACGCCCAAAGCCTGGGCATCGGACACACCCGACAGGCGCAACCGGAACTGATCAACGTAAGGCGCGGAGTCGGTGTCGACCAGGCTGTGGAAAACCATCCCGGCCTGCAGGGGCGTGAGTGGGTAGATGTCTTCGACTGACCGCCCGTCACCCGCGAGACGGTCCACGCCGGCCTGGTCGAGGCGGGCCAGGGGGAAGTCTGAGGGAGTACGCCCGCCGATGCCGGGTTGGGCGCAGTGGGCCACGATCTCCCGTAGTGCCTGGAGCATCTCCGAGGCCAAGATCGTGATGGTGGCCTCGTCATGCACGTTCCGCGAGTACGTCCAGCTCAGGTGGAGCTCACCGTCGATGACCATACCGCCGACATCGAGTAAGTAAGGCCGGATGCTCTCGGATGCATGATCGGGCGCGAACCCGCTGTGGCCGCTGTGGTACAGCCCGCCAGAGTCGGGTGCTACGTCCCACTGGCCGTGGTAGTTCAGGCTGATCTGTGGCTGGGCGTCGGCGCGCAGAGGGTTGTCGGGACTGAGGTACCGCAGTGCCCCGTAGCTGAGCCCGCGGTGTGGGATGGCCCGTAGTTGTTCTTTGATGGACTTGAGTGACTCGCCCCACTCGGTAGAGACAACGGTGAGGGCGACGGGGAACTGGGTCGTGAACCAGCCGACGGTGCGGGACAGATCAACCCCGTCGAGGATCTCCTCGCGGCCGTGGCCTTCCAGCGCGACGAGTACCCGCTCCTGCCCGGTCCAGGACGACAGCACCCGACCCAGGGCACTGAGCAACACGTCATTGATCTGGGTGCGGTACATCCCCGGCACCCGGTGCATCAACGCATCGGTGTCTTCCCGACCCAAACGCACTGTCACTGTGCGACCGGAACCGGCCGTGTTCACCCCGGCCCGAGCCACCGGCAGGTCAGGCCATGCCTCCTGTGACAGCGCAGACCAATATCCCAGGTCACCATCGAGCCCACCGGCCTGGACATGCCCCATCAACCGGTGCGCCCATTGGGTGAAGGAGGTGCCGACCGGCTCCAATCCGACCGGGCCCCCACCGCGGGCCTGGCGGTAGGCCGTTTCTAGATCGCTGAGCAGGATCCGCCAGGACACCCCGTCCACGACGAGGTGATGGATGGCGATGAACAGCCATGCCCGGTGGCCCGGGCCGACATCGAAGAGCACCGCCCGCAGCACCGGGCCGCTGGTGATGTCCAGACCGGACTGGGCGCTCAGCGCGGCTTGCTCCATCACCGCCTGCCGATCCCCCTCCGCCAGATCCGAGAGGTCGCAGCGCTCCAACACCGCGCTACTGGTGGGTGCGACGTCCTGGCACCACTGCCCCTGGATCTGGGAGAAACGCATCCGCAGTTCCGGGTGGTGCGCCACCAGCGCATCCACCGCGGCTGATAGTGCGTCCTGATCGAGATCTTCGGTCAACTCGACAGCAAAGGACTGGTTGAAATGCGTCAACGCCCCATAGGTGGCAAAGAACCAGCGCTGAATCGGGGTCAGCGGTGCCGGGCCGGCAACCAGCTCATCATCCGCCCGCTCGGATGCCGACTCCACTCTCACGCTCGCCGCGAGCTCAGCGATGGTCTGGTGGAAGAAGATGTCCTTGGTGCTCACCTGCACACCGGCCCGGCGGGTCCGGGAGACGATCTGAATGCTCAGGATGGAGTCGCCGCCGAGTTCGAAGAAGTTATCGTGGATTCCAACTCGTAGCACACCCAGCACCTGCGTCCACACATCAGCCAAGACACGCTCAGTCGCGGTCCGTGGCGCGACATATCCAACTACTGGCTCAATGAGCCGATCCGGGGCGGGTAATGCTTTGCGGTCCAGTTTCCCGGTGGGTCCCAGTGGCAGTTCGTCGAGCATGACGTAGATCGCGGGGACCATGTAGTCGGGCAGGGTCTGGGCGATGTGGTTGCGGAGATCCGCGGGGGTAGGCGCGTTGTCGGTAGCGAGAACCAGGTAACCGACCAACCGCTTCACCCCGGGCTGGTCTTCGCGGGCGGTCACCACCACTTCGGTCACCTGTGGATGACTTCGCAACGCGGCTTCGATTTCGCCCAGTTCGATGCGGAAGCCGCGGATCTTGACCTGGT
>JBDTAX010000123.1:0-10872 GCA_039924425.1 Pseudonocardiaceae bacterium
AGCCCGCCGACCCCGACCTGCTGCCACCGGCGCTCAAGCCCTTCGGCGCTGTCCCACCGCTGATCACCGACATCAATCTGTCGGTCGACGACCAGCAACTGTACGTCTCATGCTTCGGCACTGGTGAGCTCAAACAATACGACGTGTCCGACCCCGCGAACCCCCGCGAGACCGGCTCCGTGCGGTTGGGCGGCATCGTCAGCCGCGCGGCCCATCCGGCCGAACCCGACCAGCCACTGGCCGGCGGCCCACAGATGGTCGAGATCAGCCGCGACGGCCGGCGGGTCTACCTCACCAACTCGCTCTACGGCGCCTGGGACGACCAGTTCTACCCCGATGGCGTCGGCGCCTGGATGGCCAAGATCGACACAACCACCGCGGGAGGTCTGAGCATCGACGAAACGTTCTTCCCACACGCCCAGGACTTCCGGGGCTTGCGAGTACACCAAGTCCGGCTCCAAGGTGGCGACGCCTCCTCGGACTCCTACTGCTACCGCTGAGCCGGCGAGCGCTCCGGCGTTAGCTCGCAGGCTGTGGTGGCGGGCTGCTGGGGGAGCTAGCGTGCGGGCTGTGGATGTGCGTCGGCAGGTTCCGCGTACCGATGTGGTGTTGGCTGTTCCGGCTGTGGTGGCCGCCGCGCGGCGGTGGGGGCGCGAGCGGGTGAAGTGGGCGGTGCGGGTGGCTCAGCAGCGGGTGCGTGAGGGCGCTGTGGCGCCAGATGCTCTTGTCAGGGAGGTGTTGGCCGCGTTGCCGGATGCTGCGACGACGTTGTGTCCGGTGCTCAACGCGACCGGGGTGTTACTGCACACCAACTTAGGTCGGGCGCCGTTGTCCGCCGCCGCGGTCGAGGCGTTGGGGGTCGCGGCCGGTACCACTGACGTAGAGCTTGATCTGGGCACTGGGGGGCGAGGACGGCGGGGGGCTGGGGCGTTGGCCGCGCTGGCGGAGGCGGTGCCGTTGGCGGGCGGCGTGGCGGTGGTGAATAACGGCGCCGCGGCGTTGGTGCTCGCCGCGACGGCGCTGGCGGCGGAGCGTGAGATTGTGCTGGCTCGGGGTGAGATGGTGGAGATCGGTGACGGGTTCCGTATCCCTGAGCTGTTGGAGTCCACCGGTGCCCGGTTGCGTGAGGTTGGTACCACCAACCGGGTTGCCCGTGGGGACTACGCCGCGGTGATCGGGCCGCGGACTGGGTTCGTGCTGAAGGTGCATCCGTCGAACTTCCGTATCACCGGGTTCACCTCTTCGGTGCCGGTGGCGGAGCTGACCGGGCTGGGTGTGCCGGTGGTTGTCGACATCGGCTCGGGGCTGCTCGCGCCGCATCCCGCGCTGCCTGAGGAGCCTGATGCCGCCACCGTGCTGGCCCACGGCGCGGATTTGGTCACGGCCAGCGGTGACAAGCTGCTCGGCGGTCCGCAAGCTGGGCTGCTGCTGGGCTGTGAGCGGTTGGTGGCCCGGTTGCGCCGGCATCCGTTGGCTCGGGCGTTGCGGGTGGACAAGCTGACGCTGGCCGCGTTGGAGGCCACCCTGCGAGGCCCCGTGACCCCCACCGCCCAAGCGCTGGCCGCTGACCCGCACACGCTGCACCAGCGCGCGACGGTGATCGCGACGGCACTGGCCGCGCGCGGAGTGGACGCGACAGCGGTGGCGTCCCGGGCCACGGTGGGCGGCGGCGGCGCGCCGGGGGTGACGCTGGACAGCGCCGCGGTCAGCCTGCCGGAGCGCTACGCCCCGCTGCTGCGAGCCACCAATCCGGCGGTGCTCGGTCGCGTCCAGGGTGGTCGCTGCCTGCTCGACCTGCGCGCGCTGGACGCCGAGCGGGACGCCGCGGTGCGGGAGGCGGTGCTGGCGTGCACGTGGTAGCTACCGCGGGCCATGTTGATCACGGCAAGTCCACCTTGGTCCGCGCGTTAACCGGGATGGAACCCGACCGGTGGGCCGCTGAGCGCCGCCGAGGGATGACCATCGATCTGGGGTTCGTCTGGACGACCCTGCCCACCGGGCCGACGGTGGCGTTCGTCGACGTACCCGGCCACGAGCGGTTCGTGCCGAACATGCTCGCCGGCATCGGTCCGGTACCCGCGGTGCTGTTCGTGGTCGCGGCCGATGAGGGCTGGATGCCCCAGTCCCGGGAACACCTGGCAGCGTTGCACGCGCTGAACGTCCGGCATGGGCTGCTGGTGGTGACCCGCAGTGATCTGATGGAACCGGAGTTGGCCCGCGAGGAGGCGCTGGAGCACCTGGCGGATTCCTCGCTGGGTCGGATCCCCGCGGTCTGCGTCTCCAGCGTCACCGGCGCCGGGCTGGGCGAGCTGCGTGCCGCGCTGGACACACTGGTCGCCGGGCTGCCCGCGCCGGATCCCGACGCTGACGTCCGGCTGTGGGTGGATCGGGCGTTCACTATCCACGGCGCGGGCACCGTGGTCACCGCAACGCTGGCCGGCGGGACGCTGCGCGTCGGCGACGAGCTGGAGCTGGGCCCCGGCGGGCGGCGGGTGGTCGTGCGAGGGCTGCAGGCACTGGGCGCACCCGCCGAGTCCGTGCCCGCGGTGGCCCGGGTGGCGGTCAACCTGCGCGGGGTGCCCCGCCAGGCCGTGCGCCGAGGTACCGCCCTGCTCACCCCGGGAGCCTGGCGGGCCACCACCACCATCGACGTCCGGCTATCCACCAGCCTGGCAGCCCAGCTGCCCCGGCAGCTAGTGCTGCACACCGGCACCGCCGCGGTGGCTACCCGGGTCCGGCCGCTGGGTGCGGACACCGCGCGGCTGAGCCTGGCCCAACCGCTGCCGCTGCGGATCGGAGACCGCGCGCTGCTTCGCGATCCCGGCACCCGGCACATTTCCGCCGGGGTCACCGTGCTGGATGTGGCTCCACCCTTGCTGCGCCGCCGCGGGGCAGCCGCGGCCCGCGGCACCGAACTGTCCACCATGGACGGCACCCCGGACGGCGCCGCCGAGCTACACCGCCGAGGCCTGGTACGACGCGCCGAGCTGATCGCGATGGGTGCACCCGCACCCGCTGGGGCACCGCAAGCGGGTGGGTGGCTGGTTGACCCCACTGTGCTGGCGCGATGCACCGCCCAGCTCACCGACGCCGTGGCCGAGCGCGCCGCCGCGAACCCACTGCAACCGGGCCTGCCACTGGAAACCGCCCGGCACATCACCGGGATGCCGGACGCGCGGCTGGTCGACCTGTTCCTGGGCCCTCGGCTAGTGCTCACCGATGGGCGGGTACACCTCGCCGGGCCAGCCAGCGGGCTGCCCGACGCGGTCCGCAACGCGATCGCCACCCTCCGCGCCGAGCTCGCGACACGGCCCTTCGCCGCCCCCGAAGCACACCAGCTCGCCGAACTCGGACTGGGCACCAAAGAACTCGGCGCCGCCGTACGAGCCGGTGAGCTACTCAAGATCGCCGACGGCATCTACCTCACGCCCGGCGCGGATGACGCCGCCATCGAGCGACTCCGCGACCTACCCAGCCCCTTCACCCTCAGCCAAGCCCGCCAAACCCTGGACACCACCCGCCGCGTCACCGTCCCCATCATGAAACTCCTCGCCCACCGCGGACTTACCCGCCAACTCCCGGACGGCACCCACGAACTCCGCGTGACCTTGATTCACACCAAGGATCTGTGAGTTCTCGCTACAATGGGAGTACCGGCGCTGTGGAGGGGAGGCCGTCTTGTCGGGACTGCGGCGCATGGTGCATGAGGTTCACTCCGTCGAGCTCGGTGCCGCCACCCGGTACGTGCGGCATCAGCTCGTGGTGGGCCGGGATCAGTCCCGGGCACTGTTCGCTGATCCCGCTCTGGCGTCGGTGCGGGTGCACGTCGCGGTACCGGGAGACCGGGTTCGGATCGTCGCGCCGCTTGATGTCGTGGAGCCGCGCACAAAGGGATCAGCGGGGGTACTCGGCGGGGGAGTGTTTCCTGGCTGGATGGCGCCGGTGAACCGCAAGCGCGGGGGTGACACCCACGTACTGCGCGGGGCCGCGGTGCTTGCCGCCGGGTACCTGCCCCGTAACCAGGAGGGCCTGATCGACATGTCCGGCCCAGCCGCGCGGCGTTCCCCTTTCGCCCGGACGAACAACGTGGTGATCGAGTTCGACCGCGCTGAGGATGCCTCCTGGCAGGAGGCGGAAGTGGCGGTGCGCCGCGGGCTGCTGCGCCTGGCCGTGCACCTCGCCGACGCCGCCGTCGATGCCCCGCCCGATGTGATCGAGGAGCTGGCGGCTCCGCACCGTCCGGGCACGCCCACTGGCGGGCTGCCCCGCGTCGGTGTGATCACCAACTTGCAGACCCAGGGCGCGTTCAAGGACGTCTTCGTCTACGGGCGCAGCATGGCCGGCAGCCTGCCGACCTTGTTCGACCCGATCGAGATTGAGGACGGGGCCGTGGTCAGCGGCCAGTATGGGCATCCGGCGCTGCGCAATCCCACCTACCTGCACCAGAACCACCCCGTGATCGCTGAGTTGCGTGCCCGTGACGGGCAGGATCTGTGCTTTGCTGGCGTGGTGCTGTGTCCAGAGCCGGTCGTGCTAGCCGACAAAGAACTGGTGTCCACCCACGCCGCCTGGCTGTGCCGCGCCGCTGGCTTCGACGCCGCCATCGTGACCAAGGAAGGCGCCGGCAACGCCGACAATGACCTGATGCTGAAGGTTGACGCGCTGGAGGCTGACGGCCTGACCGCGGTGGCGCTGTACGCCGAGTTGTCCGGCGCTGACGGCACCGGCCCACCGCTGGTGGCCGGCCCACGCCGAGGTGCGGTGGTCAGTACCGGTAACTACGACCAGCGGGTGACGTTGCCGGCGGTCGAGCGGGCATTAGGGGGCGCTCGACTGGGCATCGCTGATGCGGAGGCCACCGCGGCGGTCGAGGTGCCGACCGCCGCGATCCTCAGTGCCCTGAGCCCGCTGGGCGCCGGGTGGCTCACCTGCCGGTCGGAGCAGCAGTGGGCCGGCCAGCAGTTGGGAGGCGCGGCCTGATGCGCATCGTGCATTACGTCAATCAGTTCTACGCGGGGCTCGGTGGCGAGGAGGCGGCGAGTATCGGCCCCCGGGTACTCGACGGCGCGGTGGGCCCTGGGCGGTTGCTGTCCCAGTTGCTCAGTGCTGAACACCTCAGTGCTGAACACCTCAGTGCTGAGCACCAGATCGTGGCCACCATCGTGTGCGGCGACGACTACGCCGCCTCGCATGCCGCCGTCGCCGAGGAGCTGCTCGGGATGGCGCGGGCGGCCGGTGCCGAACTGCTGGTTGCTGGGCCTGCCTTCGGCAGCGGACGCTACGGGCTGGCGTGCGCCCGGCTGGTCGCCGCCGCCCATGCGGGCGGGCTGCCAGCGTTGGCGACGATGCACCCGGACAACCCCGGTCTCCCGGACGCGGGTGCCGCACCGGTCGTGGCCGCGGGTGCTACCAGCCGACAGATGCGGCCGACATTGCAGACGGTCGCCGCCGCCATCGCGAAGCTGGCCACCGGCGCGACGCTGACCGTGGCGGACGGCCTGGTCGCGCGGCCCGCCCGGATCGGCCGGCTGGTCGAGCGGCGCGCCGCGGCGCGGGCCGTCGAACTTGTGCTGCGCCGGCTGGCCGGTGACCGGGAGAGCACCGAGATTCCCCTCGGTGGATTCGACGTGGTCGCCCCGGCGGCACCAGTCGACGAGGTGGCCAGCGCGACCATCGCGTTGGCCACCGAGGGTGCCGTGGTGCCAGCCGGCAACCCAGACCGGCTCGAGGCAGCCCGCGCCACCCGCTGGTTGCGCTACCCGATCGAGGGAGTCGATTCGCTCGCGTCCGGTGAGTGGGAATGTGTGGACGGCGGCTTCGCCACCACCGCAGCCAATGCCGACCCCAACCGGATCCTGCCCCTCGATGCCGCCCGCACCCTAGAGCGCGAGGGCACGATCGGCCGGCTGCACAACGAATTTCTGGTCACGGTAGGTAATGGCACGCAGGTGGCCATCACGCGGCGTTTCGGCGTCGAGTGGGCGGCGGAGCTTCGCAAGGCAGGCGTGCAAGCGGCGATCCTGACCGCCACTTGAGGCACCGGGACGCGCTGCGGGTCAGTGCTTGCTAAGGAGCTGGAGCGGGCTGGTATTCCCGCGGCTCTGATCACCAACCTCGTGACGATCGCTGAGCAGGTCGGCGCGCCGCGGATCGTGCCGGGTCGTGGCATCCCCTACCCGTCGGGTGATCCGAACCTGTCGCCACCGGCCGAGCTGGCCTGGCGGCGGCGACTGGTGCAACGGGCACTGGACGCGGTCGCGACCGCGGTCGAACGTCCCATGATCTTCGAAGTTGGCGCCGAGGAGGAGACCCATGCCTAAAGCAGCTGTGGTCCGCGCCGCAAGCCTGATACTCGCTCATACCCCGGGCTTAGCCCGGCACGGCTCCAAGCCGATGCGAACCCTCGCTGGCGAAACCGAACTGACGGCCGAGTTCCTGGCCAACCTGCGCACTTTCGACGATGCCGTCAACTACCCGCCGCACCAGGCGTTCCTGGGCGCCTGCCACCCTCGCGAACTGCCGTCCCGTCCGTGGGTGGGGGCTGGCTTGCCGGGCGCGGACCGCTTCGCGCCGTTCGGCGAACTGATGCCGGAGGAGGAGTTCCTCGGGTTGATGGCCGCGGTCGACGAGTTCGACTTGCTGATGCTCACCCCGGAGGTCGCCGAGCGGGCCGCCAAACGATTGGCTGAGCACCCCCTGGCGGCGCGCCTGGACCTGGCACGGATCTCCGCGGCGACCGGGGACGTCGCCGCCGCCGTGGACAACGGCGCCCTGCCGCTGCACCTGGCGCCCGACGGCCTCGCTGGCGCACTGCGCGGGGCGCACGCCGAGGACGAGTCGCTGGCCGCGCACGTGCTGCTGGAGAATCTGGCCTGCAAGGCCACCGGCACGCTGGCGCTGCTGCGCCTGCTGCACGACCACGGCCTTGATCCAACGGCGATCGGCTACACGATCTCCTGCTCTGAGGAAGCCGTCGGCGACCGCTACCAGCGCGGCGGGGGCAACATGGGCAAGACGATCGCGTCGGTCGCTGGCTTGAGCGAGTCCTCCGGTGCGGACGTCAAAAATTTCTGCGCGGCGCCGATTCCCGCGCTGGTGATCGCGGCCAGCCTGGTGGTGGCGGCAGTGGTCGAGCAGGTCGTGGTGGTCGCCGGAGGTTCACTACCCAAACTCGGCATGAAATTCGAGGGCCACCTGCGCCACGGTCTGCCCGTGCTGGAAGACGTGCTCGGTGGTGTTGCGATTCTGGTGACCGCCGACGACGGAGTCTCACCTCGAATCCGGCTCGACGCCGTAGGGCGGCACAGAGTGTCCTCGGATGGTGCTGGTGAGCAGATTTTGAACGACCTGGTCGTGCGGCCGCTGGAGGCGATCGGTGCGCGGATGGTCGAGGTCGACGACTACGCCACCGAACTGCACAATCCGGAGATTACCGAGCCGCAGGGTTCGGGAGACGTCGCGGCGCGCAACTACCGCATGATCGCGGCGCTGGCCGTCCGCCGCAAGGAAATCGCCCGTGACGGCATGAAACTGTTTGTCGCGGAGCGTGGCATGCCGGGTTACGCTCCCACCCAGGGGCATATCGCGTCAGCGGTGTGTTACCTGCCCCATGCCCTGAACCGGCTGACGACGGGACCGGCCAACCGGGTGTTGCTGCTCGCGAAGGGCAGCTTGTTCCTCGGGCGGATGAGCCAACGGTCCGACGGTATGAGCGTGCTGCTGGAACGCAACGGAGGCTGACACATGGCTGTGGTGGAGGCGACGAAAGACAACTTCGACCAGCTCGTCGGGTCAGGTGTGGTGCTCGTCGATGTCTGGGCCGAAAGCTGCCGCCCGTGTGTAGCGCTGGGGCCACACATGGAGACCATCGCGAATAGGAACCCAGAACTGACTGTGGTCAAGCTGGATGCCAGCAAGTCGCGGCGGCTGTGCATGTCACTGCAGGTGCGCGGTCTTCCCACCATCCTGCTGCTCCACGACGGCCAGGAGGTGGCCCGCATTTCTGAGCCCCACCTCACCGTAGAGCAGGTGAATACCTGGCTGACCACGGCGTTAGCCGAGTTACCCGCAAAGGAGGCGTAAATGTTTGACAGCAAGCAGGTCATCGCTATCGGAGAACGCGACGGGATTTCGGGGACGGCGATTGCGGCCTGCGCCCAGGCGGCAGGTGCCCGGGTGGCCTACGTCGCCACCGAATGCTTCGTTTGAACGGCCGCTGGAGCCATGGACCTGTCCACCCAGGAGACGATCAAGCGCCTGGCCGAGCAGCACGGCGCGGACGCGCTGCTCGTCCTGATCGGCGCCCCGGATGCCGAGAGCGCCGGGATCGCCGCCGAGACGGTGGTGCTCGGAGATCCGAGCTGGGCAGGACCGCTGGCCGGGGTCCAGTTGGGCCTCACCGTGTACCACATCCTCGAAGACGAGCTGCGTGCCGCGATCCCCACCGAAGTGTGGGAACAGCAGGTCGGGCTGATGATCGACGTGCTGGAGGTGGATGCCATCGCCGACGCCGTGCGTGAGTTCAGGGAGCAAGCTCCCTCATGAGTCCTAGCTCGACGCGCCCAGGTGCGGCTCGTCTTGTCGACGCGCACCGCGCCGAATCCGACGAAGAAACCACTCAGACGGGCGGCGCGGATGATGATGACAACGCTTCGGCCAGCGCGCTGGTCTCAGTCAGATAGTGGCACAGGAATAGCACGAAGGGTGGATGATTGTGGTTAAGACAAAGGCCCAGGTCTTCAGAGGACATTCTCTGGCCTGGGCCTTTGTTGTGGAGCGGGTGACGGGAATCGGACCCGCGTCTAGAGCTTGGGAAGCTCTCATTCTACCATTGAACTACACCCGCAGCAGGTCAGAGCCTAGCATGGGCACGGACCCTCCGGGGTGAGCCGCGCCGCCAGCTAGGGTGTTGGCGTGCTGCTGTCCGATCGGGATCTGCGGGCCGAGATCGACGCCGGGCGTCTGGGGATCGAGCCGTTCGACGAGAAGCTGCTCCAGCCCTCCAGCATCGACGTGCGGCTGGACCGCTTCTTCCGGGTCTTCGTCAACACCAAGTACACCCACATCGACCCGTCGCTGCAGCAGGACGAGTTGACCTCGCTGGTGGAACCGGAGGGTGAGGAGCCCTTCGTGCTCCATCCTGGCGAGTTCGTGCTCGGCTCGACGTTTGAGCAGCTCACGCTGCCTGATGATCTCGCCGGACGGCTCGAAGGAAAATCCAGTCTGGGGCGTCTCGGGTTGCTCACCCACTCCACGGCGGGCTTCATCGACCCGGGTTTCACCGGCCACATCACCTTGGAGTTGTCTAATGTGGCCAACTTGCCGATCACGCTGTGGCCGGGAATGAAGATCGGGCAGTTGTGCCTGTTCCGGCTTTCCAGTCCCGCCGAGCACCCGTACGGCAGCGCCGCCGCAGGCTCCCGCTACCAGGGCCAGCGCGGGCCTACTCCATCCCGGGCACACCTCAACTTCCAGCGCATCGACACTCGTCGCTGAGCCAGCGTCAATAACTGCTTGACGCTGGTCGTTCGTCAAGTGATAGTTGACGCATGACGCTCGATGAACTCATCACTGAGACCCGATCCCAAGCGCAGAGCCTTGAACCGCTCACGCAGCTGGCCAGCGCGGCCCGCCGGCAGCAGGAGCTGGCCGACCTCGGGGAGGAACTGCTCGGCCACTTCGTCCAGGAGGCGCGCACCGCCGGGTGCTCGTGGTCTCAGATCGGCACCGCGCTGGGTGTCAGCAAGCAGGCGGCTCAGCAGCGCCACTCGGTGTTGCGCTCATTTATCGGCAAGCTTGTCGGGGTTATCGAGCCTTTTTCGGGAGCCATGTTCAAGCGGTTCACCCCTCGGGCGCGCCGGACGATCGTGCTGGCCCAAGAGGAAGCCCGACTGCTCCAGCACAATTACCTCGGCACCGAGCACCTCTTCCTGGGCCTGCTGGCCGAGGGTGAGGGCATCGGTGCGCAGGCTCTTGCCGGCGCCGGTATCACGCTGGACACTGCTCGGGTCGGCGTCGAGGAGATCACCGGTCGTGGCCAGAAAATGCCGAGCGGCCACATACGGTTCACTCCCGGGGCCAAGAAGGCGCTGGAACAGGCTCTGCGCGAGGCGCTCGAACTCGGTCACAACGACATCGGCACCGAGCACCTCCTGCTCGGCATGCTCACAGACAGTGAGAACATCCCCGTGCAGATCCTCCGCACCGCAAACACTCAACCCGACCAGCTCCGCGCCACCGTGCTCGCCCTGCTCAACCAGGCCGCCGAAGCGCCATCCGGAGCCGAATAGCGATTCCGGACCCCGCGTCGGGCGCCATTCGGCTCCGAATAGCGGTGCCGGACCTCGCACCGGGCTATTCGGCTCCGGATGGCGGTGCCCGTTTGACACTGGCTAGGAGGAGTTGGGCTACGTCCAGGACTTCCGCTGTGTTGGCTGCGGTTTCTTCGGTTTTGCGGGTGGTGAGGCCGTCGGTGAGCATCACGCGGCAGAACGGGCACCCGGTGGCGATCGCGGAGGTCCCGGTGGCGATCGCCTCGTCGACCCGGTCCAGGTTGACCCGCTTGCCGATGCGCTCCTCCATCCACATCCTGGCCCCCCCGGCGCCGCAGCACATCGAACGCTCGGCGTGCCGGGGCATCTCGGTCAGTTGCGCACCGGAGGCGCCGAGCAGCTCGCGCGGTGGCGTGTACACCCCGTTGTGCCGGCCCAGGTAGCACGGGTCGTGGTAGGTGACCGCTGGTCCGTCGGCAGCCGCAACCGGCACGAGCCGCTTGTCCCGCACCAGCTGGTTGAGCAGCTGGGTGTGGTGCACCACCTCGTAGTGCCCCTCCAACTGCGGGTACTCCCGACCCAGGGTGTTGAAGCAGTGCGG
>JBDTAX010000124.1:0-20051 GCA_039924425.1 Pseudonocardiaceae bacterium
GGCGGTGGCCTGGTCCCCTGATGGCACCCGCCTGCTCACCGGCGACGACGACAGCGCGCGGGTCTGGGACGCCGCCACCGCGGCGCCCCTGCACCAGCTCACCGGCCACACCGACGGAGTGCGGGCGGTGGCCTGGTCTCCTGACGGCACCCGCCTGCTCACCGGCGGCACCGGCGGCACCGTCCGGGTCTGGGACGCCACCAGCGGGCTGCCCGTCGGGTTCACGATCGTCACCCTGCCGGGGTGCGAGATCGCGGTCTTCGACGCCATCTCGGACCAGCTCGTCAGGGCCAGCGCGGGGGCCTGGCGCTGGTTCGGCTACAACGCCGTCGAAGGCTGTCGGCTCACCCGCCTCCCGGCCGAGTCCTTCGGGACCCTTCCACCCCTGCACCAGTAGCTGACTGGGCTACGCCGACCTCGCCGCCCGGTGCGGCATCCAGTAGGCCACCGCTACCGTGCGTGGTATGCCTCGCCGTAACCTCCCGCGCCGGGCTCGCGGCGCCGTCCCGCCTCCGGAGGCGGTGGGGGCTGGCTGGGCGCAGCCGGAGAGCGGCTCGGACGGGGAGTGGCTGGTCCGAGCGGTGCCCGGTGCGCAGGCGGTCAAGAGCTATCGCTGCCCCGGCTGCGACCACGAGATCAAGCCTGGGACCGCGCATGTGGTGGCCTGGCCGGCGGGGGAGCGGGGATCGTCAGCCGACCGGCGGCACTGGCACGCCGGTTGCTGGAGTGCTCGCACCCGCCGGGCGCCCACCCGCAGGCAGTGGTGAGGCCCCGGATCCCCTGGTGAAACACCGTCAGCGCCGCGCGGGCCGCTCTTCGGCGAGCACATCAGCTTCTTCCGGCCCGGGCGCCAGGCGGCGCAACGCCTCGCCCAGTTTTGAGCTCACCGACGCCAGCTGGTCGGTGAGTTGGCGGCGCAGGGTGCGCAGCGCCTCCACCTGCTGGGTGGCCTCCCGGATCCTGGCCACCGCCGTCTGGTCGGCCTCGGTCACCAGACGGCGGGCCACGTCGGTGGCCTCGTCAACGCGCCGCTTCGCCTCGGTCTTACTGTCCGCTTGCTCGCGCGCCAGCTCCCGGGTCGCGTCGCGGCGCCGGGCTGACAGGGTGATGTCGAAGTCCTCCTCGGCCTGGTGCCGTTGAGCGGCGGACTCCGCGTCGAGCCGCTCGGCCAGCTGCTGTGCCAGCGCCGTGATCGCCTCGCTCCGGCGGTGCGCGTCGGCGATGGTGCGCTCGTTCTCGGCTTCCATCTCGGATCGCCGCCGCTGCGCCTGGTCGAGCAGCTGCTCGCCGCGCACGCGCAGTTCCTCGGCCGCGCGCTCACCGTCGGCCCTGATCGCGGCCGCCGCCGCGGTTGCCTTGGTGTTGAGCTCGGCGGCCTCGGCCTGGGCGCCGCGCAGCATCCGCGCCACGCGCTCGCTCATGCCCTCGACGCTGGTGGGCGGCGCGGCGAGCCGCTTGAGCTGGGCGCGCAGGTCATCGAGCTCGCCACGGGCCAGCTCCAGCGTCCGATTGAGCTCCGCGGCTTGCGCGGCCCCGGCATCCCGATCGGCCGCCGCGATCCGCAGATCGGCTCGCAGCTGTTCGAGCTGGTAGTCCACCTGCGCGCAGTCGTACCCCCGGCGAACAATGTCCAGCATGGATCTCATCGGAAGCAAATCGCGATCATCGATTGAGCCCATACCGCCAGGTTACTCGGGTGCTGGTGACCGCTGAATGGGTAGCTGGGTAGGGGTCAGACTCCTCGGAAGCGGTTGATGTCGGTCAGGTGGATCTCACGAAGCTCCGGGTCGCGCACGCCCAGACCCTCCTCGGGGGCCAAGCACAGCACGCCGACCTTGCCCTGGTGGATGTTGCGGTGCATGTCGTGGGCGGCCTGCCCGGTCTGGATCAGCGGGTAGACGCGGGACAGCGTCGGGTAGATCTTGGCTTTGGTTATCAACCGGTTGGCTTCCCACGCCTCACGGTAATTGGCGAAGTGCGAGCCGACGATCCGTTTGAGGTTCATCCAGAGGTAGCGGTTGTCGAACACATGCTGATATCCCGACGTGGAGGCGCAGGTGACGATCGTGCCGCCTCTTTTGGCGACGTACACGCTGGCGCCGAACGTTTCCCGCCCCGGGTGCTCGAACACGATGTCGGGGTCCTCACCGCCGGTGAGTTCACGGATCTTCGCGCCGAACCGTTTCCATTCCTTGGGATCCTGGTTGTGCTCGTCGCGCCAGAACTTGTAACCCTCAGCGTTGCGGTCGATGACCAGATCGGCGCCCATGCGCCGGCAGATCTCGGCCTTCTCGGGGCTGGAGACCACACACACCGGGATGGCGCCGCCATTCAGCGCCATCTGGGTGGCGTAGGAGCCCAGGCCGCCCGAGGCGCCCCAGATGAGCACCGTGTCACCCTGCTTCATGTCCGCGCCGTTGCGGGAGACCAACTGCCGGTAGGCGGTGGAGTTGACCAGCCCCGGGCTTGCGGCCTCTTCCCAGGTGAGATGCGCCGGCTTGGGCATCAGCTGGTTGGACTTGACCATCGCGAGCTCGGCGAGACCACCGAAGTTCGTCTCGAAGCCCCAGATCCGTTGCTCGGGGTCGAGCATGGTGTCGCTGTGCCCGTCCGGATGCTCCAGCTCGACGGACAAGCAGTGCGCCACCACCTCGTCGCCCGGGTGCCAGGCGTTCACCCCGGCTCCGGTGCGCAGCACCACGCCGGCCAGGTCCGACCCGACCACGTGGTAGGGCAGGTCGTGCCGGGAGGCCAGCGGGGAGGTGCGGCCGTAGCGCTTGAGAAACCCGAAGGTGGGCAGCGGCTCGAAGATCGACGTCCACACGGTGTTGTAATTGATCGCGCTGGCCATCACGGCGACCAGCGCCTCGCCTGGGCCCAGCTCTGGCACCGGCACCTCGTCCAGATGCAGGGACCGGCGTGGGTCCTTGTCCCGGCTGGGCATTCCGGTGAACATCTCGGCCTCGTCAGCGCGGACCGTGATTCCCCGGTAGTTTTCGGGCACCGGAAGTGCTCCGAGGTCGTCGAGGTCGTCGGAGAGGATGGCATCGAGGATCTTTTGCACGGTCGTCCCTTCCCTGGGCCCGCTCACCGCTTCCCGCTTGGGATAAGCCGGCTAAGAAGAGGCTAGGTGATAAATATATCAATCGCCATAACTTTCCGCCTCCACAGCTTCCCGGTACGGTGTTCAGTATGATGTATGGTGCGGTGTATGTACCGGACCAACATCTACCTCACCGACGAGCAACGGGCTTTCCTCGCCGCTCGCGCCGCCGCCGAAGGCACCTCGGCGGCGGCGCTGGTCCGCCGGCTCATCGATCAAGCGCTGCTCGGGGACAGGAACGATCTCACTGGCGACTTGGCCGCGATCGACGCGTCCTTCGGGGCCTTGCGCGCGGACGAGATGGACATCCACGTTGAGCGCGCCGACGGCCAGCGCGGTGAACACCTGCGGCGGATCAGCCAGCTGTGATCCTCCTCGACACTGATGTACTCATCGCGAATTTGCGCGGGATCGACGCCGCGCGGGAGTGGCTGCGGGACGCCCGAACCCGAACCGGCCAGCTCGCCGTCAGCGTCGTGACGAACGCCGAAATCGTCGGCGGCATGCGCTCCCCGGAACGACGAGAGGTCACCCGGCTGCTCAACTCGGTTCGGCCGCTGCCGGTGACCGACATGATCGCTCACCGGGCGGGGGAACTCCGCCGACATTACCGTCGCTCGCACGCCGCGATCGGGCTGGTCGACTACCTGATCGCGGCTACAGCTCTCGTGCACGGGCTCGAACTCGCGGCGCTCAACGTCACGCACTTTCCGATGTTCGCCGACCTGAAACCACCCTTTTCGTGCTCTAGTCGCGAATGAACTGACCGGCCGACCCGAGCACCTACGACCGGAGCAGCTGCCGTTCGTCTCTGGGGGATGATCGCTTGCGGTATTTCCCACCGCCGCCCAGCACCGGCTGGTGCACGGAAACGGTTCACCTGTAAGATGAGCTATGACTGAAAGCTCGAATGCCCGTACCGCTAAGCCTTCCCACCTCCTCGACGGGCGCCGCGTGACGATTTCGGATCTTGTTGATTGCGGGATTTTGCCTGTGGGTTCAACCTTAAGGTCAAGCGGTCGCGCGTTGGTAAGACCTACTTCGCCGAGATCGCCGCCGATGGAGGAATACTTGTAGACGGGCAAGAGTTCAGGTCTCCATCTCGTGCGGCTATGGTGGCCTCTGGGATGCGGGCGGTAGACGGATGGCACGCGTGGGTCGTCACACAATCTGGACGTCCGCTCGACTCTCTGCGGGGAGAACTTCTCGATGAAGTGGCCACCCGATCAGAGGGGGGCAGTAGCGATGAGGGTGAAGGCGACTCGTCGGCTTCGGAACGTCGTCATGAGTTCCTGAAGGAGGTCCGCAAGGGCGCCGATTCGAGTAATCCGATCGAGATCTCCGTTCGCGACCTGCTTGATCGATGGAGGGCGAAGGGGCGTGGTGACAGGGTCAGTCAGCGGATCGAAGCGGACCTAGCCAACCACGGGCGGATCACCTCGCCGAGCTTCCGGAAAGTGACGCTCGACGCCACCGTCCAGTTGATTAACACCGGCCAGGTGGTCAATGCGTCATCGAAGGAGTCCGAGGTCTTCGCCGCCGAACCGTCCGATATGGACGATATCGGGGGACTCGATAGGGGTCTGACTGTCGGGAATCTTCCGTCGGCTTTGGGTGGCGTGGTATCCATGGCGCCCGATGCGACATTCGACGAGGCCATCACTCTGATGCTCCTCAACGACTATTCGCAGCTCGCGGTTCTGGCTGGAAAGCACACCTTGCGAGGCGCAGTTACCTGGAAATCAATCGCTCAGCTTCGTCACTCTAAGCCGTCCGCGATTTTTGCTAAGGCGATTTTCCAGGTCGATGCGGTCCGATACGACAAGGAGCTAATCGACGTGCTCCCCACGCTGGAAGTAGCGGACTTCGTCTTCGTTCGAGACGAGAAGAACGCTATCGCCGGCATCGTAACTCCTGCCGACGTGGTGCATGCTTACGGTGAGCTGGCCACACCGTTCTTCCTCATAGGACAACTCGATCAACTGCTGCGACAAGTGATCTGTCGAACGTTCACGCTCGGAGAGGTCACGTCACTTTGTGAGTCCCGTATACAGCCGCCCGAGTCCTTTGATGATCTTGCGTTCGGTGACTACCAGCGAGTGCTAGAGAACCCCGACAGTTGGGCGAAGCTGGGCTGGCCGTTGGACCGCCCGACCTTCGTGAAGCGTCTCAATGACCTCCGCCAGCTCCGCAACGACATCATGCACTTCAACCCTGATCCTGTGCCCGCTGACGCCGTGGATAAGTTGCGCATGTTTATAAGACTACTTCACGAGTACGGTGATTGATCCTGCGCGAGGCCGGTAGCGCGGCCTGTCATGCACGTGGAGGTCAGCATCGGCGTTGAGCGCCCTGCCAGCGGCGACTCACGATGTCCCCTTCAGTCGACAACAGTAGGGTGGTTTACGAGGCTGAAGATCTACCGGACGCGTCCAGAGTGCTCGGTTGGGGCCGGCTCCACCAGCTCGATCAGCACGCCGCCGGTGTCTTTGGGGTGCACGAAGCTGATCCGGGAACCGGCGGTGCCTCGGCGCGGCGTGTCGTAGAGCAGCCGCAGGCCGGCGCGCGCAGCATGCCCTCGCGAACCCCCGTTCGTCGGTTACCGGGCGAGTGCCAGGCGTTCGGAGGTGAAGGCTTCGATGGCGCCGGCTAGTTCGATCGTGCCCCGGCTGGGGTTTCGGAGGGTGCTCAGGGTGATGCGTGTTCGTTCCATCGCGGTCACGATGCTGTGGATGCGCTGGGCGGGGGGAGTTCCAGCACTGGGGCGAGGGCTTTCGGCCGCACCGTCGACCTCGCCGTGCGAGATCCGAGCGGTAGCCAGGGCGATGCGGGTGCCCGCTTCGTGGCCGTAAGACCGGGCGTGGGCCGGTGCCGCGGCGTAGGCGTCCAGGGCCGTCGAGGGCGAGGCGTTCGGCACGGGTCGCCTCCGGCTGGCCGCCCCAAGAGAGTGCTTCAGCGGCGAAGTAGAGCTGGCGAGGCCGGGTAAGGGTGCCCATTCCGCCGAGGCCGTCCAGCTCGTCGGGCTGCGCACGATCCCGCAGTTCAGCCGCCCGGGTCAGGGCGGCGTGGGCCTCGTCTGGCCGGTTCCGCGCGGCCAGCGCGTGGGCCTCGGCGCTGGCCAGCCACACCCCGGCGGTACCCCGGCTGCTGGCTGCGATCTCGGCGCCGAGTTGGGCGTAGCGCAGCGAGTCCTCCAGCCGTTCTGACAGGTAGGTGAAGGCTGCTTGCCGGCCACGGATCCAGGCTCGCAGCCCGTCGTGGCCGGCGTTGTCCGCGCAGGCGTAACCCGCGCGGGTCTGGGCCAGCGCATCGTGCGTGAACCGGTGTCGTAGACGAGGGTCACCACGTGCGGGCGCAACGCCCAGCTCGTTGCGGATCTCGTCGGCGCGGCCTTGGTCGATGTGGGCTTGTGCGGTGACCTCAGCGGGTGTAGGTGGCCGGTCGGTAGCGCGGCTCGGGGATACCTTGGCCAGCCTCGGCAGCCACGGCTAGCCAGGCTTCCTTGGCGCGCAGCACTTCAGCAACCGCCTGCTGGGGGCTCTCGCCGAACGCCGAGCAGGAATCAAGATCGGGTATGTCGGCGATGTATCCGCCGTCGTCCTCGCTGAAGAAGACGTTGATGTGGTAGTCGTTCACCGATCACCCTCCAAAGCCAGATTGTAGCGTTCCACCAGTCGCAGGAGCTGACGAACTTGGTAGGGCTTGGCTTGCCCATGCACCTGCTGCAGGTTGAGGATCTCGGGGAACGCCGGGTGGGCAAAGATGTAGTGGCTTCCGCTGATGCGCCGTTGCTCGAAGCCGAGTGCCTTCACCAGGCTGCACAGTTCCGGGAACCGGACGTTGCGGAGGTCGCCACGCGTCAGTCGATCGAGAAACCGGTGCTCGTTCACCTCCCGGACGCTAACGGTGAGCCCTGACATAATCGGGTGCGCGCTGCCTTCTGGGGAAGGAGTAGGGCCTGGTCTCGGCCATTGTGGGAGCGTCAGACGCTCGGGCTGTCCAGCCTTGGCGCCGGCCGGTTCGGTGGCGCGCGCCAGGGCGGCGTGGTCGAGACCTCGCAGTGGTTCCTTCTGACAGCCAGATTCCCGAGTGATCGCCGAGCGTGCCCACCCAGGGCGCACCCCCCGATAGCTCGGCGGAGGCCAGTCGCCCTCTCCACGGCGACTGGCCTCCGCGACTGCGGCCCCGAGCTCGCGCCCCCATGAGGGCCTCGGGGCCGCCGTCGCCCCCCCTTACCGCACCACGCCGTGAGCAGACCGAAGGAAGGCCCACCCGATGCCCATCGTGGGGCGGCTGTCGCGGAGGAGACAGCGGCGATGGTCGCCTTCACGATGGTCAGGCACGTCGACGGGATCATCGTGGTGGTCTGCGAGGCGGTCAGGTCCTCACTTGGCGCGGTGATGTTGCTCAGTCGGCAGGCCGCAGCCCAGCGGGCTGCACCGGTGTCACGACGCCCAGGGCCGGCTGCTCTGGTGTGGAATCCTGACGTCACCACAAGCTCACCCGACCCCAGGCCGTCCCCACCACGGGGGCCCTCTCGCGGGGTGCGCGGTGACTGTGCGCGTTGTGAACTCGACACCACCGACGTCCGCCGTGACTCGGGAGGTCCGTAGCGTCGAGTTCACGACACACCAGCTTCAGTGCCCGCAGCGGACTTGTCTGGCTTGTGAGCTTTGCCTGATAGGGCAGTCGCATTGTCGTTCCACGGGCGATCCGCCGACCGGTTGGCCCTGCACGCCGGCAGCGAGGTGGACGTCGTTGAGAGCAACGGCATCCTCATCATCGCTCCCAGCGGCCAGCCGGTCGCTGTACCGACTAGGTGCTCATGCGGGTTGCGACGCTGTCGGAGAGGGGAGACGCAGGCCTACGCCTCCGGGACCTGAGCGGACAACCTCCAGTCTGGACAGATCATGAACAACCGACGGGGCAGGTCCACTACACCTGGTGCAGTCGGAGTCGGATCTTCGACGCGGCGGCGAGCCGCTGCAGGTCGTCAGGGTCCGAGGTGAACACTGCGGCCCGGTAGCACAGCGCGGTGAGCACGACGTGCGCATCGACCACATCGGAGGTGCCGGCATCGCGGAGCAGGCGCCCGACCGCGCGCCCGGCGTTCTCGTCGAAAGACTCGATCACACAGCCCTTCAGCAGGCGGGAAAGCTGCGGCTGCGGTCCACCGCGCCATGTCTGCCCCAGCACCGCAGCCGGGACGACGGGTTGACCGGCACGGTCGAGACCGCGACGATGCGCTGCCCACATGGTCCGGTCGCCACGCTCGGCGGCGAGCAGGGCGCCGGTGTCGTAGACGAGGGTCACCGTGCAGCGGGCCGAAGGCCTAGACCATCGAGGATCCCGTCGGCGCGGTCGATCTCCTCTTGGGTGAAGGCGCCGGCCTCGGCCTCGTACTCGCGGACGGCTGCCAGCCCGGCTGCCAGCTTCGCGGCTTGCTGCGCGGCCTGGGAAAGCCACGCCGACAGGCTGAGCCCTGCCTCCTCCGCTGCGATGCGTGCCGCGGCGAGCGTCTCCTCCTCCAGCGACACCGAGATCTTGGTAACGGCCATGTTCCCCGGCTGGCAGGGCGGTGCTACTCATGGTACGAAGATCTGCGCATCGACCACCGCGTGCCGCGTGGTCAGTGCGGCTGGTTCAGCTCCTCGGCGAGGAGGTCCATGAGCAGACCGTCATGCCACCCGGGGCCGTCGGCGTCGCGCTCGTATCGGCGCAGCACGCCCACTGGGCGAAAGCCCACCGCCGAGTAGCAGCGGATGGCCGGCTCGTTGTCTGCCGCTGGGTCGATTACCAGACGGTGGTGGCCCCGGTCGTGCACGAGGTGGCGGGCCAGCGTGCCTACAGCGTCGCGGCCGATGCCTTGCCCGTGCACGAGGGGGTCGAGAAAGACATCAATCGAGGCGTGCCGGTACACAGGTTCCGTTTCTTCGCCGTACTGCACCATTCCCCGCACCACCCCGTCCAGCAGGACGGAGAAGCGGGTAGCGGACGTTTCGTCGAAAGGCCACTGCGGCGATGCGGCCTCGTCACCCCAGCGCAGTCGCACCTCGGGGGTACGCAGGATCCGCCGCAGGTCCGCCACGTGCTCGGCGGTGACGGGAACCAGCACGACGCGCTTCCCACGCAGCTCGGGACCCGCGGTCACCCCGGGCCTCGGCGATATTCGGACCGGTTAGGGCGAAGCCAGAACGACGAAGGCAGCGCCTCGACCTCGCGGGCGGCCTGTTTAAAGTCGGCGGCCACTGGAAGCAGCGCGACGTACATAGGGTCGCCACCGGCGGCCAGGCGGTGAATGCCGGCAGCGTGGCGCCGTGCCCGCGCGGCGACGGCGGTCCCGAAGGCCGACCGGTCGCCGCCGTAGCCGTAGACATCAAGCAATAGGTGCAGGCGCCGGGAACGGTCATCGAACGCTGTGAACCCGTGCCACTGCGCGACCTGGCGGGCGTGCAACGACACCCAGGACAACGCCACGAACGCCAAGTCGACCTCACGCGGCGAAGGCCCGGCGGTATCCCAGTCGACGAACCCGACCAATCGACCGTCGTGCCACACCGCGTTGTACGGCCCAGCGTCATGGTGACCGATGACCAGACCGGGCCGCCACGTCTGGGTGACGAACCACGTCGCGCCCTCCGGTGGCACGAACGTCGCCGTTGCATCGTGCAGCCGCCTGGCCCACACACCGACTTGCGCCGTCGAATCCGACGGTTTCCAGGTGGCGCAGCACCGCGTGCACGGCAGGCGTCCAGGGCTGCCTCGGCCGGTGGACGGTGTGACCAATGCGCACCGCACCCCAGGTTTTGCCTCCGGGCAGTTGCGCCTCCATGGCGTTGTTGTACCGCTAGCAGCGCTCTTAGTCGTGTTCGGTTGGGGCCGGTTCCACCAGCTCGATCAGTACGCCACCGGCGTCTTTGGGGTGCACGAAGTTGATCCGGGAACCGGCGGTGCCCCGGCGCGGGGTGTCGTAGAGCAGCCGCAGGCCGGCGGCGCGCAGTGCCGCCATGGCCGACTCGATGTCGGTGACCCGGTAGGCCAGCTGCTGTAGCCCGGGGCCGGCGCGGTCCAGGAACTTGGCGATGGTGGAGGTGGGGCCCAGCGGGGCGAGCAGCTGCACGGCGGCGCCGGTGGTGTCCGCGCCGGGGGGACGCAGCATGCCTTCGCGGACCCCCTGCTCCTCGTTGACCTCCTCGTGGACCAGTTCCAGCCCGAACGTGCCGCGGTAGAACTCCACGGCCGCATCAAAATCGGGCACCGCGATGCCGACGTGATCAATCGCGGTGACGAGGGAGGTGAAGGGCGGGTCAGAGTGCGCCATAGAGTGCAGGGTACGGCCGGTTGGGGTGTCCCTGTTATCACAACGTGCAGCGGCCATTGCGCGCGGTAGGGTCGAAAATACAGCCCTGATTAGACTCTAGCCGGAAGTTGGCGCCATGACCGGTTCTGTCATTGTGGCCGGAGCTCGCACCCCGATGGGGCGGCTGCTCGGTCAGCTCAAGGACTTCTCCGGCGCTCAGCTCGGGGGGTTCGCCATCAAGGGCGCGCTGGAACGCGCTGGCGTGGCGCCCGAGCAGGTGCAGTACGTGATCATGGGTCAGGTGCTCACCGCGGGGGCCGGACAGATCCCCGCGCGCCAGGCGGCCGTCAACGCCGGCATCGGCATGGACGTGCCCGCGCTGACCGTCAACAAGGTGTGCCTGTCCGGACTGAACGCGATCATGCTGGCCGATCAGCTGATCCGGACCGGCGAGTTCGACGTCATCGTGGCCGGCGGCCAGGAGTCGATGACCCAGGCGCCGCACCTGCTGGCCAAGTCGCGCTCCGGATTCAAGTACGGCGACGTCACCATGCTCGACCACATGGCCTACGACGGCCTGTACGACTCCTTCGACCAGGTCTCGATGGGAGCCTCCACCGAGAAGCACAACGGGCGCCACCAACTGAGCCGGGCCGAGCAGGACGAGTTCGCGGCGCGGTCGCACCAGCGGGCCGGTCGCGCGGCGGCCAGTGGTCTGTTCGCCGAGGAGATCACCCCGGTGAGCGTGCCGCAGCGCAAGGGGGCCCCGGTTGTGGTGGCGGCCGACGAGGGCATCCGGCCGGAGACCACCGCCGAGAGCCTGGGCAAGCTCCGCCCGGCGTTCGCCGCTGACGGCACCATCACCGCCGGGTCAGCATCCCCGATCAGCGACGGGGCCGCCGCGGTCGTCGTGATGAGCAAGGCCAAGGCGGCCGAGCTCGGCCTCAGCTGGCTGGCCGAGATCGGGGCGCACGGCATGGTGGCCGGGCCCGACGACTCCAGCCTGCACGAGCAGCCCGCCAACGCGGTGCTAGCGGCCTGCCGCAAGGAAGGCATCGAGGTCAGCGACCTCGACATTGTCGAGATCAACGAGGCGTTCGCCGCGGTGGGCGTGGTGTCCACCCGCAAGCTCGGCATCGACCCGGAGCGAGTCAACCCCAATGGCGGGGCAATCGCGCTGGGGCACCCGATCGGCGCCTCCGGTGCCCGGCTGGCGCTGCACCTGGCTATGGAGCTGCGCCGCCGCGGTGGCGGCGTGGGTGCGGCGTCGCTGTGCGGAGGCGGTGGCCAGGGTGACGCGCTGATCCTGCGGGTGCCCCGCGCCGACGTGGCGTGAGCGCTCGCCGCCACGACATCGGCGAGCTGGTCTTGCGCGCGCGCCAAGGTCAGGCCCGGGCGGTCGCCCGGCTCATCTCGCTGGTCGAGGACGGCGCCCCGGAACTGCGGGAGATCGCCGCCGCGCTGGCCCGCCACACCGGGCGGGCCCAGGTCGTTGGCATCACCGGCGCGCCGGGGGTGGGCAAGTCGACCTCCGTCAGCGGTCTGGTCACCGCGCTGCGGGCGGCCGGCAAGCGGGTGGGCGTGCTCGCCGTCGACCCGTCCTCGCCGTTCTCGGGGGGCGCGCTGCTCGGTGACCGGGTACGGATGCAGGACCACGCCACCGACGAGGGTGTCTTCATCCGCTCGATGGCCACCCGGGGGCACCTGGGTGGCATCGCCTGGGCGACCCCGCAGGCGCTGCGGGTGCTGGACGCCGCCGGCTGCGACGTGGTGCTGGTGGAGACCGTGGGCGTTGGCCAGTCTGAGGTGGAGGTCGCCGCGCTGGCCGACACCACCGTGGTGCTGCTCGCACCCGGGGCGGGTGACGGGATCCAAGCGGCCAAGGCGGGAATCCTCGAGGTCGCCGACGTCTTCGTGGTGAACAAGTCCGACCGGGAGGGCGCTGAGCAGGCCGTCCGGGACCTCAAATACATGATCTCGCTCGGCCGGCGGGGCACGGCGGGCCCGAGCTGGCGACCGCCGATCGTCGCCACGGTGGCCACCACGGGTAAGGGCGTCGAGGACTTCGTCGGGGCGATCGAGGAGCACCGGAGGTGGATGCTTAGCCATGGTGAGCTGGACGCACGCCGGCAGCGCCGGGCCCAGGCCGAGATCGAAGCCATCGCGCTGGCCCGGCTGCGCGGCACGCTCGGTGACGCGTTCCGGGGCAGCGCGTTGCAGGGTCTGGCCAAGCGGGTCGTGGCGGGAGAGCTGGACGTCTACCGAGCAGCCGACGAGCTGGCCGCTTGCGCGGCTCGTGAGTGGCAAACAGGGTCATAGCCCTCAATACCACTCACGGGTCGGTGACGAAGTCGCCGGCAGCCCGGCGTACCTGGGTGAGCAGCGCGGTGAGCTGGGAGGTCTGGGCGTTGTCCAGCCCGACGAGGCCGAAGTCGATGTCGGTGAGCGCCACGGTGGCCGTCTTCTGGCGATGCCGGCCGGCTTCGGTGATCGTGACCATCGTGGTACGCCGATCGGTGGGGTGGCAGGCGCGCTCCACGAGGTGATCGGCCTGCAACCGGTCCACGATGTTGGTCACGCTGGTCGGGTGCAGCTGAAGCCGCCGGCCCATCACGCTCATCGCCAGGCTGCCCTGGCGAGAGAACACCAGCAGCGCCAGCGCCTCGTACCGCGCGAAGGTCAGGTTGTGCGGGCGCAGGGCGGCATCCACGGCGGAGAGCAGGATCTGTTGCACGCGCATCACGTTGGTGACCGCGGCCATTGTCGTGGCTGGCCCGATGCGGTCTTGCCAGATCCGCGCGGCCCGATCGATCGGGTCGAACGGCAGGGGATGCTCCGACGCCATGGATGAACCGTAAAGCACCGCGTGGTGTTCTGGATGGGGACACCGGGTGAGCGTCGTGTTTAAGAACACTTCTGCTGGCGGCCGAGCCTGGAGAAACAGTACCGCAGAAGTGATAGGAAGTCCTATCATTTGAAGTCAGACAAACTTGTGGAGAGGCTGACATGACGCCCTACGACGCTCAGCACAGGGATCCGCGGGCCGGTCGAGAGCGCTGGTGGCGGCGCTACGCTCAGGCGCGGGCGGCGGGACGACTTCGTGACGCGGATTTCACCACCCTGTCCGGAGCCGAGGTCGACCCGGTGTACGGGCCCCGTGAGGGTGACGCCGTCGAGGGCTTCGAGCGGATCGGCTGGCCAGGGGAGTACCCGTTCACCCGCGGGGTGCACTCCACCGGCTACCGGGGACGCGCCTGGACGATCCGCCAGTTCGCGGGCTTCGGCAACGCCCAGCAGACCAACGAGCGCTACCGGCAGATACTGCGGAGCGGCGGGGGTGGGCTCTCGGTGGCCTTCGACATGCCCACCCTGATGGGTCGAGACTCCGACGATCCGTACAGCCTCGGCGAGGTCGGGCACTGCGGCGTGGCGATCGACAGCGCCGCCGATCTGGATGCGCTGTTCGACGGCATCCCGCTGCAGCGGGTCACCACGTCCATGACGATCTCGGGTCCGGCGGTGCCGATGTTCTGCATGTACCTGGTCGCGGCGGAAAGACAGGGCGCGGACATCACCACGCTCAACGGCACCCTCCAGACCGACATTTTCAAGGAGTACATCGCCCAGAAGGAGTGGCTGTTCGCCCCGGAACCGCACCTGCGGCTCATCGGCGACCTGATGGAGTACTGCACGGAGCGGATCCCGGCCTACAAACCGCTGTCGATCTCCGGCTACCACATCAGGGAAGCCGGCGCGACGGCCGCGCAGGAGCTGGCGTTCACCCTGGCCGATGGCTTCGGGTACGTGGAGCTGGGCCGTCGTCGCGGGCTTGACGTCGACCGCTTCGCCAGCGGGTTGACCTTTTTCTTCGACGCGCACGTGGACTTCTTCGAAGAGATCGCGAAATTCCGGGCCGCCCGGCGGATCTGGGCCCGCTGGATGCGCGAGGTCTACGGCGCACGGAGCGACAAGGCACTGTGGATGCGCTTTCACACCCAGACCGCGGGCGTCTCGCTCACCGCGCAGCAGCCCTACAACAACGTCGTGCGCACCACGATCGAAGCACTCGCCGGGGTGCTGGGCGGGACCAACTCGATGCACACCAACTCCTTGGACGAGACCTTGGCGCTGCCCTCGGAGCGCGCGGCGGAGATCGCCCTGCGCACCCAGCAGGTGATCATGGAGGAGTCCGGGGTGGCGAACGTGGCCGATCCGCTGGGTGGCTCCTGGTACGTCGAGGCGCTGACCGACCGGATCGAGGCCGACGTCGAGCGGATCCTCACCCGGATCAAGGACATGGCCGCGGTGGCCGTGCCGTCGGGCCGGCACCCGATCGGCGAGATGACCTCGGGCATCCTGCGCGGCATCGAGGACGGCTGGTTCACCGGCGAGATCGCCGACGCGGCGTTCGCCTACCAGCGCGCGCTGGAGAAGGGCGACAAGAAAATCGTCGGCGTGAACACGCTGACCGGCTCGGTCACCGATGAGCTGGAGATCCTCAGAGTCAGCCACGAGGTGGAACGTGAGCAGAACCGGGCGCTGGCGGCCCGGCGCGCCCACCGCGACCAGGCGGGCGTCGAGGCGGCTCTCGCGGCCATGGTCGCCGCGGCGCCCACCGCGGGCAACCTCATCGAGCCGATGCTCGACGCGGCGCGGGCTGAAGCCACCCTCGGCGAGATCTGCGGAGCGCTCAAGGCCCAGTGGGGTGAGTACCGGGAGCCGGCCCGGTTCTGACGCTGTGGGTTCTCGTGTCAGGATAGGAGGTGTGAGCAGGCCAAACCCGCAGCAGGTCGTAGCCATGTCCGGTGCTGTCGACCTGTCTGCCCTCAAAGCGCGGGCCGATTCGGCTGGTTCCCCGGGCACAGCCCCGGCTAACGCGGAGCAAACCTGGGTCCTGGACGTCACCGAGCGCAGCTTCCAGACCGATGTCGTTGACCGGTCCATGCAGGTGCCGGTGGTGGTTGACCTCTGGGCGAGCTGGTGCGGCCCGTGCAAGCAACTGTCCCCGGTGCTCGAGCGGCTCGCCGCGGCTGCTGGCGGCGCGTGGGTGCTGGCCAAGGTTGACATCGATGCCAACCCGCAGATCGCTCAGCTCTTCGGTGTCCAGTCCATCCCCACCGTCATCGCCGTCGTCGGCGGCCAGCCGGTCAGCGCCTTCGCTGGAGCTCAGCCCGAGCCACAGGTCAAGCAGTGGATCACCGCACTGTTCGCCGAGTTGCGTGATCAACTGCTTGGGTCCGCCGACTCTGGGTCCTCTGACGTTGGGCCCTCCGGCCTGGGGGCCCTCGACGCCGAGCCTGAGGATCCCCGCTTTGCCGCGGCGGAAGCCGCAGTGGCGGTCGGTGACTACGCTGCCGCCGAAGCGTCCTACCAGCAGATCCTGGCCGCCGAGCCGACGAACGAGCAGGCCAAGGCGGCGCTGCCGCAGGTTCGTTTCCTGGCCCGCGTGCACTTAGCCGACCCGGCCGCGGTGGCCAAGGCTGACGCCGCACCCGACGACGTCGCCGCGCAGCTCGCCGCGGCCGATGTCGAGGTGGCCGCGCAGGCGCCGGAGCGGGCATTCGCCCGGCTGGTCAGCGCCGTGCGACGGTTCACCGGAGGCGACTGCGACCGGGCCAGAGCGCACCTGGTCGAGCTATTCGAGCTCTTCGGCCCCGACGACCCTCGGGTCACCACGGCGCGCCGTGCCCTGGCCCGCGCGTTGTTCTAGAACCCGCGGGGCCAGCGCGACGGCCTCAGTGAGTTTCCGCCCATTCCACGGCTTCCCGGATCACACGGTCTGGATCGCTGCACGCGGGGCAGGAGAAGAAGGCGACAGTCGAGTCGTCACTCGCGGAGACCAGGCGGGAGCGGTCGGGCAGGAAGACCACGCTACTGACCTGGTCACTGTGGTGACGGTCCAGAGTGACCGTCATACCAGAGTGGACATCCCAGATCTCGACCAGGCCTTCGGCCGTACCCACGGCGAGTAGGTAGCCGTCCCTGCTGAATGACGGGTTGCTCGACGGGGCGTCGTGGAGCGTGAGCTCTTGTTCGCGCGTGCCGTCACGGGTTCTCCAGATTGTGACCGTGCCATCCGGCGCTGTGCTGACGAGGCGCTGGCCGGACGGGTCGAAGACCACGCCGTTCGCGTTGGGATGGGCCAGCCGCAGGAGTGGCTCCGCAGTGCCCAGCCTCCAGACGCGGACCCCGTCCGGACCGGTCGCGGCGATCAGCTGGCTGGAAGGGTCGAAGGCGACGGCGTAGTTGGTAAACGGCTCCGCGCCGAGGGAGTGACGGTCCGTGCGGAGCGCCCCGGTTCGGGTATCCCAGAGCTTGAGGGTGCCGCTGCTGTCGATGCCCGCGATCAGCAAGCCATTGGGGCTGACGGCGAAGCTGACCAGCTCACCGAAGATTGACGGCGGAGGTTCCGCGTAGGTCTGGACGCGCTCGGGGTTGCCGGCGCCCCAGCGCCACAGCTCCGGGGCGGCTTGGTGCACCACGAGGATGAGGACACGATGCGGGTCGGTCGGGTCGAAGCGCACGCCCACCAGTCGAACTTTGGTGGACACAGTGGCGAGAACCTTCGACGGGTCGTGGCTGTCGATGATGTAGGCCTTACCATCTGAGCTTGCCGTCGCGAGTAAGGACCCGTCGCGGCTCAAGTCCATGTCATAGATCCAGTTTTTGTGTTTATCGAAAAATGGCACCTGGGGCAGGTCCCAGCGCCGGATTGTGCCATCACTGCCGAGAGACATCACTACCGTGCCAGCACGCATGTAGCCCACCTGGAGGACCTGCCCACGGTGGGCGAGGAGCTCATAGGTGGGGCGGTCGGCAAGCTTGCTCCGAAAGTTCGCGTACCAGATCAGGATACGCCCGTCGGACCCCGCCGTGGTGATCCACCGGTCATCGGGGCTGGTGGTCACATCGTTTATCGCGTCCGTCTGTTCAGGTAGTTGTCCCCGCGATAACCCGTCAACGAGGCTGTATCTCGTGAGCCCATGGTCAGCGGCGATGCTGATGGTCTGATCCTGCTCATCGATGTGAACCTGTGAAATGTCGTCGTGGTAAGCGAACGGGTACCGAGCGGGGTCCGGCCCAGCCCGCCAGTTCCACACGACGATCGAAGGCTTGGTGATGTTTTCTATCACGCTGACGACGGCCTGACCGTCACGCGTGAGGAAGTGTGGCAAATCCTCCAGCGCGGACGACTCCGCGATCTCTGTGGGGGTTCGCGCATCCCACACCCGCAGCTTCCCGTCTTGCCCAGAGGTCACGATGTGCTGCCCATCGGCCAGCGGCAAGGCTTCAGCGACAACACCCGGGAAGCGCGCGACCTGTTTTCCGGTTTCGGGGCTGTAGGTTGCGGCGGTGCCTGACCCGGAGACGACGAGAACGAGACCGTCAGCGGCGGAACCGACCCACGACACGGCGAGCGTTGAGGCGTCCTCCGTGTCGATATCGATATGCCGTCCGGTCGTGGTGTTGATAACCGCCACCATGCCCCGGTCGGTTCCGAGCGCGACGCGGGACGCGCCAGGGTCGACGGCGGCCTCCCCTACCGCGGGGATGACGGCGCCGCGCAGCGGACCAACCACCTCTGTCTTGTGTTCCACAGAGCCGTCATCACCGATGACTCGGATGCCGCCGTCCGCGCTGTAGGCGACGACGTGCCGGGAGTCCGGAGTGAGGACCATGCCGATGATCATCGGGTTCGGCCCGGCGACCACTCGACTGCGCGGGCTCGACCACGCCTTCAATATCGCCGAGCGGGCCTGCTCGTTGGCGTTGATGTTGTAGGCGGCCGCCGCGCTTTTCAGGCTCTGTACGGGGTCGTGGTCAATGGTGGCGGCGGCCTGCTCCAGGAACCGCTCCTGTCGCGTATCACGGTTCCTGACATAGAAGAGAACGCCGAACGCAATGGTAGCGAGCAACATGACTACCATACTCATCGCGACGAGTTGAGTCCGGCGCAGCCGTTGGCGGGCGGCCCGCGCCGCTGTGCGGGCTTCCTCCCGCTCGGCGACGAGGCGGCGTGACGCCTCGGCCTGGTGCTGTTGCGTGACATGTCGGCGGCGCCAGTCGAGCACTGCGGCGCCCATGACGTCGTGGAAGATCTCGTAGCGGGGCGGTCCCGCGACGCCGACGGCCGGTGGCAGGGGCCGCAGGATGCGGTGTGGTCCTGAGCACAGCATCTCGAGGAGGTCCCGCACCGCGCTCACCGGTAGCTCCAACAGGCCGGCGAGGTCCTCAGCGGTTAGCGCGATCTTTGTCCCGGACGCGGTGACCAGGTGATGGAACACGGCGGCGGCGACGTTGACCTGCGTGGGGGACAGCCCAGCCATGACGTTGTCGAGGTGGGTCTGCACGATCGTCTGGGCCCCGCCGAGGTCGTCCAGGGAGCGCTGCCGAAGGCACGACGATCCGATGGCGCGTTCCTGGTCCCACAGGCGGGTCAGCACGAGCTGGAGGTAGGGGGTCTCGATGTCCCCGCGGTCGTCTGCCGCGGCCTCGTCTGCGGTGAACCCGTCGGGTGCCGCTCCCTCGGGCGCCACGCGCACCTGACCGGTGCGGACCTGATCCAACAGGGTCGCGATGAGGCCGGGCTCGATGGACATCGCGCGGTCGGGTGGGGCGAGGCGGTTGTAGCGGTCGAGGGGGCCCTCGATGGCGGCGTGTGCCGCGTCGCGGCTCAGGTGCGCCAGCCGGAGATAGTTGTCGAAAAGGTACGGCACCCGGCCCTTGAAACGATCAAGTCCGGCAAGCGCATCCTCACGGATCGACAGCAGGACATGCACCGGTAGGTCCCGGGCGCTCAGGATTCTGCCGAGCTCGGCGGTCAAGCCTTCCTCGCCGCGATCCGTGGAGTGGTAGAGGAAGTACTCCTCGAACTGATCGAGGATCAGGTAGACCGTCGAGACCCTGGACTGGCGCAGCACCTCGCGAAGCCAGGCGACGCTGAGTTCGGGTGCACTGGCGGCTTCCTCGACAGCGCCAGCGCCAGTCACTCGCGACACCGCGGCACTGACCGCCGCCGCGACGGTCGCGAGTGGGGCGTCGCGCCAAGCGCTCGCGTACGCCACGGCCGCGCCGGGGACGCCCAGGTCGTCATAGGAGTCATCATCGATGTGGTGCAGCGCGGGCAGCACACCCGCTCGCAGCACTGAGCTCTTGCCGACCCCACTCGGGGCGTACAGCAGGGTGAGCCGCGATGCGGTGAGATTGGCGACGATGAGGTCGGACTCGCGCTGCCTGCCGAAGAAGTACGCCGCGTCCTCCTCGTCGAAGGGCATCAGCCCGACGTAGGGGCACTCCGGCACGGTCCGGTCGGGCGCGTCCTGTGCCGGGGTGGGAGGTTCCGTCGCGGTGGTCACGGCGTCACCATGTGTTGGGGGGAAAGTCGTTGTTCGACGGCCGCGACGAAGTTTTCCACCCTGATGGGCAGGATGTCGACGCCACGATCGTCCCACGCGGCGCGGTCGATGGGGTTCGGGTCGGCCTGGATCGCCCAGGATTTGAACTTCTTGCCCTCCTGTTCACCCCATAACCGGTACAGCATCACTCGGAAGTTCCAGTCCCGCAGGCTGTAGCCCAGGAAGAGGAAATGACTGGTCTGGAGCTTCGCCGCGAGCGTGACCGGAAACAGACCCGCGACATCGGCGCGGG
>JBDTAX010000125.1:0-9522 GCA_039924425.1 Pseudonocardiaceae bacterium
GTTTTCTGTTCTTCCGGGCCGTAGATCAGGACAAACCGGGCGTGCTGGTCGTTGGCCCACTGCAACTGCCTGGCGAGCTTGCCCGAGGACCCGAGGTAGACGCCGACGCGCAGGCCCAGAGCCCGGAGCTCGCCGGCCAGCCGCATGATGTCCGCGTGTGCCCCGAGGACCGTGAGTGCGACGTCCAGACCGTGGTGGTTGGCGGGCGCTACGACGGCTTGCGTGGCCAGGATGCGCTCGACGCCGAGGGAGCCACCGCAGGCGGGCACATCCGGGCCGCCCAGCTTGGCGACCAGGCCGTCGTAGCGTCCGCCGGAGGCGATCGAGCCGGGGTAGCCGGCGGCGGTGACCTCGAAGATCGGGCCGGTGTAGTAGTCCAGCCCGCGGACCATCCGGGGGGTGAACACCACGCGCCCGGCCGGCAGGCCGGCGGTGAGCTCCAGCAGCCGGTCCACCTCGGCGAGCCCGCGCCGGCCGCGCTCGGTGGCGTCGAGCTGCTTGCGCACCCGGTCGGTGTCCGGGGCGGTCACGTCGGCGACCAGGCTCTCGGCCGCGCTCGCGGTCAGGCCCCGGTTCACCAGTTCGGCGGTCACCGCCGCCGGGGTCGTCTTGTCCAGCTTGTCGAGGCTGCCGAGCACCTTCTCACCCAGCTCGGGGACGATGCTGTAGGCCTCCAACAGTCCGTGCAGCGCCTGGCGGCTGTTGAGCAGGAATTGGAACTCCGTGATGCCCAGGGCCGCCACGCCGTCGTGGATGGCCCAGATGATCTCCGCGTCGGCCAGCGGGGACGCCGAGCCCACGGTGTCGATGTCGCACTGGGCGAACTCGCGGAAGCGGCCCTTGGCCGGGCGATCGGCTCGCCAGACCGGGCCCATGGTGTACCGCTTGTAGGGTGAGGGCAGCTTGCTGCCGTAGGTGCCGACGACGCGGGCCAGGGGCACGGTGTGGTCGTAGCGCAAAGCCAGGTCGGCTTCGCCGGTGGCCTCGTGGACTCCCCGCTTGAGGATCTTAAAAATCAGCGCCGAGGCCTCGTCACCGAGCTTGCCGGCGAAGACCTCCAAGCGCTCGAACGCCGGGGTCTCCAGGGGGTCGAAGCCGTAACGCTCGAACACCGCGCCGATGGTGTCGAACGCCGCCTTGCGGCGGCGCACCTCCTCAGCCAGGAAATCCCTGGTGCCTGAGGGGGGCTCGGCGGCCTGCGCCATGAACCTGCCCTCCCGTGAATAGGTGAACGCCTGTGGACGCTCATTGTGGCATCGACCGCGCTACACCTGGAGGCGGGAGTGTCGTCAGGCAGTCAGTGGCTTCGTGGCACTCACGAGGGCGCCCCTCTTGGTCAACCACAGTGGAATGTCCGCGTCCTGCGCCCTCTCGAGGGGAATGTAGTTGTGGCGGCAATACGCCCGGACTTCGTCGCGGGTCTCCAGCGGGAGAAACATCCGGTCCCATCGCTCGACAACGACATCTTCGAAGACCGCTGCGACGATCTCGGCCGCCTCCTCGGCGTCGAAGGTCGAGGGCGGATACCCCTCGAACATGATCTCGGGATCGTTGTCGCGCGCCGCGCTACAGGCGAAGTACCGGCCGCCAGGTCTGAGAACGCGTGCCGCCTCGCTGATTGCCACCACCGGATCAGCGAGGAGTCATAGTCCGGCGCAAGGTGCTCATGGACCATAGTCTGGCACGGCGCGAGATCTCCTTACCTGTCCTACCAAGGCCGTTGGGGACGCGCGGTATCTTTTGGCAATGGAGCAGCGGGTCAGCCTGGTCACGCTCGGCGTAGCCGACGTGAAGCGTGCCCGGGCGTTTTATGAGCAGCTCGGCTGGCAAGGCCAGGAGGTCGAAGAGACCGTGTTCTTCCAGGCCGGCGGCATCGTGCTGGTTCTGTGGGGTCGCGACAAGCTCGCGCTCGACTGCGGCATCGCCGACCAGCAGACGGCTGGCTTCAGTGGCGTCTGCCTCGCTCACAACGTTCGGTCCGAGGCGGAGGTCAACGAGGTTATCGCGGTGGCGGAGCGCGCGGGGGCCACCGTCACCCGGCCTGCGGCCACGACGTTCTATGGCGGTTACGCGGGGGTCTTCAGTGACCTCGACGGCCACGCCTGGGAGATCGCCCACAACCCGGGCTTCCTATTCGCGGAGGATGGCTCGATCACCATCCCCGACTTCAGCAACCCTTAGCCCCTTCTGGGGTCGCGCTGAGGTGTCCGGCGCCTTCCAGGGTCTTGCTGCGCACGAGTTCCTTGGCGTGCTCTACGAACTCCGCCAGCGGCATGGGGGTTTCCTGGCCGGAGCGGTAGCGGACCGTGACGGCGCGCTGCTCGGCCTCGCGCCGGCCGAGCACGACGATCAGCGGGATCTTCCGGGTGATGGCCGCGCGCACCTTCGCCGGCAGCCGCCCGTCGCTGGTGTCGACGTCGGCGCGCAGGTCGGCGTCCCGGAGCGTGTCGCGGACCTCGGTCGCGTAATCCAGCAGGTCGTCGACGATCGGGATGATCCGCACCTGCTCCGGGGCGAGCCAGATCGGGAACGCGCCGGCGAAGTGCTCGGTGAGGTAGGCGACGAACCGCTCGTGCGAGCCCAGTGGCGCGCGGTGGATCACGACGACGGGTTTCTCGGTGCCATCCGAGTCGTGGTAAGTCAGCCCGAACCGGTCCGGGGTGTAGAGGTCGACCTGGTTGGTGGAGGCGGTGAATTCTTTACCGGTCACCGCCCGGATCACGAAGTCGACTTTGGGCCCGTAGTGCGCGGCGCCGCCGATGTCCTCGACGTAAGGGATCTGGGACTCGTCCATGGCCTCGCGGGTGATTCGCTCGGCGGTGGTCCACATCTGGTCGTCGTCGTGGTACTTGTCCTTGTTGGCCGGGTCCCGCAGGGCCAGCACCATGAAGAAATCGGTGATGCCCAGCGCGCGGTAGTAGTCGTCGTGCATCCGCATGACTTCCAGGAACTGGTCCTTGGCCTGGTCATAGGTGCAGTAGATGTGCGCGTCGTTCTGGGTGAACCCGCGGACTCGCATCATCCCGTGCAGCTGCCCGCTGCGCTCGAATCGGTAGACGGTCCCGTATTCGGCGATTTTGTAGGGCAACTCGCGATAACTGTGCGGCCGTGACTTGTAGACCATGTGGTGATGCGGGCAGTTCATCGGCCGCAGGTAGTACTTCTCGCCCTCGATGTCGATGGGGGAGTACATGTCCTCGTCGTAATAGGGCAGGTGCCCCGACAAATAGAACAGCGCCTCCTGGGCGATGTGCGGGGTCACCACTCGCTGGTAGCCGAGCGCGCGCTCGGTGCGCCGGGCCCAGCCTTCCAGCTCGTCGCGGATGATCGTGCCGTTGGGCAGCCACAGCGGCAGGCCCCGGCCGACCTCCTTGCTGAAGGTGAACAGGTCCAGGTCTTCGCCGATGCGGCGGTGGTCGCGCTTGGCGGCCTCGGCCAGCAGCCGCAGGTGCTCCTTGAGCGCGTCGCGGGTCGGCCAGGCGGTGCCGTAGATCCGCTGTAGCTGTTGGTTCTTTTCGCTGCCCCGCCAGTACGCGGCGGCGCTGCGGGTGAGCGTGAAGGCGGGGATCAGCCGGGTCGAGGGCAGGTGCGGGCCCCGGCACAGGTCCGACCAGCACCGCTGGCCGGTCTTGGGATCGACGTTGTCGTAGATCGTCAACTCCACGCCGCCGAGCTCCATGACGTCGGTGGTGTCCACCTCGCCCTTGATGTCGATGAGCTCCAGCTTGTACGGCTCCGCGGCCAGCTCGGCTTTGGCGGCGTCCAGGGTCGGGAACACCCGGCGGTGGAACCGCTGCCCCGCCGAGACGATCTCCCGCATCCGGGCCTCGATGCGTTCGAGATCCTCGGGCTGAAAAGGGTGCGCGACGTCGAAGTCGTAGTAGAAACCGTTCTCGATCGGCGGCCCGATGCCGAGCTTGGCCTCCGGATACAGCTCTTGCACGGCCTGGGCGAGCACGTGGGCGGTGGAGTGGCGCAGCACGGTGAGGCCATCCGGGCTGGACATTGCGACCGGCTGGACCTCGACGTCGACCTCGGGTACCCAGTCGAGGTCTCGCAGCGCGCCGTCCGGGCCCCGGACGACGACGATCGCGTTCGGGCCGGCCATGGGCAGCTTCGCCGCGGCCATAGCCTCGGCGCACGCCGTCCCGGCTGGGACTACGACGACGCGCTGCGCCACAGCGGCGGGACGAGAGGTGGACGTGGGAGTCTCCTTAGCTCAGTGCCGGTCGTGCCGATGCGATCTTAGCGGCACAGTCATCATCGACCTGCTCGGATGTCCCCGGTGGTGAGGCGCAGTTGCAGCGCGGTGCACCGCCACTGGCCGTCGTGCTTGTCGAAGCGGGCGGCCAGCGCTCGGACCCCGGTGTTCAGCGTCACCAGCGCGACCGCCTCCAGCGCGTCACCCACGTGCTGCTGGGCGAGCACTTTGTGCACTCGCGGCTCCAGGTGTCCCGCCGCCGCCTTCAGCAACACCAGGTAGGACAGCAGCTCAGGGCGCAGCACCGCAGCCAGTTGCCGGGCCGGTCGCCGGCCGTTGAGGATCTCCACCGCGGCTCGCAGCACCCGCTCGGCGAGCACGGCGGCCGCGGGGTCGGGTGTCACTGGCACTGTGAGTGACGGTTCGGGTGATGGCTCGGGTGTGGCCGGCAGGATGTCCACCAGCCGGCGTAGCACCGGCCGGCGAGCTGCCTGGCTTGCCATCGGGGTCATTGTTTGGGTCGCCGCCTGGGACGGCGGCTGCTCGGGGCATGGTTCGGCGATGCTCGCGGTCACGAGCCCTCCTCGTCTCAGGGCCACGCGCCGGCGCGCGCGACCAATCAACGGCGGGGCCGAAGACGCCGTGGGGACACCGGATCGGAGGAGGGGTCACGATCCGTAGTGGGCAGTATGGGGGATGCGTGGGGGTATTGGCACCGATTTTGCCGGATTGTGCACAATCGGCTTACTTGGGTATTTGGCGGCGCTTGAGCGTTCTCCAGCGGTAGCGCGTTCGGGCCGATGGCAGCGGCGTGACCTAGCCTGTGCCGATGAGGGTCTACATCCCTGCCACGCTCGCCATGGTGCGGGTGCTCGTCGAGTCCGGAGAGCTGCTCCCCGTCTGCGGCACCGCCTTCGCGCTCACCCCGATGTTTCGTGAGTCCTACGCCGCCGGGGACACTGAGGAGTTGGAGTACGCGGCGCTGAACCAGGCGGCCCGAGCCTCGCTGCGGTTGCTGGCCGCCGAGCTGGACCACGACCCGGCGGCGATTCCCCGCCGGGTCGTGGTGTCCGCCGACGTCGAGCACGTGCGACTGCGCCCCGATCTCGACGACGGCGCCGTCACGGTCACCGGTGCGGTACCCGAGTCCGCGGTCGCCGCCGTGCACGTCGACACGGCCGAGGCTCACGACGCGGTGCGCACCGCAGTGGCCCTGGTGGACGCCGCCGACCTCGGCGAACCTGACGCCGAGTTCGCGCTCGGCGACGCGGAGGACCACGACCTGGCCTGGTACTCCCCCCCGGAGCTCCCCTTCCTGCTCGAATTGATGTAAGACCCGTGAGTGGCAATGCGACCTGGGACGCGCATTGCCACTCACGGGTCCGGAGGACCCCATGGACGCGATCACTACCCCGCCGGTCCCGCGCAACGAACCGGTGCGCGGCTACCCGCCGGGGAGTCCGGAACGCGCTTCGCTGGCTCGCGCGCTCGCCGCGATGGGCGCTCAGCGGGCTGAGCTGACCATGACCATCGGCGGCGTGGCGCGGATGGGCGGGGGGGAGCCGTTCGACGTGGTGGCCCCGCACCGGCACGCCCACGTGTTGGGCACCAGCGCGCAGGCCAGCGCCGTCGACGTCGCCGATGCCGTGCGCGCCGCGATGCGGGCCGCCCCGGCCTGGCGCGAGCTGCCCTTCGACGAGCGTGCCGCGATCCTGCTGCGGGCCGCCGAGCTCGCGGCCGGCCCGTGGCGGGACACCCTCAACGCCGCCACCATGCTCGGCCAGTCCAAATCGGTGCGGCAGGCCGAGATCGACGCGGCCTGCGAGCTGATCGACTTCTGGCGCTTCACCGTGCACTACGCCCGCGAGATCCTGGCGTGGCAACCGAACTCGGCACCTGGTGAGTGGAATCGGATGGACTACCGCCCGCTGGAGGGATTCGTCACCGCGATCACCCCGTTCAACTTCACCGCGATCGCCGCCAACCTGCCCACCGCGCCGGCGTTGATGGGCAACACGGTGGTGTGGAAGCCGACGCCCACCCAGCAGCTCGCCGCGCACCACACCATGCGCTTGCTGGAAGCCGCCGGGCTGCCGCCCGGGGTGATCAACCTGGTGACCGGTGACGGAGCGGCGGTCAGCGAAGTGGCCCTGGCCGACCCGGACTTCGCCGGGCTGCACTTCACCGGGTCCACCACGACCTTCACGAAGCTCTGGCGCACCATCGCCGCGAACCTGGACCGCTACCGCGGCTACCCGCGCATCGTGGGGGAGACCGGTGGCAAGGACTTCCTGGTGGCGCACTCCTCGGCGGACCCGGCGGCGGTGTGCACCGCGCTGGTGTTGGGGGCGTTCGAATACCAGGGCCAGAAGTGCTCCGCGGTCTCCCGGGCCTACCTCGCCCGGTCGCTGTGGGAGGGCGGCCTGCGCGAGCGGCTCGTCGACACCACCCGGGCACTGCGCTACGGCGACGTCGCCGACCTGTCCGTCTCCGGCGGCGCGGTCTCCGGCGGCGCGGTGATCGACGCGCGGGCCTTCGCCAAGCACCGCGACCTGCTGGCGCGCCTGGTTGCTGACCCGGCGATCGAGATCCTGGCCGGCGGCGGCTGCGACGACTCGGTCGGCTGGTTCGTACAGCCCACGGTGCTGCTCGGCGCTGACCCCCGGCACGAGGTGTTCGCGACGGAGTACTTCGGGCCGATCCTCGCGGTGCACGTCTACCCTGACTCCGAGTACCCGGCCATCCTCGACGTGGTCGACGCCACCAGCCCGTACGCCCTGACCGGCGCGGTGTTCGCCACCGACCGCGCCGCAGTGGTGCGGGCGCAGGCGGCGCTGCGCTTCGCGGCGGGCAACTTCTACGTCAACGACAAGCCGACCGGAGCGGTCGTGGGCCGCCAGCCCTTCGGCGGCTCCCGCGCCTCAGGTACCAACGACAAGGCCGGCTCACCGCTCAACCTGCTCCGCTGGACCAGCCCCCGCACCATCAAAGAAAACCTCACCCCACCCCCCTGAGCGCTCAACCTCCCGAACTCAACAGCAGAGCTGTTCCCAGCCCCAGCAACATCGCTGTTGTTGACTTCGGGAGCAGCAGAGCGGGGCAGGCGGGTCAGCTGGATTCGGTGAGGGCGGCGAGCAGGACCCGGACGGACATCGCTCGGCGGTGGGGGGCGCCGGCGAGGTCGTCCAGGGCGCATTCCGGGTCGGCGGGCGGGCCGAGGTGGGTGCAGCCCCGCGGGCAGTTCTCGATCGCGTCGGCGAGGTCACCGAAGGCGCGGACCACATCGTCGGGCCGCACGTGCGCCAGCCCGAAGGAGCGGATCCCCGGGGTGTCCACCACCCACCCGCCGCCCGGCAGCGGCAGCGCCACCGCGGAGCTGGAGGTGTGCCGGCCCTTGCCCACCGCGCTGACCACCCCGGTCGCGCGGAAGGCGTCTGGCACCAGCCGGTTCACCAGGGTCGACTTGCCTACTCCGGAATGCCCGACCAGCACCGAGACCCGGCCAGCTAGCCGCGCCACCACCGTGTCCAGCCCGAGCTCCGGGGCGGTGAGCAGCACCGGGAGGTCGAGGGCGGCGTAGCGCTCCAGCACGGCCTCCGGGGTGGCGAGATCCCGCTTGGTCAGGCAGAGCGCCGGTTGCAGGCCCCCGGTGTAGCCGGCCACCAGGCACCGGTCGATCAACCCGGTGCGCGGTGGCGGGTCGGCCAGCGAGGCCACGATGAGCAGCTGCTCGGCGTTGGCCACCACGATCCGCTCGTAGGGGTCACTGTCGTCGGCGGTGCGGCGCAGCACGCTGGAGCGCTCCTCGACCCGGACGATCCGGGCCAGCCCATCCGGCGCGCCGCTCACGTCACCGACCAGCCCGACGCGGTCGCCCACCACCACCGGGGTGCGACCGAGCTCCCGGGCCCGCATCGCGGTCACCCGCAGCGTCGGGTCGCTGTCGGGCGCGCAGGTCCACCGGCCGCGGTCCACCGCCACCACCATCGCGCCGGTCGCGTCGGCGTGCTCGGGGCGGCGCTTGGTGCGGGGGCGGGAACCGTGGCGCCCGGGACGGATCCGGATGTCCGATTCGTCGAGATTCTGGTTCCGTTTCGCGCCACCACCGGGTCTGCTCAGCCGGCACCACCCGCCAGCATCGCCGACCAGCTCGCCGCGAACCGCGGCATCGTCTTGCTCGTCGCGGCGATGTCGTCGACCGCGACGCCCGGCACCACCAAGCCCAGGATCGCGCCCGCGGTGGCCATCCGGTGATCAGCGTAAGCGCGCCAGGGACGGTCGGGATCCCCGCGCAACGGCCGGGGGTGGATCTCCAGGCCGTCGGGGGTTTCCCGCACGTCGCCGCCCAGTGCCCCGATCTCGGTGGCCAGCGCGGCCAGCCGGTCGGTCTCGTGCCCGCGCAGGTGGGCGATTCCGCGCAGCCGTGACGGCCCTTCGGCCAGCGCCGTCAGCGCCGCCACCGTCGGGGTGAGCTCTCCGATGTCGTGCAGGTCGGCGTCCACTCCCTCGAGCCGGTCGGGGCCCGAGACGGTCAGCCCGCCCTCGTGCCGCTCCACCGCGCAGCCCATCCGCGCCAGCAGCGGGCGGATCGCGTCGCCGGCTTGGGTGGTGCGCCGCGGCCAGCCCGGCACGGTGACCCGACCACCGGTGACCGCCGCCGCCGCCAGGAACACCGTCGCGTTGGACAGGTCCGGCTCGACGTCATAGTCACCGCCCGCGACCGGGCCGGGTGCGACCGTCCACCACGTCGCGCCGTCGGTGTCCACCTTGACGCCCCGGTCGGTCAGCATCCGCACCGTCATCTCGATGTGCGGCCGGGAGGGGATCGGCGGGCCGTCGTGGTGCACCGTGATGCCCCCGGCATACCCGGCGGCGGAGAGCAGCAGGCCCGAGACGAACTGTGAGGAACCCGACGCGTCGAGCCGCACCTCGCCGCCGGGCCGGCCGGGCACGCCGTGCAGCACGAACGGCAGCGCGTCCCCCTCGACCCGGCACCCCAGCGCGCGCAGCGCGCCGAGCACCGCGCTCATCGGTCGTTGCCGGGCCCGCTCATCACCGTCGAAGCGAACCGGGCCGTGCGCCAGCGCGGCCAGCGGCGGCACGAAGCGCATCACAGTGCCGGCCAGCCCGCAGTCCACTGTGCTGTTGACCGCGCTGGCCCCCGCGCGCAGCCCGCCGTGCGCGGCCACCGTCAGATCGTTGCCATGCCCGGCCACCGGCACTCCCAGGGCGCGCAGCGCACCGACCATGAGCTCGGTGTCCCGGCTGCGCAGCGCCCCCCGGATGGTGCCGCCGGTGCCGGCCAGCGCGGTCAGCAGCAG
>JBDTAX010000126.1:0-54460 GCA_039924425.1 Pseudonocardiaceae bacterium
CCTGAGTGGTCTCGGCGCGGCCGAACAGCTCAGCCACGTCCACATCCAGCGCGCGGGCGATGCGCTGCAGCGTGCCGATCGAGGCGGTGTGCCGGCGGCCCTGCTCCAGCTTGCTAATGACGTCCACGCTGACGTCGGCCGCCGCCGCGAGATCATGCTGCGTGAAGCGGGGTTTGCGCAGCTCACGGATGCGCTGGCCGATGATCGGTTTTGGCAACTGGCAGGCTCCTGGTACGCGGCTGGCGGAACACCGTCAACGGTACCGAAACAGTCTGCCTGGCATGCCCGCCGGTCGCCGTCAGGTCGGCGTCTGGGAGATCGTCGTCCCGGCGCTGGGTTTGGTTGCTCGCGCGTCCGCCGGCAACCCGTCGCAGACCACTTTGTTCCGCTCTCGGCGCGGCGCCGCGCTGAACTGGTGATCTCTTATTTCCATAGGTCGAGTGCGCCGATGATGTCTGGGGCCGGTGGTAGATCGCTGGGCTGGTGTGCTCTGGCCGCAGGGGCAGGGATGTCGGTGCGAAGTTGGATTGAGGGTGCGCCACAGTATGAGGTGGTCCCACTGCTGGCGGATGAGGTGACCGGTGCGTCCGGTGAGCCGGTCGAGTTTGTCCAGGTCTTCCAGGTGTGCTTCACCGGTGAGGAGTCTGGTGGCGGTCTTGTCTCCGATGCTGCGGATTCCGGGGATGTTGTCGGATTTGTCTCCGGTCAGCGCGCGGTAGTCGCACCATTGGTGGGGCAGCACGCCGTGTTTGTCGTGGACGTCGACGGGGTGGATGCGGCGGCGGTCGGCGCGTCGTTGGGTGTTGAGGACCGAGACGCGGGGTGACAGAAGCTGGTAGAAGTCCTTGTCTGTGGACATGATTAAGTGTTCGCGTGCTGGTTGTGCGGTGATGAGGGAGGCGATCACATCGTCGGCTTCCCACTTGTTGTCCTCAATCCAGTGGATGCCCAGCAGGTTGAGCCCTTCGTGGATGCGCGGTAGGTCGGCGAAGGCCTCCTCATCGCCGGTTACGGGGGGCTTGTACTGGGGCAACAGGGCTCGTCTCTCGGCGGCGCCGTCTTGGCCGTCGAAGACCACGATGACCTCGGGTGGTGGGGTGTCGAGGTTGCGAGCGGCGGCTCTGATCAGCGCGAAGAACCCGAATACCAGCGTGATGTCGCGTCCGCTGCGGGAGGTGATGCGGGCGGGGAACCCGAACGCTGCCCGGTGTAGCAGGTTGTGACCATCGACGTAGAGCCGTGGCGGCGGTTCGGTGGCGCTCACGGGGCCTCCCTTCTAGCGTCCTGCTGCCCGTGACAGCAGCTGCCGGGTGTCCACGAGGTGGACGGCGGCAGACTAGCCGATCACGGGGTGCGGGAGAGAGGAGCATGACTGCGAGCCGCGCCATCTTGTACTGCACGGTCAATGGAGTGTGCAATAACACCAATGGCCTTGGTCGGCAGGCAAAGACGTTGCTGTCCGCCTTGTGGTGTCATCGTGAGGAGCTGCTTCGCCGCGTAGGACCATTCGACGCGCATGTGGCATGCCCGCAGCCAGGGCCGGCCACGTGGGCCTTCGACCCCGCTGGTCTCGACCTTCAGTGAACGGGTCGTCGCGTCGTGGGGCGGGCTTGGTGCACGCATTGCCGTACGACACCCGGGCGGAGTTCTGGTCGGTTCCTACCTGGCAAGCACTGTCAGAAGCGGCCGCAGACCACGCTGTGGAGTTGGCGCGACAATACGATGAGCTACTCGTGATCGCTGTCGACACCCCCTTCGCTGGGGTCGGTGAGGTCTTGACACGCCGGAGGCCGCCGGAGACGCGATGCGGTGTCAATGTCCTGCTCGCCTTCTATGGCACGGCTTTGATTGTGGAACGCCCGCGCCCCAGTCCCGCGCGCGTCGCCTGGGAACAACGCGGGATCGACAGCGCGAACGAGGAAGCTGGCGTGTGGGTGGGCGATGTTGGTCGTTTCCTGAGCTGTCACCTGCGATCTGAGTTCGGGCTGAGGCCCGGGCGGCTTGCACCGTTTACGTCCAGCCTCGATCTGGCCAGCCCGGATCTCCAGCCCATGCCGGTGGCCACGGCGCGGGAGGTGGTGGCGCGTTGGAAGGTTCCGCTGGATCGCCCGCTCGTGGTGACCATCGGCCGGACCGATCCCACGAAGGGCATTGATCTACTGATCCACGCGGTGGGTCCGCTGCGTGACGCGGTCCACCTGGTGATTATCGCCGTTCCTTTCGGTGCGGGTGATCCATTGCTCGCGGATTACGCGCGTCGTATCGCGGAGGAGGGTGTGCGGGCGACCTTGATCACCGAGTACACCCGCGAGCTGCCGCGCGCAGTGTGTGGGTTGCCGGAGACCGGCGCGGTGGTCTGCCCGGCGCGGGGGGGAGACGCTAGCGAATGTGCCGTTCGAGGTCGCGTTGTGGGCCAAGCACGCTGGGCCGGTGGTGGTGGCGCCACGCCGGGATGGGTTTGTGGAGCAGGTCGACGACGGGATGACCGGCGTGCTGTATGGCCCCGCCACGCCGGGTGCGTTGAGCAAGGCGATCAGGCTGGCGCTGAGTCTCCCCGAGGCGCGCCGTGCTGGCTTCGCTGGGCTGGCATTGCAGGCCGCACCCGCCACCGCGGCCCGCTACAGGTCGACGAGCAAAGGCAGATCTCCCAGCTCACCGACCCGTTCGGCACGATCATCGGCGTCGACGGACCATGACTCCGAGTTCAGCGGCACCTTCTCCACTTTGTCGCTGTCGTCGATGGTCGCGTTCTCGTCACCGGGCACAGTGACCCCGACACGGGTAATCGGCAACGACCCACTCACCTCAACAGGATACTGATCGAGTGGCAATGCGCCGGGCGCCAAAAAGGCCGATGAACCATGCCTCGTTCGCTGTTCATATCCACATTGCTTACTACTGTTCGACCCTGCGACAAGCAGTACACACCTGCTGCGGGTCGGGTGGCGCGCCAGGTAGGCCGCCGCGCAGGTACTGAGGGGGCGTGAACACCGCGCCGCACTCCGCGTGCACCTTGCCGCTGGTGGGGCGCAACTCACCGCGGTGGGTGTCCCGGTCACCGAGTGAGCGCAGATACCAGGTCACCGCAGCCACGCAATCAACATGTCCCGCAGCGCGGTGGCCGCGTCCTCGTCGAAGGTGAGTACGCAATCACCAGTGACGTGCGGGTCAACCATGATCCCGTCGTTATGCTTGCTCACCGCCACATTGGTGAAACCGTGGACGCCGCCATGAACGGTGCAGCTCGCGGAGATGACGCACCGCCTGCGCACGACCTCGCCGCCTCGATTGTAATCGATCATTCGATCACCATCGGCCACAACGGCCTCTTCAGGGTGGGGCACGCTGCCCCACCAGCAGCCGCTCCTTCGACGCTAACACGTCGTGTTCAGCCGGTGCGCCAACTCGCGCAGGCGGGTTGATGGGCGCCCTCGGGTCATCAGCTCACCGACGAGCACCCGGGGCAACTGGTGGTGGAAGGTCCACTCCGGGGCCGTCCGCTCCATCGTCAGCAGCGCGGACTCGGCGGCCCGAGTGTGGCCCAAGCGCAGCTCAGCGTGCGCGACGTCGGCCAGGTGCCGGCCCCGAGAGATCAACGGCAGCACCGAGTCGCGCGGCATCCGTCGAGCCACCTCGGCCGCCTCCACATAATTCTCGGAAACCACGCGGCAGTCAGCGGTCTGCACGATCAGATTGCTCGGTCCGAAGATCACTCCGAAGTCGGTTCGGTCCACACCGGTGCGCTGAGCCACCGCCGTAGCGTCGGCCAGCAAATCAGCAGCCGCGCCAGTTCGACGCTGTCGAGCGGCAGCGGTGGCGCCCCGTAACAACAGCCCACCGTAAACCCCCAGTTGTGCCGTACTGGCCCGCCCTATGGGCTGCACCGCCTCCGCGGCGGCTACACAAACCCTCTCGGCATCGATGAAACGGCCCTGCCGCATGAGCACGTGCCCGAAGATGTAATACACGGAAGCGGCCCGTAGCGGGTCCGGTGTGGAAGCGGCCAGACGCAGCGCCTCACGGGCCGCGACGTGACCGAGATCGGCCGCGTCGAGCCGAACCAGGGTGCCCGCCGCGATCTGGTGAACCTGCGCCGCAAGGTCGGCCGCGCGTCCTGCTTCGACTGCTGTGGCCGCATGGACGATGGCCTGGGCGTCGGCCAGCAGGCGGGGCAGCAGTGCCGCCAGCGGTCCGTACCTTCCGGCGAAAAAGGTGCCCCACGCGTAGCTGACTGCACGGTCCAGGTCAGCCAAGTCGGGGGCGTCGGCGTCGTCCAGCTCACCCAGCAGCTCATCAACGCTGGTCAAAGCATCCCTGATGGCACCCACTGGCGACTGGTCATCATCGGTTTCCTGGGTGGTCTGGGAGCGGCCGAACAGCTCGGCGACATCGACGTCCAGGGCGCGGGCGATGCGCTGCAGGGTGCCGATCGAGGCGGTGTGCCGGCGGCCTTGCTCCAGCTTGCGGATGACGTCCACGCTGACGTCGGCCGCCGCCGCGAGATCGTGCTGCGTGAAGCGGGGTTTGCGCAGCTCACGGATGCGCTGGCCGATGATCGGTTTTGGCAACTGGCAAGCTCCCGGTTGGCGGCTGGCGGAACACCACCAACGGTACCGAAACGGTCCGCCTGACATCCCGCCGCGCCGTGCTGGTGGCCTATGCGCTCACAGCGCCCACCCTGACCTGGGTGCTCCCGTGGCGGGTTCTTCCCGCAGGATGGTCCTGCCCCTCAGCCGGGTAACGGCCCATGCTGGAGCGCGCCCCAGTCGGCCGGGTCGACATCGTGCAGGTGCTGGGTGAGTTCCCAGCGCTGGCCCTCTGGGTCGGCGACGAGGGCTTGGCGCAGCCCCCAGGGCTGATCGGTGGGCTCATTGACGACCCTGCCGCCGTGGTCGCGGGCACGCTGACATGCTGCGATGACGTCCTCGACGAACACCAGCGTGATTCCGGATGTTTCACCGAAGCGGCTACGGCCAGCCCCAGCATGAGCACCGCCCCGTTGCGTTCGAGCTCGACATGCCCGGCTGGTCCGCCCTCGGGCACCGTGAACCGGATCGCCTCGCGGAACCCGAGGACGTCGATGATCCATTGTGCTGCCGCGGCGGGGTCGCTGTAGAGCACGTAGGGCACCACCATCGGGTAGCCGCGTGCCGGATCGTACACGGGTGGCTCCAGTCAATTGGGGTGGCCGACGATGTTGACGACGTTGCCGTGGGGGTCGCGGACGAAGAACCGTCGCACCCCCCATGTCTCGGTGGTCAGCGGGTGCACGATCTCGTAACCCAGGTGTCGGGCCTGGGCGTAGGCGGCGTCGACGTCGTCGACACCGACCGAGAGTACCGAGTCTTCAGCTGCCGTCGCGTCGCCGCTGACCAGGCTGATTTGGGCGGCCGGGTTGTCCGGTGCTCGGTAGCTGACGATCCAGCCCAGTTCAAACGCCTTCTCCAGGCCGAGGAAGGTTTCGTAGAACGCATGCCCGGTCTGAGCGTTGGTCACGTTGAGGTTCGGCACGATCCGGTGGATCACCATGGGCTCAGCCTCTCGCATCCGCGATCCGCCGGCATTGTCAGCCCGACGAGCCGCGTCAGGTTCGATCAGCCAGGACAGCGGCGGTGATGACGACGGCGGTGTAGCGCATCGTGAAACTGCCCCCCATCTGGTCGATTGCGGCGCCAGTGCCCGCCATCAGCTCCTCGCGCTGGGGCGGCGGGATCTGGCTGGCATCGCCACCCGTACGCAACTGCTCCAGCCATTCGTCACGGTTGTAGGACCGTGCCCAGTCGAAGCGCCACTGCTCCGGGTCGCTGAACGCGCCCACTCCGCGTATCCCGTCGGCCGCCTTGGTGAAGCCCACCGAGTATGCGTCGAGGGCGGGCCTCACCCAGAAATTTCGTGGCGAGTCGGGCAAGACCCGGCGGTAGACCATGGAGAAGGCTTCCGCCACTTCGGGCGAGGGCTGGACCACGTTCCAGAACACCGCCAACCGGCCCCCGGGCCGTAGCGCCCGCGCCGCCTTCGCCGCTCCTGCGACGGGGTCGACCCAGTGCCAGCTCTGGCCGGCGATGAGCGCGTCGAACGACCGGCCGGCGGGGTCCCAGGCTTCGAAGGTCGCCACCTCGACCTCGAGCCCGCCGCAGCGCGCGAACTCGGCCATTCGCGCGTCGATGTCGACCCCGAGTACCCGGCAGCCGGCTGCGTGGAATTGCCGGGCGGCGATTCCGGTACCGATGCCGACGTCGAGGACATTGAATCCCGGGCTGGCGGCGAGGACTGCTTGCACCAACGCGTCGGGATAGCGGGGCCGGGCTCGATCGTAGCGTTCGGGGTCCGTGCCGAACGACTCCGCCATCTGCCGGCGTTGATGAGGCTCTTGTTCGGGGAGACGCGGTCGTTCCGACTTTATGCTGGGCACACGCCCACCCTTCCGGGACTGCGGCTGGCGGAACACCGCCAACGGTATCGAAACGGTCTGCCTGGCATGCGGGTCGCACCGACAGCATGATGTCGGCCATGCTCTTGCGTGGACGCGTTGTCCTGCTGACGGGTGTCAGCCGGCGGATCGCCATCGGTGCTGGTGCGGCCCGGCGACTTGTCGCTGACGGCGCCGCGGTGCTGCTGCACTCGTGGTCCCCGCACGACGCGGAGTAGTCGTGGGGCGCCGACCCCGGTGGCGCGGAGGCTCTGGTCGAGGAGTTGAGCGACCAGGGTGGCCGGGTCGAGCACGTCAGTGCCGACCTCGCCGACCCCGATGCCCCCGCCCGGCTCGTGGATGCCGCGCGCCGCGCCTTCGGGCACCTGGACGTCGTGGTCGCCAACCACGCCCGCAGCAGCGCCCAGACGTTGGAGGATCTCACCGCGCGGGAGATCGACCTCAGCTATGCGGTCAACACCCGGGCGACACTGCTGCTGGTGCAGGCCTTCGCCGCGCAGCACGACGGCCGCCCGGGTGGGCGCGTCGTGCTCTTCACCTCCGGGCAGTACCACTCGGCCATGCCCGCCGAGCTGCCCTACATCGCCTCGAAGGGGGCGCTGCACCAGCTCACGCCCAGTCTCGCCGCCCACCTCATGCCCCGCGGCATCACGGTCAACTGCATCGACCCCGGCCCCAATGACACCGGCTACGCTGACGCCGGCACGAGGACCGCCGTCGCCGCGCGCAACCCCGGCGGCCGCTGGAGCACCCCCGCCGACACCGCCCGGCTCGTGGCGTGGCTGATCAGCGACGAAGCCGACTGGATCACCGGCCAAGTCATCGCCTCCGACGGAGGCTGGTCCACCACGGGTTGAACCGCCCTATCCCAGCGCCCGCGCCAGTAGCGCTCGGCTCAGGCCTGGCAGCGCGACGGCGAGCCGACGGTGCGGTGGCACCGCCACTCGACGGGCCAGGATGTGGTAGCCGGCCCTCTCGATCTCGTCCAGGATGCCGCCGTACAAGCGGAACGCGGTGGCCACGCAGTCCCGAGACCCCGGGGCGAGCATCGGGATCCCCGGCGCCGCCCGGCGGTAGATCGCTCGGGTGCGCGCCACCAGGTAGACCAGCGCGCGGCGCACCCGGGGGTCGGGCGCTCCGGTGCGCCGGCACCACCCCAGCAGCTCGCGGTCCACCCCGAACGACGAAAGCTCGTCGGCGGGCAAGTAAACCCGTCCGCGGTCGAGATCCTCGCCGATGTCGCGCAGGAAGTTGGTGATCTGGAAGGCGACGCCCAGCGCGGCAGCGGGCGGCTCAGCCAGCTCCCTGGGGACCACGGTGCCCAGCACCGGCAGCACCTGCAGCCCAATCACCGCCGCCGAGCCGTGCACGTAGCGAGCCAGCTCGTCAAAGGTCCGGTACCCGGCCACGCCGCCTTGCTCCACCGGGCGGTCCATCCGCATCGAAGCCATGAAGTCCGTGAAGTGCAGCGGGTCGATCTGGTAGTGAACCGCGGTGTGCACCGGCGCCGCCAGCACCGGGTGCTCCGAGTGCCCGAGCGCCAGTCCTTCGCGCAGCTGGTGCGTCAGGGTGTCCAGTTCCGCGAGGCGCCGCGGCCACGGCCGGGTGTCCGCGAGGTCGTCGACGATCTCGTCGGCGTAGCGGGCCAGCCCGTACAGCGCGTGGATCGCCGGCCGTTTCGCGGGTGCCAGCAGCCGGGTCGCCAAAAAATAGGTGCGGCCGTGCGCGGCGTTGAGCTCCCGGCATCGGGTGTACGAGGCGCGCAGCGCGGGTTCCGTGATGCCCGCCGCATCGAGTTCGCGACTCATCTCGCTCCTGTCGGCGCCGGATTGACGAGCTGTGAGCGTTCGCCCAGGCCAAGCGGGTCGCGGTGCAGCAGGGCGGTTGCCGCGAGGAGCGACACCGCCGCTATCCCGAGCTGGTAGGGCCACGACTTCAGCGCGTCCTCCCCGGTGGGATAGTTGCACAGCACCAGCCAGGCGGACCCGGCCACAGCCCAGGCCAGCGAGCGCCGCGGCCAGGGCAGCGCCGCGCCGAGCACCAGAGCCCAGGTGAAGTACCAGGGCAGGGTGGCCGGCGCCAGCAACGCCGCCCACAGCAGCGCCAGCGCCGCACACCGAACGGCCCTGCGACCGCCGTCCCGGGCCAGCCACCACTGCCGGGCGAGGATGGCGAGGAAGACCCCGCCGCCCAGCAACCGGGCGACCAGGATGAACGGGCGGTCGTCGTCCGCGTGACCGAACGGCGCGGCCAGCGCGTGCGCGAGCTGCCCTGCGGCGGTGGGCAGCGACATCCAGTTGACGATCAGCGACGGCGCGTCCAGCGCCGGGATCCAACCCAGGCCGACACCGGACACCCACGTGATGGCGGTGAACGCCGTCGCGAAGACCGCCACGCTGCCGGCACCGGCCCGCAGCAGTCGCGCGCCACGGCTACCAGGCAGGTGAGCCGCCCAGATCCACACCAGGAACGGCAACGCGATCCCGGCTGAGGCCTTCACCGCCATCGCCGCCGTGACCAGCGCGATCCCCGCGACGTGCCGGCGCGTCAGCACTAGCAAACAGCCCGCCGCGAGCAGGCCGACCATGAGCAGATCATTGTGCGGCCCGCCGACCAGATGCACCACGGTCATCGGGTTGGCGATCACCAGCCAGAGCGTGACGGCGCGGTCGCCGCCGAGCTGATCAGCCAGCCGCGGGAGCGCGACGATGAGCAGCGTCAAGCCGCTCAGCAGCACCAACCGTATGCCGAGCACGCCCAGAATGAGGTGCTCGCCGGTCAACCGGTTCATCGTCTTGGCGATGAGAATGAACAGCGGACCGTAGGGCGCCGGGGTGGTTTGCCATACATGGTGCACGTTGTCCGCGATCGCGCCCGGCGGCAGCCGCGCGGGCCCGACCCGGTAGGGATCCAGCCCGCGCAACGCCAGCGCACCCTGCGCCAGGTAGCTGTAGACGTCCCGGGTGAACAGCGGCGGTGACAGCAGTACGGGTGCTGTCCACACCGCGCAGGCGAGCCGCACGCCTCGCACCGTCGCGGCACCGCTCAGGACGTCGCGTCCCAGGCGCACCCAGGCCCACACGAGCGTCCCGACGCCGAGGTAGAGCACCGCGGTGGCCAGGTCGTGCCCGTGCCCGTAGCGGATCCAGGACAGCGGCCCCCCGGTGATCAGCGGATCGGTGACGAGGATGCCGCCGGCCCCCGCCGCCGCGGCGGTCATGAGAACCGAACCGGCCAATCCGAGCAGCACCGTGCCCGAGAGCAGTCGGTGCGGGCGCACCTGATCCAGCAGCACCGTTGATTCAGCCGCTCAGCGTGACGCGTCGGCGGCCCGCGACCGCTGTGATCCGGGCGGCGGCGAGCTTGCCGGAGATGAGCGCGGTGGGGACACCGACCCCCGGTGTCGTGCCGCATCCGGCGAGCACGACGTTACTCCGTCCGCGCACCAGGTTCGAGGGGCGAAACGGCCCCGTCTGAGCGAAGGTGTGCGACGCGGAGAACGGGGTGCCGACCGCCAGCCCCTGGGCGGCCCAGTCAGCGGGGGTGACTAGCTGCTCGACCTCGATTGCCTCGCCCAGGTCGCCCAGTCCGCGCTGTTCCAGCGTGCTGACCAGCTCATCGCGGTAAGCGGGCCCGAGAGTGGCCCAGTCCAGTGGCGCGGTGCGCAGGTTGGGGCAGGGCGCGAGGATGTAGAGCAGCTCACGCCCCGCCGGCGCCAGGCTCGGGTCGGTCGCGGTGGGCCGGGTGATGAGCAAGGACGGGTCAGTCATGAGCTGCCCGCGGTAGATGATCTCTTCGAAGGTGCGCTCCCACGCCTCGCCGAAGGAGATCGTGTGGTGTGCCAGCTCGGCCCAGCCCGGCCCGCTGCCGGCGCGGACCCCGGCGTGCAGCACGACCGCCGAGGGTGACCAGCGCAGCGGCACCAGCCGCCGGGGTGCCCGGCCGAGCAATCGGTGCACCACCGGGAGGTCGGGGGTGAGGACCACCGCATCGACCGCGACCCGTTCCCCCTCAGCGGTATGCACCGCCGTGACGCGGTCCCCGGAGTGCTCCAGAGCGGTCACCGTCGTGTGGTAGCGAATGTCGCCGCCAGTGTCGGTGGCCGCGTCGGCCAGTGCCTGGGGCAGCGCCCGCATCCCCCCGCGAGGGAACCAGACCCCGGCCACCGTGTCCATGTAGGCGATCACCGCGTACGCGGCGAGGGCGCGTTGCGGGGGCACTCCAGCGTAGAGCGCCTGGAAGGAGAAGATCCGTTGCAGCCGCTCATCATGCAGGAACCGGCCGACCTGAGCGCCCAACCGGCCGAAGCCCCCCAGCGTGGCCAGCGTGGCCAGCTCGCGGACGGCGTCCCGGCCGGCCACCAGATCCAGCGGGGAGTCGAAGTTGCCGCCGATGAAACGGCCGATCTCAACCTGGTAGAGCCGGGTCAGCCAGTGCCGCAGCCGCCGGTAGCCCTGCGCTTCGGCTGGGCCGCACACCGCCCGGATCTGCGCCTCCATCGCCTCGGCGTCGGTGTGCACGTCGATCACCGAGCCGTCGGCGAAGCGGGCCCGGTAGGCCGGGTGCAGCGCCACCAGGTCCAGCCGGGCGGCGAGCGAGTCACCCACCGCGGCCAGCGCTTCCTCGACCAGCTCTGGCATGGTGAGCACAGTGGGGCCCGTGTCGAGCCGGTACCCGGCGAGATCCTGGCGCCCCGCCCGGCCGCCCGGGTGCGGTCGGGCTTCGAGCACGGTCACCGCCCGGCCGGATCCGAGCAGGTGCAGCGCGGCGGACAGTCCGGCGAGCCCGGCGCCGACGACGACCACGTGGTCGGTGGGTCCGGGCACGGTGCGCACGGGTGCACGGTACGCGGGTGTGCTCAGCGAACTCTACAGGTGGCCTGCGCGGCCAGCTCGCCGAGCCGGGTGCTGGCCGGCTCAGCCACCTCAGCGGTGTACAGACTGCCCAGCGCGGAGTTGGTGAGCGTGGTGATCCGGCGCTCCACTTCGGCCACCGCGCCGAGCTCGATCAGCAGCTCGCGGACCTCTGTCACGGTGGTCTCGTCTACGAGAGGGTTCCCGATGGCGCCGCGCAGCAGATCGGCGGCCCCGCTCTGGCGTTTTTCATCAGCGGCCCGCAGCCCGTAGGCGAGCAGCAGCGTCCGCTTGCCTTCGCGCAGGTCGTCCCCAGCCGGTTTGCCGGTCACCTGCGGGTCGCCGAACATGCCCAGCAGATCATCGCGGAGCTGGAAGGCGATGCCGATGTCCGCGCCGAAGCGGCGGTAGGCGCTCACCAGCGCGGGGCTCGCGCCGGCGATGGCGGCACCCAGGTGCAGCGGGCGCTCCACGGTGTACGCCGCAGTCTTGTACCGGTCGATCCGCAGCGCGGCCTCGGGCGCCTCGTCACCGCTGGCCTGGGTGAGCACATCGAGGTACTGGCCGGCGAGCACCTCGGTGCGCATCGCCTGCCACACGGGGTGGGCTCGGTGCAGCTGATCAGGCCACAGATCCGACTCGCGCAACATGTCGTCGGCCCACGCCAGCGCGAGGTCACCGAGCAGGATGGCGGTGGCCGCGCCGAAGCGTTCCGCCGGGCCCGACCACCCGGCCGTGCGGTGTCGGGCCGCGAACTCGACGTGCACCGTCGGTGCGCCCCGCCGGATGGTGGAATCGTCGATCAAGTCGTCGTGCACCAGCGCGCAGGCGTGGATCAGTTCCAGCGCGCTCACCGCTCGCAACACCGCCCGCGCCCCCGGGTCAGCCGGAGTGCCGCCCGCGCCGCGCCAGCCCCACCAGGCGAACGTCGGGCGCAGTCGTTTGCCGGGTCCCAGCACGACCTCGCTCAGCGAGTCCACCGCGGCGACGAACTGCCCGTCGATCAGCGCCGCCTCGTCACGCTTGGCTCGCAGGAAGGTGGCGAGCTCGTGGTGCACCTCGGCGCGGAGGTTGTCATCAAGCGTATGCACGCGCAGATCTTCCGCTAGCCCCCCCAGTGCCCGAGTCCGGGCTCCCCATGAACGTGGCGACACCTGTCTCAGTTCGGTCGCGGCGGGGGTCACGGTTCAGTTCACTCTTGTCGTACTCTGGTTCTCGGTAAGGCCTAAGGTGTCAGCATGACGGCTGTCATCGACCGGCTTGGCGGTGGCCGCCCGGTGTTCTCGGTGGAGTTCTTCCCGCCGCGCGACGACGCCGGTGAGCTCCAGCTGTGGCAAGCGGTGCGCGAGTTCGAGCCGCTGAACCCGGCCTTCGTCTCGGTGACCTATGGCGCCGGGGGTTCCAGCCGGGACCGGACGGTGCGGATCACCGGGCGGATCGCACGGCAGACCAGTCTGGTCCCGATGGCGCACCTCACCGCGGTGAACCACTCGGTGGCCGACCTGCGCCAGGTCATCGGTAGCTACGCCGAGGCCGGGATTCACAATGTGCTGGCGCTGCGCGGCGATCCGCCGGGGGAGCCGCTCGGGGAGTGGGTGGCGCACCCCCAGGGCGTGCGCTACGCGGCGGAGCTGGTTCGCCTCGTCCGATCGCTCGGCTCCTTCTGCGTTGGCGTGGCTGCCTTTCCGGAGTGTCATCCCCGCTCACCTGACGCCGAGTCCGACGTCCGGCACCTGGTGGCCAAGCTGCGAGCGGGTGCCCAGTTCGCGATCACTCAAATGTTCTTTCGCCCGGAGGACTACCTGCGGCTGCGCGACCAAGTCAGCGCGGCTGGCCCGGACCTGGCGACGGTGCCGATCCTGCCCGGAGTGATGCCCATCACGACCCTGCGCGGTGTGCAGAAAATGGCTGAGCTCTCCGGTTGCACCATCCCGGAGGCGGTGCGCGACCGGCTGGTCGCGGTGGGTGACGATCCCGCCGCCGTGCGGGAGATTGGGGTGGAGGTCGCGAGCGCGTTGTGTGAGCGGCTGCTGGCTGAGGGCGTGCCGGGGCTGCACTTCTACACACTCAACCGCTCTGGCTCCACGTGGGACGTGCTGGCTCGACTGGGCATGGCGCCCCAACGCCCAGCCGTGGTCGTCCCGCTCTAGGTAGGGACCTCTAGAGGGGACACCGTCCTGTCCCGCCATCGCCTGTCCCCTGGAGTGGCAGCGTGCGGCCCAGCACGGCGAACTCCCGGGAGTCGCCGGTGAAGCGGTAGTGCCTTAACAGGTCGGTGAAGCCGAGCCGCCGGTAGAGCCGCCATGCTCTGGTGGGGCCTTCGGGGGTGGACAGCAATGCGCGCGGGGCGTCGACTTTGGACAGTAACTCCGTGAGCAGCGCCTTGCCGATGCCCCGGCCCTGCGCGTCCGGGTGCACATGCAGTTCGGTGAGCTCGAAGTAATCGGCAAGCTCGCGGTGCGCGGCGGCGGGATCGACCAGCATGAGGCCGCGATGCACCTCGTCGTGCCACCACTGGCCGGGTGCTCCTCGGTAGCCGTAGCCGATGCCCACCAGGGTGTCCGCGTCAAAAGCGGCCACGCACAGCCAGCCGGCACGCAGCATGTGCTCCAGCCACATCGGGCTGCGATGCCGCGCCGTGCCGGGGGGGTAGCGCATCGCCGTGACGTAGATCCGCAGCGCCTCATCCAGGCGCACGCGCAACTGCGCGGTTGTCAGCTCGGCGAGCCGCGCTGGTTCACGGGTGGGCATTGCGGTCACCGCTGACCTCCCGTATCGGCCGACGGCGCCGTGCTGCGGGCGGCGTCGACGGAGTGCATGAGCTTCATGAGATTACGGCTACGAGCAAGCCTCTCGTGCTGGCGGAGATTGGGGCTTGACGGGGGTGCACCTTGAGGGGCTATCCTTCAATGGATTCGAACATATGTTCGAACACGGACTTGGCGGTGGTGCGGGGGAAGCGCGCCGCCGCCAAGCTCTGCCGGCCTCCCCACGGCGGAGTCGACCCAGGTCGCTCATTATCACTCCCGACTCAGGAGGCCGACGTGGCCGCTGTGGCTGCGCTTAACCCATCCGTCGTGCCACGGTACGACAGCACGAAATACGACAAGCCGTCTCATTGTCCGCCTAGCGTACGTAACCTCCTCGAGCAGGCTCGGCAGGGACTGCTCGACGCCGAATACGCCACCCGCGCGGTGGATCGCTATGCGTGGGCGCACCGGGCGGCGTTACGGGCGGCGGCCGCCGTGCTGGCGGCGCGGGCTCGCCCACGCAGGGCCGGCCAGCCGACTAGCGCGTGGGCGTTGCTTGCCAGGGTCGCGCCGGAACTCGCGGAATGGTCGACGTTCTTCGCGGCCACGTCGGCCACCCGTGCCGCCGTCGAGGCCGGAGCGCACCGCCTGGTCAATGACCGGGATGCGGACGACCTGGTGCGGCAGGCGGGCCAGTTCCTCACCCTCGCGGCGCACGCGGCGACGAAAACATCCCGATGACGGCGCCGGGGCCGCTGATTGACTATGGCCGGATGCTGGACGTGATCGGGATCGAGGGCGAATTGATGCTGAGTACAGCGGCCTCAGCATTGCCGGCCGCAGCGCAGGCGGAAGTACCAGGCTGCCCTGGCTTCACCCTGGCCGAGACGCTGCGCCACGTGGGTGGCGTGCACCGTATGGCCCGCCTGTGGGTGAGGGACGGGTGTCGACCGCAACAGTGGCAGCGATCACCGCCGGATGGTGACCTGGTTGGTTTCGTACGCACGGGTCTTGGTGACTTGCTGGTGGAGCTGGGCAGCCATGACCCCGCTGAGTTCTGCGGCACCTGGTGGCCCGACGATCACACGCACGGCTTCTGGCGGCGTCGCATGACACACGAGACCACCGTGCATCGGGTCGACGTAGAGGCTGCGGCTGGTGGTCCAGTGCACGCGGTCGACCCGGACGTGGCCCTGGATGGCATCGACGAACTGCTGTTGTTCTGGTTCGGGCACCGTCTCGGTGAGCTGGGGATGTTCTCGCCCCAGGGGGCGGTGGTCGCCCTGGCGGCCGCGGATCGGCGCTGGTTGGCCAGCTGCGAACCGGGCCGATGCACCGCACGGCGGGTGGGGCGGGCCGACGTGGGCTCGGCGGACGCGATGGTCAGCGGAGATCCCATGGCGATCTACCTCTGGTCGTGGGGGCGGTTGCCCGACCAGTCGGTCCGGATCTCCGGTGATCAAGAGGCCGTGGGTCGTCTCTGGACACTGCTGCGGCCCGCGACGCGGTGAGCCGGGTGACCAGTTGTCATGCGCGGAGCCGCAGCCCGCGAGGGGTGGCGCGGAACCCGGCCTCCCGCAGCAGTTCGGCCAGCGGGGTTCCCAGCGCCGCTTCGCCGTCAGCGCGCTCCAACGACAGCGAGCCCAACCACCCCTGCCGAACCGTGCCGGCGAGGGCCGTTACCGCGGCACGCAAGACTGTGGTGTTTTCGGTGAAGGACAGCACCGATCGACCGCCGCGTTCGATGTAGAGGACTGCGGCACCGTCGACGAGGACGGCCAGTGCTCCGGCCTTGCGTCCAGGTCGGTGCCTCAGCTCACCGATCGTGGGTGGCCAGGGCAGGGCCGCTCCGTAGGGCTGGGCGGGGTCAGCGGCGGCAAGGACCACAGCGGCAAGGACCGCAGTGGCGGGGTGGCCGTCGCTGAGCTGGGCCACCGCACGCAGACGGTCGATGGCGCCGGGGACAGCGAACTGCGAGGCCCCGAGTCCCTCGACGACGTACCCGCGTCGGCACCGGCCAGACTCCTCCATGATTCGCAGCACCTTGTAGACGCCGCTGAAGCCGCCGGCGACTCGCTCGGTGTCCAGAGCTCCTCTGGTCAGGACCCCGTGGCGCTCGAGGAACGTCTCAGCCCGGGCATGGGCGCGACGGGTCTGGTCAGGCCCCGACACTGGCTGCCGTGACACTGGCTGCTGCGACACCGACAGCGGTAGTGCGGGCATTGGGGACAGGGACCAGCGCCCCGAGGCCGTCGGCGGACCGGTGCGGGAGGGCATCGGTGGCTGACCCGCGCGCATCCGAGCGTATCTCCCGCGCGGCGCGGACCGGCGTGGTTGGTGGGCAGCCGAGCGGCCGGACACCAAGGCCCGCAGCGGCGCCAGCGAATCGTTGGTCAGCAACCCCGCCCACACCAGGTCCCACACCGCCGTGACCACGTCGCCGTCACAGGGTGCCGGCTCGCCGTCCTCGCGGAGATACTCGCTGGTCCGGTCGGCAAGCTGCCGGAAGAACAGCGCGCCACCAGAGGCTGCGCCAGCCACGGCTGGGCCAGCAACGACTGGGCCAGCGGCGGGCTCCCGGCCCAATACGCTCAGACCCAGTGCGCTCAAGATGCGGTGGTGGAGAGGGGTGAGCGAAAGCTGCTCGTCAGGGTCGGGTAACACCAGCTCAGCGAGGTCGGTGGGAGCCAACGCGATCCACCCGTCGTGACCTGGCAGCGATCCGCAGCCGATCCAGCTCACCTCACCGGAAATGGTGAGCTCGTCGAGCAGGGCGGGGAGGTAGCCGGGAAGCCGGGCTGGGAGCAGCAGCGATTCCAGCGCGCTCGCCGGCACCGGCGCACCGGCCAGTTGCTCCACCACACCGAGCACGTCCTCTGGCGTGGGCGCGCCGCGCCGCGCTCGTGCGGACCCGGAGTCCACACGGCGGGTGTCCCAGGGGCTGATGCCGTGCCAGGCCGGTAGGAACCGGCCCAGGGCGGCTTGCTCGACTGGTTCGACCTCGGCCCGCAGCCGGGCCAACGACGCCCGCCGCAACCGCCGTAACACCTCGGCGTGGCAGTACTCGGTACCTGCGGCGACCGGCTCGATGGCGCCTGATTCGGCTGCGCCCAATTCGATCGGGCCCAATCGAATTGGGCGCAGCTCGCCGCGAACCAGGGTGCCCGACCTGGTCATCCGATCCAGGACCGTGCCCATCACCGCGACCCCGAGCCCGAAGCGAGCCGCGGCGGCGGCCGCGGTGAACGGCCCACGGGTTCTCGCGTAGCGCAACACCAGATCCCCGAGTGGGTCGGCTACCGGCTCGGTGAACGCCTCGGGGATCCCGACCGGCAGTGCCACACCGAGCGCGTCCCGCACCCGCCCGGCGTCCTCGCTGGCGATCCAGCGCCATTCGCCAGCGATCCGCACCGTGATCGCCCGACGGGCCGCGCCAAGCTCGGCGAGCCATTCCGGGGCGACCCCGCGCCGCGCGGCCTCAGCCTCGGTGAGGTCACCCAGGGTGCGCAGCACGTCGGCGGTGCTCTCGACGTCCCGGGCATGCCAGTTCGGATCGAGGCGCTGCAGCTGTGTCTCCACGTCCACGACCACTCCGGGGTCGAGCAGTTCACGGATCGCCTCTGCGCCCAGCAGCTCCGCCAGCAGCGTGGAGTCCAGCGCGAGCGCGGCGGCCTTGCGCTCGGCCAGTGGGGCGTCGAGCTCGTACAGGAACATCCCCACGTAGCCGAAGAGCAGGCTGCGCGCGAATGGTGACGGCGAGGGGGTGCTCACCTCCACCACCCGCACCCGCCGGGCTCGCACCTGCGACATCAGCTCGCGCAGACCGGGCAGGTCGTAGACGTCCTGCAGGCACTCCCGCATCGCCTCCAGCACCACCGGGAACTGCTCGTACTTCGAGGCGACGCGTAGCAGCTGCGCCGAGCGCTGGCGCTGCTGCCACAGCGGCGTGCGGCGCCTCGGGTCGCGGCGGGGCAGCAGCAGGGACCGCGCGGCGCACTCCCGGAACCGGGAAGCGAACAGGGCCGAGGCGCCCACCTCGGTGGTCACGAGCTGTTCCACTTCATCCGGGTCGAGCAGCACGTCCTGCGCGGTGGGCGCCACCTCGGCGCCGTCAGCGTCGAACGCGTCCGGCAGCCGCAGCACGATGCCGTCGTCGGCGCTGGCCACCTGGGCCTCGACACCTCGCCGTTCGCGCAACCGGGCGCCGATCGCCAGCGCCCAGGGCCCGTTGACCCGCGCGCCGAACGGGGAGTGCACCACCATCCGCCAGTCACCCAGCTCGTCGCGGAAACGCTCCACCACGACGGTGCGGTCGCACGGCACGTGCCCGGTGGTTTCACGCTGCTCGCGCAGGTAAGCCAGCAGATTGTCGGCCGCCCAGCTGTCGAGCCCGGCCGCCTCGACGCGACCCCGCGCCGCGTCCACCGCGGCGCCGCTCACCTCGCGGACGAACGCGCCCAGCGCCCGCCCTAGCTCCAGAGGCCGGCCCGGCGCGTCGCCTTTCCAGAACGGCATCCGGGCCGGTTCGCCGGGTGCGGGTGCCGCGATGACCCGGTCGTGGGTGATGTCCATGATCTTCCACGAGGTCGAGCCGAGCAGGAACGTGTCGCCCACCCGGGACTCATACACCATCTCCTCGTCGAGCTCGCCTACTCGCGAGCCCGCCCCGTCGGCACCGCCGGGGGTCATCACGGTGAAGAGCCCGCGGTCCGGGATCGTGCCCCCGGAGGTGACCGCCAGCCGCTGCGCTCCGGGCCGCCCACGCAGCTCGTCGTTGACCCGGTCCCAGACGATCCGAGGCCGCAGCTCACCGAACTCCTCCGAGGGGTAGCGTCCCGCCAGCATGTCCAGGACGGCGTGCAGCGCCGAGTCGGGCAGCGCCGAGTACGGCGCGGCCCGGCGGACCAGCGCGGCGAGTTCGTCGACGGTCCACGGGTCCAGCGCGACCATGGCCACCACCTGCTGGGCAAGTACGTCCAGCGGGTTGCGCGGGTAGCGCAGTGCCTCGATCGCCCCGCTGGCCATCCGTTCCGCGATCACCGCGCACGAGATCAGGTCGCCGCGGAACTTGGGGAAGATCACACCGTGAGACACCGCGCCCACTTGGTGGCCTGCCCGGCCGATTCGCTGCAAGCCCGACGCCACCGTGGGGGGCGCCTCGATCTGCACGACGAGGTCCACCGCTCCCATATCGATGCCCAGTTCAAGCGAGGAGGTGGCGACCACGCACCGCAATTGGCCGGACTTGAGCTCCTCCTCGACCAGGGTGCGCCGCTCGCGCGACATCGAGCCGTGGTGCGCCTTGGCGATCACTTCGGGAGCGCCACCGGCGAGCCCGGCTTCACCCATCACCTCAGCCGGCATCCGGCCTCGCGGCGCCGCTGGCTCGCCGACTGCCAGCTCGTTGAGCCGGGCGGTGAGCCGCTCAGCCAGCCGGCGCGAGTTGGCGAACACGATCGTCGAGCGATGCGCGCGGACCAGCTCCAGCACCCGCCGCTCCACGGCGGGCCAGATCGAGGCCCGGTGCTCCGCCGGCTCACCCCCGGTCGATTCGCCGCTGGTCAACTCGCCCCCGGTCAATTGGCTCGGTACCGACATGTCCGGCACCGGGACCTGCACCGAGATCTCGATCGTCTTGGCCGCCTCGGGCTGCACCACCCGTACCGGTCGGCCCCCGGCGAGGAAGGCGCTGACCTCCTCGACGGGACGCACGGTGGCGGACAGGCCGATCCGCTGGGCGGGTTTCTCCAGCAGGGCGTCCAGCCGCTCCAAGGACAACGCCAAGTGCGCGCCGCGTTTGGTGGCGACGACGGCGTGCACTTCGTCGACGATCACGGTATGCACCCCGCGCAGGGACTGTCTGGCCGCCGACGTCAGCAGCAGGAACAGTGACTCCGGGGTGGTGACCAGCACGTCGGCCGGGGCGCGGGCGAAGGCGCGGCGCTGCTCGGCCGGGGTGTCGCCGGTGCGCATCGCCACCCGGATGTCCGGCGCTGGCAGCCCCAGCCGGTGCGCGGCCTGCCGGATGCCCGCCAGGGGGGAACGTAGATTGCGCTCGACGTCCACCGCGAGGGCCTTGAGCGGGGAGATGTAGAGCACCCGGCAGCGCCTCGTCGGCTCCTCCGGCAGCCCCGCGAGAGCCAGCCGGTCCAGCGCCCACAGGAACGCGGCGAGGGTCTTGCCCGACCCGGTGGGCGCCACCACCAGCACATGCTCACCCGCCGCAACAGCCCGCCAAGCCCCCTCCTGCGCCGCCGTAGCCCCAGCGAACGCCCCCTCAAACCACTCCCGCACAGCCGCCGAAAACACAACCCCATCATGGTCTCCCGTCGCATTCAGCGGGCTGAGCGGGGTTACGGCGCCCTGATTACCCCGCTCAGCCCGCTGAATGCGGGGGACCGGGATGGGGGAGGAGGATTTTGCGGAGGTGGGTTATGTCGGCGATTCGTTTCTCGGCTAGGTGGTCGGCGGCTAGGGCGGGGGGGATGCCATCGCGCTCGGCTCGTTCGAAGATCTCCCGGGTGGTGTCGAAGATCTTGGCGACCCTGGTTTTGGCCCGTTGGAAGTCGAAGCCCTCGATCTCGTCGGCCACCTGGATGACCCCACCGGAGTTCACCACATAGTCGGGTGCGTAGAGGATGCCCCGCTGGTCGAGCAGCTTCTCCACGCCGGGGTGCGCTAGCTGATTGTTCGCGCCACCACAGACGATCTCGGCGCGCAGCACCGCCACCGTGAGGTCGTCCAGCGCCGCCCCGAGCGCGCACGGGGCGTACACGTCGATCAGCTCGCGGACGAGCGCCTCGGTGTTCGGCGCCACCACCACCTCGGGATGCGCGGTGCGGACCTGCTCGATGGCTCGTTCACTGACATCAGCCACGATCACCTCCGCGCCGTCGGCGAGCAAGTGATCAACGAGGTGTCTGCCGACCTTGCCCACACCCGCGATTCCCACCCGACGCCCGGACAGGGTGGGCACGCCCCAGACGTGTTCAGCCGCCGCGCGCATGCCCTGGAACACGCCGAAAGCGGTCAGAATCGACGAGTCGCCGGCGCCACCGTGGGCCAGCGAGCGCCCGGTGACGAAGTCGGACTCCCGGGCGACGAGATCCATGTCCTCGACGTAGGTGCCGACATCGCATGCGGTGATGTAGCGCCCGCCCAGCGACTGCACGAAGCGCCCGTAAGCGCGCAGCGCCACCTCGGTCTTGTCCCGCGTCGGGTCGCCGAGGATGACGGCTTTGCCCCCGCCGTGGTCCAGCCCGGCGAGCGCGTTCTTGTAGGACATCGCGTGGGACAGGTGCAGCACGTCAGCCAGCGCGTCCTCCTCGCTGGCGTAGGGGTGGAACCGGGTGCCCCCGAGTGCGGGGCCCAGCGCGGTGGAATGAATGGCGATGATGGCGCGCAGCCCAGCGGACTCGTCGCGGCAGAATACGACCTGCTCGTGGTCACCGGATCGGAACACGTCGGTCATAGTGGTGGCCCCCCTCCACTCGGTGGAGCGCTGGTAGCGCGCACCACTGCGCAGCGTAGATGGCAGCATCTGGTGGGTTGCAAGCGGAGGAGGAGACAAGGTATGCGAGTCACCGGACTCGGGCACGCCGGGTTGTTCATCGAGACGGCGGCGGGCACCGTGCTTTGCGACCCCTGGGTGAACCCGGCCTTTTTCGGTTCGTGGTTTCCCTTCCCGGACAACAGCAACCTGGACTGGGGCGCCCTCGGGCAGGCCGATTTCCTCTACGTCTCGCACCTGCACCGAGATCACTGCGACGTCGAGCTGCTGCGCCGGTGGGTGCCCAAGGACATCACAGTGCTGTTGCCGGACTACCCCACCGACGAGCTGGAGCGTGAGCTCGCTGGTCTTGGGTTCCGGAGGTTCCTGCGCACCGCGTCCGGCGTCCCGGTGGAACGCGACGGGTTGCGCATCATGATCACGTCATTGACCGGGCCCAGCGACGGGCCGATCGGTGACTCGGCGCTGTCCCTGGACGACGGTCGCACGGTGATCCTCAACCAGAACGACGCCCACCCGCTGGACGTCGAGCGGCTGCTGGACTTCGGGCCAGTGCAGGGGTATTTCACCCAGTTCTCCGGAGCGATCTGGTGGCCGATGGTCTACGAGCTGCCAAAGGGTGCTCGCCAGGAGTTCGCCCGCCGCAAGCGGGCCGGGCAGACCGACCGGGCGCTGCGCTACATCGACGCCGTGGGTGCGGCGAACGTGTTCCCGACCGCGGGTCCGCCCTGCTTCCTCGACGCGGAGCTCTTCGAGCTCAACGGGGTCGGCCGCGACGGGGACAGCATCTTCACCGACCAGCTGGAGTTTCTGGCTGAGCTGGCCTCGGCGCGTCCCGGGGTGCCGGCACACCTGCTGTTGCCCGGAAGTGTCGCCGAGCTGGACGGGGCGCGCTGCGAGCTCACCCACCGGCACTCGGTCGCCGAAATCACCCACATTTTCCAGGAGAAGACCAGCTATTTGCGTGAATATCAGACCCGTGCGCAGCCAGCCTTGGCGCGGGAGCGGGCCAGCCGGGCGCCGGTGCCGGCTGACCTGCTCGAGCAGCTCAAGCAGTGGTGGGAGCCGCTGCTCACCCGGGCCGAGCACATCTGCGCCGGGATTGGTGGCCCCGTTCGGCTGGACGTCGGCGAGCACTCGCTGGTGATCGATTTCACCGCTCGCGAGGTGCGCGGGTTCGCGGGTGAGCACTGCCGCTACCGGCTGTCCACATCGGCGGATCTGGTCGCCACCAACCTGGCCCGCCGCGAGGTGGACTGGTCGAACAGCCTGTTTCTGTCCCTGCGGTTTCGGGCCAGCCGGGTTGGCCAATACAACGAGTTCGTCTACGTCTTCTTCAAATGCCTGTCGGTCGAACGCATCGATTACGTCGAGAACTGGTACGACGAGCGCAACGAGGACGGCGCGGACATCGACCTGGACGGCTGGCGCGTGCAACGCCGCTGCCCCCACCTGCGCGCCGACCTGGCCAAATTCGGCGGCGTCGCCGACGGGATTCTCACCTGCGCCCTGCATGGCTGGCGCTTCGACCTGGCCACCGGTCGCTGCCTGACCGCAGCTGGCCACCACATTCGCGCCGCGCCGATCAACGGCCCCGCTGCTGCCACCACCAGCGGATGAGCACCACCAGGGCGGAGAGCAGGCCGAAAAGGATTATTAGCTGTCCGGCGGTGGAAGACAGCCCAGTCGGATCTCCCGGGGAGAGCACCCCATCACGGTAGCCGGGGGCGGGTACCTAACCTGGCGGCATGCGGATAACCCACTTCCGGCTGCGGATGGACGAGGAATTCGGTCCGGCCAGGGCGGCCGCGTTGGCCCATGATCACGTGTTTGGCGAGCTCGGTGGCCGGACGGTGAACGGGGCGCTGGATGCGGGGCTTGACACCAAGCGGGTCTGGGCCGTGGTGTGCGCCACATTCGACGTTCCCGAGGAGCGGCGTTGAGCACCCGGACCTGCCGTTGAGGCTCGGTGGGTCGGCCTCTTGGGCGCACCCGAGGCGCCGGTGGGCGCTGTGGGCTCACGCATCGGCGTGTCGCTCTCAGTATCGAACATGCGTTCGCCTAGGATGTTGTCCACAGCCGGGTGCTTGTCCACAGGTCCGGTTCGTGTCGCCGCGAAGTGTCGGTCCTATCGCTTAGCGTCGGCCCCGACCCAGCAGAACTGATCAGCGAGGTGGACCGTCAGATGGCACCAGGACTGGACCGGGAGAAGGCGCTTGAGATCGCCTTGGCTCAGATCGAGAAGCAATGCGGCAAGGGCTCGGTGATGCGCCTCGGCGAGGAGGGTCGCGCGCCCATTGAGGTGATCCCCACCGGCTCCATCGCGTTGGACGTGGCGCTGGGCATCGGTGGTCTGCCCCGAGGCCGGGTGGTCGAGGTGTTCGGTCCGGAGTCCTCTGGAAAGACCACGGTCGCGCTGCACGCGGTGGCCAACGCCCAGCGGGCCGGTGGGATCGCCGCGTTCATCGACGCCGAGCACGCGCTGGATCCCGACTATGCGAAGGCGCTCGGAGTGGACACCGACGCGTTGCTGGTCTCCCAGCCTGACACCGGGGAACAGGCGCTGGAGATCACGGACATGCTGATCCGCTCCGGTGCGCTGGACGTCGTGGTCATCGACTCGGTGGCGGCCCTCGTGCCGAGGGCGGAGATCGAAGGCGAGATGGGTGACTCGCACGTCGGCTTGCAGGCCAGGCTGATGAGCCAGGCACTGCGAAAGATCACTGGCGCGCTGAGCAACTCGGGCACCACCGCGATCTTCATCAACCAGCTCCGGGAGAAGATTGGGGTCTTCTTCGGCTCCCCGGAGACCACCACCGGCGGCAAAGCGCTGAAGTTCTACGCCTCGGTGCGGCTGGACATCCGCCGGATCGAAACACTCAAGGACGGCTCGGACGCGGTGGGCAACCGCACCCGCGTCAAAGTCGTGAAGAACAAGTGCGCACCCCCATTCAAACAAGCGGAGTTTGACATTTTGTATGGTCATGGGATCAGCAGGGAGGGCTCGTTGATCGATCTGGGTGTGGAGCAGGGCATCATCCGCAAGTCGGGTGCCTGGTACACCTACGAGGGTGATCAGCTCGGTCAGGGCAAGGAGAACGCGCGCAAGTTCCTCTGCGACAACCCCGACGTCGCCGCCGAGATCGAGAAACGGATCAAGGACAAAATGGGCATCGGGGCGAAGCTCGATGCCGACCAGACCGTGCCGGCCCCGGTGGACTTCTGATGTCCCCGGATGTCAGGGTTATCAGCCCGGCGGCGGAGGCCCAGGGAATCTGTCTGCGGTTGCTCACCGCGCGGCAGCGCAGCAGGGCCGAGCTGGCCGATGTGTTGCGCGGGCGCGGGATTCCCGAGGAGGTCAGCGAGCCAGTGCTCGACCGCCTGACCGAGGTGGGTCTTGTCGATGACGCAGTCTTCGCCGAGTCTGCGGTGCACTCTGCGCACCTTCATCGTGGCCTGGGCAGGCGAGCGCTGAGTACCGAGCTCCGGCGCCGGGGAGTCCCAGATGAGATCGTCCGCGAGGCGGTGGCAACGGTGCAACCCGAGGATGAGGAGCTGCGGGCCCGCGAACTGGTCCGGCGCAAGCTGCGCACCAGCACCGTGCGAGAGGCCAGCACATTGGCCCGCAAACTCGGTGGGATGCTGGCCCGCAAGGGCTACCCGGAAGCGCTGGCCCGGCGAGTGGTACGCGACGAGCTCGGCCCGGGTGCCTGGGCCGCGGACGGTGAACCGGATGCTGACTGACCACCAAGTGTCCCGCCGGGGGCGATGAATTCGACGCCAGCGGGGAGGCCGCCATCGCGGTGCGCGGTGCTGAGCAGCTGCACTAACGTGGCGCGAAACTCCTGTGCGGCGCGGGTTGGGTGCACGTCGGTGCGGTGGGCAAGCGCGATCGTCCGGGTCGGTGAGGGAGGCGTGAACGGCACACCACGAAGCTGAGGGCGGCCTTGGAGCACCATGCTGGGGACCACGGCGATTCCGAGGCCGGCTTCGACGAAGCTGAGCACCGCGTCCATCTCACCTCCCTCAATGGCGAACCGAGGCGAAAACCCAGCTCGCTGACAGGCCGTGAGGGTCATTGCTCTGAGGTCGTAGCCCTCCCGGAACATCACCAGGGGATGGTCCCGGAGGTCTCCGATCTCAAACGAGTCGCGGTCAAGGTCCATGGTGCGTGGCACGGCGACGATGAGCTGTTCGCGAAGAATCGGGACGGTGTCAAGGGCGGGATCCCCCCGGTGCACTGGTGAGGTGATCATCGCCAGGTCGATGGCCCCTTCCGCGAGCTGGCGTACCAGGTCTCGGGACCCGCTTTCGTCGATGACGAGTTGGATGCCTGGGTAGCGGGCACTGAAGTGGGCGAGCGCGTGGGCCAGCGGCCCGGTGCAGAGGCTGGGGGTGGCACCGAGCCGCAGCCGGCCTTGGCGCAGCTCGGCCAGCTCGTGCACCTGCAAACGGGCGGTTTCGACGTCGGCCAGAATCCGCTTGGCGAGGGGGACCAGCACCTCCCCAGCTGGCGTGAGCGTCACGTTGCCTCGGGCTCGGTGGAACAGCTCGCTGCCCAGCTCACGCTCCAGGCAATGGATCTGCTTGCTCAGTGAGGGCTGGGCGACGTGGGTGAGCGCGGCCGCCCGGGTGAAGTGGCGGGTCCGCGCGACGGCCAGAAAGTATACGAGCTGCTGTAGCTGCACCTCGATAGCATATGGCTATCATGACGAGCGTAACCATGTCTTGGACCTGTGCTATGGACTCGCCTTACTGTCAGTTGTCGCTGTGGCTGGCTGCGGTCACCACCGCGACAACTGTCCCCACAGGCCTGCAGCCCTAACCTCTGTGGCCCCTAACCTCTGTGGCCCCTAACCTGAATCGACGTCATGACCACCACCTCATCGTCCCTGCCATCCGAGGTCGACGACTCTGGCCGGACGTCGTCCGCTCGGGCGGCGATCTCAGCCCGGACCCTGCGCACTGACCGCTGGTGGGTGTCGCCCTTGGTGACTGCCATCGTGCTGGGGGTCTTCATCGGCTACACGACAGTCCGGCTGTTCATGCGGAAGGACTACTGGGTCGGTGCGTACCACTACCTCACCCCGTTGTACTCGCCGTGCTTGAGCGCCTCGTGCGTGCCGGGATCATCGCATTTCGGCAGCCCGCTGCCGACGTTTCCGCTGGCGCTGCCACTGCCGATCATAATCTTCCCGATCCTCGCGGGCTTTCGAGCCAGCTGCTACTATTATCGCAAGGCCGGCTACCGGGCTTTTCTTTTATCGCCGCCCGGGTGCGCGGTGGCCGAGCCAGCGAGAAAATACACCGGGGAAACCCGCCTCCCGCTGGCGCTCCAGAACCTGCACCGGTATTTCTTCTACCTGGCGAGCGTGTTGCTGCTGATCAATACGTATGACGCGGTGGCGGCGTTCTTCCCCGCCGACGGTGGCTTCGGGGTGGGCCTGGGCTCGCTGATCCTGCTGATCAACGTCACGATGCTGTGGCTGTACTCACTGTCCTGCCATGCGTGCCGGCACATCGCCGGGGGCCGGCTGAAGCACTTCTCCAAGCATCCCGTGCGGTACTGGTTCTGGACGCGTGTGTCCACGCTCAACGGTCGCCACATGCAGTTCGCCTGGGCGTCGCTGATCACGGTGATGCTCACAGACGTCTACATCATGGCCGTCGCCGCGGGCTGGATCACCGATTTTCGCTTGTTCAACTGATGGGCCTGTTCAACTGATGAGCCTGTATCAACTGATGAGGGATGGCCTAACCCATGACCGAGATCGAGACCCACGACTACGACGTCGTAGTGATCGGAGCGGGCGGCGCCGGGCTGCGCGCCGCGATTGCGGCTCGTGAGCTGGGCAAACGCACGGCTGTTGTCTGCAAGTCGTTGTTCGGGAAGGCCCACACCGTGATGGCCGAGGGCGGCATCGCGGCGTCGATGGGCAACGTGAACTCCCGGGACAGCTGGCAAGTCCATTTTCGCGACACCATGCGCGGGGGCAAGTTCCTCAACAACTGGCGCATGGCCGAGCTGCACGCGAAGGAAGCGCCGCAACGGGTATGGGAGCTGGAGACCTACGGCGCGTTGTTCGACCGCACCAAGGACGGTAAGATCAGCCAGCGCAACTTCGGTGGTCACGAGTACCCCCGGCTGGCGCATGTGGGTGATCGCACGGGCCTGGAGCTGATTCGCACGCTGCAGCAGAAGATTGTCTCGATGCAGCAGGAGGATTTCGCCCAACACGGCGACTATGAGGCCAACCTCAAGGTTTTTTCCGAATGCACGATCACGGACCTGCTTACCGACGTCGACGCGGTGTCCGGCGCGTTCGGCTACTGGCGGGAGACCGGCCGCTTCATCCGGTTCAACGCGCCCGCTGTGGTGCTGGCCACTGGGGGCATCGGTAAAGCTTTCAAGGTCACTAGCAACTCCTGGGAGTACACCGGGGACGGCCATGCGCTCGCGGTGCGGTGCGGCGCGGCGTTGATCAATATGGAGTTCATCCAATTCCACCCCACCGGGATGGTGTGGCCGCCCAGCGTGAAAGGGATTCTGGTCACTGAGTCGGTCCGCGGCGATGGGGGAGTGCTGCGCAACTCCGAGAACAAGCGCTTCATGTTCGACTACGTCCCCGCGGTCTTCGCTGACAAGTACGCGACGTCTGAGTCTGAGGCTGATCGCTGGTATGACGATCCGGACCACAACCGGCGGCCGCCGGAGCTGCTGCCGCGTGACGAGGTCGCGCGGGCGATCAACTCCGAGGTCAAGGCGGGTCGGGGGTCGCCACACGGCGGAGTCTTCCTCGACGTCTCGACCCGGCTGCCCGCTGAGGTCATCATGAAACGGCTCCCGTCGATGTACCACCAGTTCAAGGAACTGGCTGACGTCGACATCACCGCCGAACCCATGGAGGTCGGCCCCACCTGCCACTACGTCATGGGCGGGGTTGAGGTCGATCCGGACACCGCGGCGGCGTCGGTGCGTGGGCTCTTCGCGGCGGGAGAGGTCGCCGGCGGGATGCACGGCTCCAACCGGCTGGGCGGAAACTCGCTGTCGGACTTGCTCGTGTTTGGTCGTCGAGCCGGCCTCGGGGCGGCGACCTATGTGGACTCCTTGGGCGAGCGTCGGCCGTTGGTCCACGAGTCCGAGGTGGCCGCCGCGGCGCGGCGGGTGATCAGCCCCTTCCGTGCGGGAACGGACAGCGTGGGAACTGGGAACATGGGCGTTGAGAACCCCTATTCGCTGCAGCACGAGCTCCAACAGACCATGAACGATCTGGTCGGAATCATCCGCGGGGCAGATGAGATGGAACTCGCGCTCAAACAACTTCGTGAGTTGCGTCGGCGAGCCGAGCACATCGTGGTGGAGGGTCACCGCCAGTTTAATCCCGGCTGGCACCTTGCGTTGGACCTGCGCAACATGTTGATGGTAAGCGAGTGCGTCGCACGTGCCGCACTGGAGCGCACTGAGAGCCGGGGGGGACATACCCGAGATGATTACCCGGTGATGGACCCGCAGTGGCGACATACCTTGTTGGTGTGCACGCGGAACACCGATGGCGCCGAGGGCAGCGTCCGCGTCGAACGCAAGGAACAGATCCCGATGCGTGCGGACCTGATTGAACTATTCGAGCGGGACGAGCTGGCGAAATACTTCACCACCGAGGAACTCCCGGAAGGGACGGACTGACATGGGCAACCAGCGACACTTCCGGGTGTGGCGGGGTGACACTCGCGGTGGGAATCTCATCGACTTTGATGTCGAAGTCAATGAGGGGGAAGTGGTCCTCGATATCATCCACCGCCTGCAGGCCACCCAAGCGCCTGACCTCGCGGTGCGGTGGAACTGTAAGGCGGGCAAGTGCGGATCGTGCAGTGCTGAGATCAACGGCCGCCCGCGCCTGATGTGCATGACACGGATGTCCACGTTGCCGCCGCGACTGCCGGTGACGGTCACTCCGTTGCGAACCTTCCCGGTCATCCGCGATCTCGTCACCGACGTCTCATACAACTATCAGAAGGCACGCGAAGTGCGTTCGTTCCTGCCTCCCAAGGGGGTGGAGCCTGGTGAGTACCGGATGCAACAAGTGGATGTGGAACGCTCGCAGGAGTTCCGCAAGTGCATCGAGTGTTTCCTGTGCCAGAACACCTGCCACGTGATCCGCGACCACGAGGAGAACAAGGCGAGCTTCTCCGGGCCGCGTTTCCTCATGCGGATCGCGGAACTTGACATGCACCCGCTGGACGCCGCCGACGAGGAGGGTGTGGATCGCAAACAGTCCGCGCAGGACGAGCACGGCCTGGGATTCTGCAACATCACCAAGTGCTGCACCGAAGTGTGCCCAGAGCACATCAAGATCACAGACAACGCTTTGATTCCCATGAAGGAACGGGTGGCGGACATTCGTTTCGACCCGTTGATCCGACTATTCCGCCGCAAGCGCGGATAGATCAGCGGAGTACGGGAGGGCTGGGTACCGGAGTGCCGAGGTACTCAGCGTAGAGACGAGCCCAGATGCCGTCGTCGAACGCGCGTTGCAACACTGCGGTGACCCGCTCGCGCAGTAGCGGGTCACCCGGTGGCAAGCCGATGCCGTACTCGGTGGTCCCCAGTGGCTCGCCGACCAGCCGCAGCGTGCCGGGCGCCTGGGACAGCAACGCCGTCAGGTCGGCTTGATCCCCGGCGATCGCCTGGACGCGCCCCCCTAGCAGGTTCGCGCATGCTCCCAGAGTAGCCCTCGTCAGCGGCTCCAGGCCGCGATCGGTTAGTGCGGCGGCGGCTGGCGAGTCCTCGGCCGCGCACACCGTCCCGTGACCGAGTGAGCTCCGACCGGTCACCGGGCTGCTGGCGGGCACCGCCAGGCGCAGCGGGCGCACCAGGTAAGGACCCGCGATGCCCACCTGGGCACTCCGCGCTGGGGTGATCTCATAGCCGCCGAGCACGAGGTCAACCTCAGCTCTGCCCAGTGCCGCCTCGCGGTTGCTCGCGGGCAGGGGCTTGAAGCTGGTGCGGGCCGGATCCACCCCGAGGTCACGCGCGATCAGACCGAGCAACGCGACATCGAACCCGGTGTAGCCGCCCGACTCTGGCGAGCGCGCGGCCAGCCCGGGTGTCTCCTGGATCGCGACGATGAGCCTGCCGCGCGAGACTACCCGGTCGATAGTGGGCGATCCGCTGCTTGCCCGGCGTGCTGGGGCGGTCGGGCCGAACGGCCCGCCAGCCACCACGGCGGGGTGGTCACTGAACAGGGCGGTAGCCCCGTTGACGGCTCGACCTACAATCCACAGTGCCGCGATCACCAGCACGATGAGCAGGCAGCCGATCCGCCGGGGCCGGCCACGCCAGCGCATGAGTCGCGGCATGGGCCAGCGGCCAGGCGGCGGCTCCAGCCAGGGCAGCCGAGACTCACGATTCATGACGGGCCGCCGGGGCGGCTGAGGGCCGAGTTCCCGCAAGCAGAGCACCACCCCGGAGCGCGCCGCGAGCGACAGCGCCCAGCCTGAGGCCCAGGGTTAGACACAGCATGAGACACAAGGTGAGGATGGCAATGGCAGCGGCCTGCGGTGCGGTGACCAGCCCACCGCCCAGCAGCGCTTCGGCAAGCAGGTAACCGCCCAGAACGATCAGCAAGGGGCCGGCCAGGCGTTCGATGCCCTCGCGCGTGCGTTCGCTGATCCGGGCACCGACAGACAAGCCGAGCTGGGAGACGACCAGTGTTTGGATCGCGATGGCGGCAATGATGGTGGCAGCGCTGGCGGGGGGCATGGCGGCCTGGGCGCCGAGGCCGAGGCTGAAACCGATCACCAGTTCGTCCAGGCTGATCGAGAGCGCGAGCCCGAGCAAGGCGAGGCCACGAGCGCTGGTGAGTCGCCGCGCCTTCGCGACCTCGCCGTCATCGTCGTCGGCCCACCACAAGTAGCCGCCCAGCAGGGCGAGCAGGCCACCGGAGAGGTAGCCGGCGATGCTCCCGAAGGTCTGTCCGATGGATGCGCCAAGAGCGAGACCCACCAGTGGCATACCCGCTTCACACCCGACGAAAACGGCTGAGATCCGCCATCGGGTCGATCCGGTGAGCCGGCTCGCACCCACTGCGGCGGCGATCGCGAACGTGTCCACACCCAGCGGTAGCACGAACAACAGGAAACCCAGGAAAATGTTGTTCATATGACCGCGCTATCTCCAGGAGTGCTGGTTGAGACAAGGTGCGGGGGAACCGTAGCGCCCCTCGAACGGATCACGTGAACACGTCGCTGAGATGACGCGGTGACGCGCCGGGCGGTACCTCCACAGCGTGATTCGAGCCTGCCTTACCCTGAACCGGCAGGGAAAGACGAAGGGATGAGATGACGGCGAGCACCGAGTGTCCAACGAGCTACCCCGCACGCAGCTACCGCGTCCGCACGTACGGCTGCCAGATGAACGTACATGACTCCGAACGGCTGGCCGGGCTGCTCGAGGCGGCTGGATACGTGCCCGTCGAGCGGGATGGCACCCCCGATGTGATCGTGCTCAACACCTGCGCGGTGCGGGAGAACGCCGACAACCGGCTCTACGGCAATCTCGGTCAGCTGCGCCCGATCAAGCATGAGCATCCGGGGATGCAGATCGCGGTCGGTGGTTGCCTGGCGCAGAAGGACCGCGGCGAGATCACCCGCCGAGCGCCCTGGGTGGATGTGGTGTTCGGCACCCACAACATCGGTTTGCTGCCGGTGCTGCTGGAACGGGCCCGGCACAACGACGCCGCCCAGGTCGAGATCGCCGAGTCGCTGGAGGTGTTTCCCTCCACACTGCCGGCGAAGCGGGACTCGGCGCACTCCGCCTGGGTGTCTATCTCAGTGGGGTGCAACAACACCTGCACGTTCTGCATCGTGCCCGCGCTGCGCGGCAAGGAGGTCGACCGGCGACCGGGCGAGGTGCTCGCGGAGATCGAGGCGCTGGTGGCCGAGGGCGTGCTCGAGGTGACCCTGCTGGGGCAGAACGTCAACGCCTACGGGGTTGGGTTCGCCGACCGGCACGCGTTCGGTGACCTGCTGCGCGCCTGCGGGCGCATCGATGGCCTGGAGCGGGTGCGCTTCACCTCGCCGCACCCGAGGGACTTCACCTCCGACGTGATCGAGGCGATGGCGGCCACCCCGAACGTCTGCCACCAGCTGCACATGCCGCTGCAGTCCGGCTCGGACACCGTGCTCGCGGCGATGCGCCGGTCCTACCGGGCGCGGCGCTACCTCACGATCATCGAGGAGGTGCGGGCCGCGATGCCCGACGCGGCGCTGTCCACCGACATCATCGTCGGTTTCCCCGGGGAGACCGAGGCCGACTTCCAGGCCACCTTGGACGTGGTCCGGGAAGCGCGCTTCGCGCATGCGTTCACGTTCCAGTACTCCCGCCGCCCGGGCACGCCGGCCGCGGACATGCCTGGCCAGGTGCCCAAGGCCATCGTGCAGGAGCGCTACGAGCGGCTCGTCGCGCTGCAGGAGGAGATCTCCTGGGAGCTCAACCGGAGCCTGGTCGGCACCGTGGTGGAAGTGCTGGTCGCCGAGGGCGAGGGCCGCAAGGACGCCGCCACCCACCGGATGAGCGGGCGGGCCAGGGACGGCCGGCTCGTACACGTCGAACCGGGCGCCAACGTGATCCGGCCGGGCGACGTGGTGCTTGCGGAGATCACCTACGCGGCGCCGCACCACCTGGTGTCCGACGTGGCGTTGCGGGCGCACCGGCGGACCGCCGCGGGCGACGCGTGGGCGGCGCCTCGACGCCCGAACACACCGGGGGTCGGGCTGGGCTTGCCCGCGTTCGGCCGGCCAGCGTGATGACCGCCGGGGATCCAGACCGGGATTCACCCGGCATCGCCGCCCTGCACGCCGAGATCGACGCGGTGGAGCGCTCGGCGCTGCGCCGCGTCGACCCCGGTGTCCGCGGGTCGGTGATCGCCTGCGCAATCATGGTGCTGCTACTGGCTGTCACCTTGCCCTGGGTTGGCGACGCCAGCGGTTGGGACGTGCTGCGAGGCACCGTGAACCCGGCCGACCGCGTCGGGCTGTTGCCGCGGCTGTTCGGGGGTGCAGCGCTGGGGTCAGGCGTCGGCCTGTCCGTGCTGGCGCTGCTCACCCGTCGCTGGGGACTGGCCTGGGTCAGCGCGCTGGGCTGCACCTATTGCACGCTGGACGGGGTGTGGGCGATCTGGTCTCGCCAGACCGAGCACGGCCGCGGCCCCGGCATCGGGCTGGTGCTCGCTGAGCTGGCCATGGCGGTGCTCGCCGTTCAGTGGGTGCGGCTGGCGTTGTCCCGCCGCTAGCTCCTTCACCTGCTGCTGACCGCCCGCTCAGCGGCGGCCAGCCACTCGCGCCACTGCTCAGCCTGAGCCTGCGCGGTCGTGGCGCGGCGGTCGTCCCCGGCGGCGCGGGCCTTCGCCGCCTGGGCCTCGTACTGTTCCACCCGCTCCCGGAACTGCGCCACCCGAGCCTCGGACTCGGGGTCAGCGTGCCTCCGCTGGGCGCCCGCGCGGACCCGGTCCTCGACGGCCCGCAACCGGCCCTCGAGCTCTCTGACCCGTTCCCGCGGAACCTTGCCGGTGCTCTCCCAGCGCTCCTGAATGTCCCGCAGCCGCGCTCGGGCCGCCGCAATGTCACTGGTCGGGTCGATCCGTTCGGCGGCGGCGACCAGTTCCGCCTTGAGCGTGACGTTGCGCTCCAATTCCGAGTCCCGCTCGACGAAGGTGGCGGCGCGGCGGCTGACGAAACGTTCCTGGGCGGTACGCAACCGCTGCCACAAGGCGTCGTCGGCTTCCTTCGGGGCGCGCCCCGCCGCCTTCCACTCGTCCAGCAGGCTTCGGAAGCGAGTCGAGGTGGCACCCCAGTCGGTGGAGTCGGCCAGCTTCTCGGCCTCGATTACCAGCTCTTCCTTGCGGTGCCGAGCCCCGACCCGCTGCCGGTCGAGCTCGGCGAAATGCGCGCCGCGACGCCGCGCGAAGGCGTCGCGGGCCTTGGCGAAGCGGCGCCACAACACCTCGTCGGCCTTCCGGTCCACTCCCTTGATCGTCTTCCATTCGTCCAGGATGGTGCGCAACCGGTCACCACCGGCCTTCCACAGGGTGGACTCGGCGGCGATCAACTCGGCCTCCTCGGCCAGCGCCTCCTTGCGGGTGGCCGCGTGCGCTCTGGCCTGTTCCCGGGCCGTCTTGGCGGCGGCGAGGGACTGCTCGCTGTGCCGTTGCAGGTGGTCCAGGAAAGTGGTGAGGCCGGCCAGATCCCCCACCATGGTCGGTTCGACGAGCTCATCGCGCAGCGCACGGACCCGGGACAGCGCCTGCTTGGGGTCGCCCAGTCCGGAGCTCAGCCGGGCCTGGAGCAGTTCAGCTTCGGTGAGCAGGTCGTCGAAGCGGCGGGCGAAGTGCGCCAGGCCCTCCTCGGCCGTGCCCGCCTGCCACGAACCGACCGCTCGCTCTCCCTCGGCGCGGTGGGTGTACACGGTACCGTCTTCGGCTACTCGCCCCCAGCGCAGAGGATCCCGGCAGGCGCGCGAGACGGTGGGCGGGGGACCGGGTTGCGCGTCGGTCTCCGGACGTTGCTCGGTGTGGTTGTGCTCGGTCATGCCCGGCCTTCCTCAACCTCGTGCCCGCCGCCGCGTTCCGCGGGCGCCCGACTGCGCAGGTTCGCGCATCTTCGACCAGGCGGTCCCGGAACACCCGGCTAGGCCGCATTGAAGCAGTGCGGGTGCGCGGGCCGGGGAGCAGGTGCGAAGTGGGTACTAACCTGCACCGGTGATCGTACGCGTGACGGTGCCGCCACAGCCACCGATTCCGGCGCCAGTGTCGCCGTCGGGGCTGGAGGCATGAGTCCCCGAGTGGTCGCGGTGGTGGGCCCGACCGGCACTGGCAAGTCCGACCTCGCGATCACGCTGGCCCTGCGCCTGGGTGGCGAGGTGATCAACGCTGACGCGATGCAGCTGTACCGAGGCATGGACATCGGCACCGCGAAGCTGCCGCGCGCCAGCTGGCGCGGGGTGCACCACCATCTGCTCGACGTCCTTGAGGTCACGGAGACCGCCTCGGTGGCGGCCTACCAGCGTGCGGTCCGCCCGATCGCGGAGGCGCTGCTCGCCGCGGGCCGGGTGCCCGTGCTCGCCGGGGGTTCTGGGCTCTATCTGCGGGCGGTGCTGGACGAGCTGGACTTCCCGGGCACCGACCCTGCGCTGCGTGCGCGGCTTGAGGCCGAGCTAGCCGAGCGCGGGGCGCCGGAACTGCACCACCGGCTGCATCGACTCGACCCGGTGGCGGCCGGCCGGATCCCGCCGAGCAACCAGCGCCGGCTGGTGCGGGCGCTGGAGGTCATCGAGCTCACCGGGCGGCCGTTCTCGGCGGCGCTGCCCGCACCTGGCCCGGCGCGCTACCGGGCGGTGATCATCGGATTGGACACCGACCCCGCGGTCCTGGACGCACGGGTGGATGCCCGGGTGGACCGGATGTTCCGCGACGGGCTGGTCGGGGAAGTTCACGAGCTGCTGTCGCTCGGCCTGCGGGAGGGGCGGACGGCGTCGCGGGCACTGGGCTACCAGCAGGTCATCGCCGCGCTGGACGCGGGGGCTGATCCGGCCGGTGCCGCTGGCCCGACCGCCCAGGCGACCCGGCGCTTCATCCGCCGGCAGCGTAGTTGGTTTCGGCGCGACGACCGGATCAGGTGGTTGGACTGCCAGCGCCCCGACCTGCTCGACGCCGCGCTCGCACTGGCTATGGACCGATAGCGGCGATGTGGTGGGCGGCTCGGGCGAGTTCTCGGGCGTCGGTGCTGGGGTGGGTGGCCAGGGCGGTGGCCAGGGGGATGAGGCGTTCTCGGCGGGCGGCGACGGAGTGCAGGGTGCGCACCTCGGTGATGGCGTGGTGGGCCAAGGCCAATCCCTGGGGTTCGCGGGCTCGGATGTGAATCTCGGCGAGGATGAGCTTGGCCATGGTGCGGTCCCGGCGGTTTCCCTCGCCGTAACTGCGCACCGCGTTGGCGGCGAGGTGCTCGGCGGTGTCGAGCTGGCCCAGAGTGAGCTGAATTGTGGCTGTCACGAGATCGGCTTCGCCGTGCTCGAACGCGTCCGGGGGCTCCCAACCGTCATGCGCCTCGGCGAGGAGTCGGGTGGCTTCATCGGAGCCTTGCATCACGGCGTAGGCGGTCGCGGACTGCCGGGTCAGCCGTGCGTTGAGGGCCGGTATTCTCGGGTCGTCAGCGTGCGGGGTTGCTGGTGTGGGCTTGCGGAGCTGGGCGCCGTTCAGACAGAGTTGCCCGCATTGGAAGAGCTTGAGCGCGTCGTTGGGATGTCCACTGAGGACGAGCGTCGCTCCGGCATTCCAGGCGGCGTTGGCGACTGCGTGGGCGTCTCCGGCTTGATCGCCGAAGGCCAGGGCGCGGGTGAAGTGGCCGCTGCCGTCCATTCCGGAGTCGTAACATGACCATCCCGCTTCGGTGTGCAGCTCGGCCAGTGCGGCGGCGAGCAGGGCCGTGACGGCATCGGTGGCGGGGACGTGCATCCAGCGGGTGTAGTGCGCCGCGGCGTCGGTGAACAGGGTGCCCTGTCCGCCTTGGTGGCGGGCCATCGCGCGCAGGTGGTCGGTGGCTAGGCGTACGGCACGCACGTGGGAGAGGTCCAGCCGGGGGGGCGGCGGCTCGGCCGCAGGCAGGGCCAGGTGGACGGGATCGACCAGGGGTTGGGTCGCCTGGCGCAGGGCCGTCGTCATGCCGGCGGCGATCAGGACTCGGCGTTTCGTGGCCTTGTTCACCTCCTTCGCCGCGGGTGGTGTGTCTTCACCGTAGCTCACGCCCATCCGCGTGCGGGGCATACCAAAACCGTCGGCGATGCGCTCGAGCAGCCGGATGTTGAGCACCTGGCGGCCGTGGAGGATCTCGCTCACCTCGGACTGGGACTGCCCGGTCAGCTCCGCGATCCGGCGCTGGCTCACGCCCACGCGGCGCAGCAGACCGTAGAGAGCGCCGATGTCCCGGGCCGCCAACGCGGCACGCACCGCGTCCTCGTCGAAGAACTCCGGGCCAATGGGGCCCACGGGCGATCCCCTCTCGATCAGCCAAGCGAACGAGACTGCTAGCGGATCGTCCCGGATGAAGATCTAATAAAGCAAAGCGCCCGCCCCGTTAGGATGTGGCCGCACCCGTAGTGTGTCGGGGAGAGGTCAATTTTCCGGGCAGTCTTCGGCTGCGCTGGAAAGCTTGGCCCGCGCCTACGCTCCGGTGACCGCTGGCGCCACGGCCGTCGCGCCCACCAGCGTGGTCACCACCTTCCCGCTGGCGACACGGGCCGTCGGCGGGCATCAGGTCGGGCTCTGCCTCGCGAACTGGAGCCCTGCCAGGGGAAGTCGTGGATAAGGGATGTAGCGGATGGGTACGGGCGTTGTTGTTCTGATGACGGACCACGGCTCGGGGGAGGGCAGTCGCGTCCCGCTCGAGAAGGTCGTCGAGCTTCTCACCGGGGCACCACCGTTGTCGATCGACGCCCGGCACTTCATGACCGGTGGTAGTGGCCGGGTGCATTCGGGCAAGAATGGGTTGCGGATGGAAGTGCCATCGGAGGGGTTCGTCGCGACCCCCGAGGTGCTGATCGTGTACGAGATCCCTCCGACCGAACGCTGGCGGTTGGTGGCGTTTCAGCGCCACTTGGTATCCGAGGGACCGTTGTCCTTCGGCGCGGACCTGGCTGCCTGGCGCGATGCCACCGACAAACGGCGCACCGTCGAATGCTTCCGGCGTGAGGGCATCTCGCAGATGGAGACGATCGCGTTTGGCCGGCCGGATCTGGGCACGGCTCTGGATGCCTTCGAACGGCTCGGCCGGGACGTGTGGGCGCGGCCGGCGGTGGGAGCGGGCGGCGCCGATGTCTTCCACCTGACCACCCGTGAGCACCTGCGCGCCGCGTTGCGGCGCTACGCGGCGTTGGACCAGGACTGGTTGCTCTCCCGCGACGCTCGCAACGTCAACACAGACGGGCGTCGTCACCAGTTTCGGGTTGTCGTCCTGCACGACCGGGTACTGCGAGTGTGCGAGCACGTGCAGGCCGATCCTGACGCGCCGTGCAACGAGTCACGGGGTGCGGTGTCCAGGGTCATCCCCGCCGAGGATCTCCCGCCGGAGTACCGCCGCCTCGCGGTAGCGGCGACGCGATCGCTGGGCCTGCCGTTCGGTGGCGTCGATCTTGCCATCGAGAACGGCGGCGTGGTCTTCGAGGTGAACGTCCATCCGATGCTCGACGTCCCGGGAGGACTGGAGACGGTCGCGATCCCGTTCGTGGAAGCTCATCTTCGATAACCACGACCTCGCCGCCAAGGACCCATCGCCGCGACTAACAAATAACCGAACCCAGCGGGTCCTGCTCGTTGCCGGGCTCGCGGCCCGTGAGGGATAACTCGACTGTTCCCATGGGTCCGAGCACCTCGGGGCACCCCATGTCGCGTGGCTCGCGCTGGCGGCGGACCGGTAGGCTCGCCGGTGATGGAGCGGGGCATCGAGTTCTTCAAGGGGCATGGGACGGAGAACGACTTCGTCCTGTTGCCCGACCCGACGGGCGTGCTGGACTTGACGCCGTCGCGGGTGCGCGCGCTGTGTGACCGGCACCGCGGGTTGGGTGCCGACGGGGTGCTGCGGGTGGTGCCGGGTGCGCTGGTGGCTGACGCGCCGCCGGGTACCTCACCCGAGGACTGGTTCATGGACTACCGCAATGCCGACGGTTCCCTCGCCGAGATGTGCGGCAACGGGGTGCGGGTGTTCGCTCGCTACCTGACTGACGCCGGGCTGGTCGCCGATGCCGAGTTCCGGATCGGCAGCAGGTCCGGCCCGCGCGCCGTGCGGCGCAACGGCGACGGCTCGGTGACGGTCGAGATGGGGCGGGTGCGGCGCGACGGCACGTTCACGGTGACTGTGGAGGGCGCGGCGTTCACCGGGCATGCGGTGGATGTCGGCAACCCGCATCTGGCCTGCCTGACCGAGGTCCCGGTTGAGCAGCTGGACCTCACCGTGCCGCCGGGACACGATCCCGGAGCGTTCCCGCACGGCGTCAACGTCGAGTTCGTGAACGTGCGCTCTTCTGGGGAGCTGTGGATGAGGGTGCACGAGCGGGGAGTGGGGGAGACCCGCTCCTGCGGCACCGCGGCGGTGGCGGCGATGGCGGCGGCGCTGGCCGCGTGGGGTCAGGACACCGGCGAGGCCGACGTGCACGTGCTCGGGGGCCGGCTGCACGTGGTGATCACCAGCGACAACAGCACGCTGACCGGGCCAGCGGTCCTCGTCGCGCGGGGCCGGCTCGCGCTCGACTGGTGGACAGCACAGTGATGAACGGAATCGGTCGGGGATGGTTCGCGGAGACAAATAGCGCATGAAGGGCAAGTAATCACACGCAGCGTCTTGATAACACCCGAAAAGGTGGCACACTATCGAGTGAAGTACCGCGTTCGGTGCGGTTTCTGTACGCGTTTCAACGTCGAGGCCGCGTCGCGTCATCGGCAGTGATCTGTGAAGGACGTCTCCATGTCGCTCATTGTCATCGTGGTCGTGGTGACCGCTCTGCTGTTCGACTTCACCAACGGCTTCCACGATACGGCGAACGCGATGGCGACTTCGATCGCTACCGGGGCGTTGCGGCCGAAGGTGGCGGTGGTGCTCGCTGGTGTGCTCAACCTCGTGGGCGCGTTCCTGTCCGTGGCGGTCGCCAAGACGATCTCCAGCGGGCTGGTCGACGAAACGAAGATCACCCCGGTGGTCATCTTCGGTGGCCTCGTCGGCGCGATCCTGTGGAATCTGGCGACCTGGCTGCTCGGCCTGCCCTCGAGCTCGTCGCACGCCTTGTTCGGCGGGCTGATCGGCGCCACTCTGGTGACCGCCGGGACAGGCGCCATCAAATTCGCCAACGTGGTCAGCAAGGTGCTGCTGCCGCTGGTGCTGTCCCCGATCGTGGCCGGGATCATTGGGTTGGCGGCCACCTACTTCGCTTACCGGATCACTACCCGAGGCGACGATGCCACGGTCCAGCGTGGCTTCCGGCTCTCCCAGATCGTGTCGGCGTCGATGGTCGCGCTGGCCCACGGCACGAACGATGCGCAGAAGACGATGGGCGTCATCACGCTCACCCTGATCACCGTGGGCGCGCTGCCGGCGAGTGCGGGGCCCCCGTTCTGGGTGATCCTCTCGTGTGGGCTGGCGATCGCGTTGGGCACCTCGCTGGGCGGGTGGCGGATCATTCAGACCCTCGGAAAGCGGATCAGCGAAATCCAGAGCCCGCAGGGTTTCGCCGCCGAGACCAGCAGCGCCGCGGTCATTCTCACCTCGGCGCACTTAGGCTTCGCGCTGTCCACCACCCAGGTCTGTACCGGCTCGATCTTCGGCGCGGGCGCCGGGCGCCGCCTGGCTGGGGTGCAGTGGGGAATAGCCGGGCGGATGGCGTTGGCCTGGTTGCTGACGCTGCCTGCGGCGGCGCTCGTCGGGGCGCTTGCCGCCCGGGTCTCCGCCAGCGGCACGGTGGGCACCGTGGTGGTCGCGGTGGTCGGGCTCGCCATCGCCGGCGCCATCTTCGCCCTCTCCCGGCGCGAGCCCGTCAACGCACAGAACGTCAACGACGTCCCAGCCCCCCAGCCAGTCGCCCTCAGCGCCTGAAACAGGAGAAGAAAACCGATGCACATCGCCTGGGGATCACTAGGGATCGTCTTCGTCGTGTCCTTCGGAGCCGCTGTCGCGGTCGTGGTGCTGGTGGCCTTCGCGCTGGTCGCCCTCTCCGCCCGGGCCACCAACCCGGATGGCCCACCGGCCACCATGGGTGCGGGCGCGGGCACCGCCCTGGCCGGGGTCTGCCTGACCGCAGCCGCGGCGATCGTCCTCTACGGCCTGTACATCATCGTCGCCGCCTGACCATGGCTTACGTTATCTGGTTGGAGGTGTTCTCGAATGCCGGATCGTTTGGGTTCGCCCATGTACAACAGCATGTGGCAGTTGCGTAGAGATGGGTGGAGCAATCTCGAGGAGGCCAGCTCGCGGCTTGTCGAGCGTGGCGTCGAGAACAGTTCGGCGACCTCGTTGCTGAATCGGGTGCGTGAGCTGCTGGCCATGCTCGAACCGATGGAGTACTACTGGGGTTTCTCGAGTCGACGGCGCTTTCAGCAGGTACAGCGACTGCTGGCCGGTGGTGATCTGGGCCGGTTCACCCGACTGGTCAGCGACATCAACCGGTCCCTGGTGCATGAGACGTTTCGTCGCGGCGCGGCCTTGGTGTCGTAGGACAAGGACGCCGGTTCGGATCCGACCGAGCCAAGGATTTCCGCTGAGACCCGCCCGTACTTCGAGGTTCTGGTCGTCGACGAGATGACCGCGGCGCAGGAGCAGGCGCTGCGTGATGAACTGCATCGACTGCGCCGCCCGGAGGACGAGTTCGTCTACGAGCTGGTGGTGGTATCCAGTTTCACTGATGCGGTCACCGCGGTCCTCTTCAACTTCAATGTGCAGGCGTGTGTGATTCGCCGACGGTTCGCCCACGGTTCTCAGCACGATCTGTCCGGGCTCGGTGTCGTGATGGACGAGCGCGTCGCCGAGGAGTTCGCTGATCAGTCTCCGGACCAACGGGCCCAGGCGCTGGGACGGCGGTTGCGCCACATCCGTCCTGAGCTGGATCTCTACCTGATGGCCGAGGTGGAGGTCGAGGAGATCGCCGGTCGGCTGGGCCACGATTTCCGCCGGGTCTTCCACGTCCGCGAGGGCCTGCTGGAGTTGCATCTCAGCGTGCTGCGCGGCGTCGCGCACCGCTACTGGGCCCCGTTTTTCACCGCGCTGCGCGACTACAGCCACAAGCCCACCGGGGTGTTCCACGCGCTGCCGATCTCCCGAGGAAAGTCGGTGGTCGATTCGCACTGGATCCAGGAGATGGTCAGCTTCTACGGGCTAGAGGTGTTTCTGGCCGAGACCTCGGCCACCTGCGGTGGGCTGGATTCTTTGCTGGAGTCCACCGGGCCGCTGCGCGAAGCCCAGCGGCTGGCCGCGGAGACCTTCGGCTCGGCAGGCACTGGTACGGCCCGATGACATCGTGTTGGTGGACCGCAACTGTCACCAGTCTCATCATTATGGGCTGGTGCTGTCCGGGGCCCAGGTCTGCTATCTGGATGCCTACCGACTCAACGAGTACTCGATGTACGGGGCGGTGCCGCTGCGGGAGATCAAACGGACGCTGCTTGAGCTGCGGGCGGCCGGGAAGCTCGACCGGGTCCGGATGCTGATGTTGACCAATTGCACGTTCGACGGGCTGGTCTATGACGTCGAGCGGGTGATGGAGGAATGCCTGGCGATCAAACCAGATCTGGTGTTCCTCTGGGATGAGGCATGGTTCGCCTTCGCCCGGTTCCATCCGGTGTACCGCTCGCGTACCGCGATGTCCGCGGCGGGGACTCTGCTGGCCCGGTTGCGCGATCCGGCATACCACACAACGTACGCGACCTACACCGCGGCGCGGAAAGCCGTCGGCGATGACGACACCGGGCTCGACACCCGGCTGTTGTCAGACCCGGAGCGGGCGCGGGTCCGGGTGTACGCGACCCAGTCGACGCACAAGACACTGACCTCGCTGCGGCAGGGCTCCATGATTCACATCTTCGACCAGGACTACGGACAGAAGGCCGAGGAAACCTTCCACGAAGCCTACATGGCGCACACCTCGACCTCGCCGAACTATCAAATCCTGGCCTCGTTGGACCTGGGACGGCGGCAGGCGGCCTTGGAGGGCTGGAGTTGGTGCAAAAACAGGTCGAGTGCGCGATGAGCCTGCGCGACGCGATCGACAACCATCCACTGCTGAGCCGGTATGTGCGCTGTCTGACCACCGCCGATCTGATCCCCCGCGAGTACCGCCCGGCCGGCATCGATCAGCCCCTGCGGTCCGGGCTGATGAGCATGATGACCGCCTGGCATGAGGATGAGTTCGTTCTGGACCCGTGCCGGATCACCCTGTCGATCGGTGCGACCGGGATCGATGGCGACACCCTCAAACGGGCATATCTGATGGACCAATACGGTGTGCAGGTCAACAAGACCTCCCGCAACACCGTGCTGTTCATGACCCACATCGGCACCACACGCAGCTCCGTGGCCTACCTCATCGAGGTGCTCGTGGAGATCGTCCGCGAACTCGACGAACGCCTCGCCGACCAAGGGCCACGGAAGCGGGCCGCGCAGGAAGCAACCGTCCGCAGGCTCACCCGGCCGAAAGCCCCGCTGCCTAACTTCAGCGTCTTTCACGCTACTTTCCGGCCCGGCGACGCCCCGTCAACCCCCAAGGGGGACATGCGGCGAGCTTTCTTCACCGCCTACGACGAGAATCTGTGTGAGTACCTGACTCCCGCGCAGGTAACCCAGCGTCTCGCTGACGGTGCACAGGTCGTGTCGGCAACATTCGTCACTCCCTACCCACCAGGATTCCCGGTACTCGTGCCGGGGCAATGCTTCAGCAGCGAAATCCTGGATTTCATGTCCAGCCTGGACACCCCGGAAGTGCACGGGTATCGGCCCGAACTCGGCTACCGAGTGTTCACCGATCAAGCCCTGCATCCCAACCCGGCCCTCGCTGACACAACCGGTCAAGAACATAACGGCTACGACGCGTAGCCGGGTCGTATCTCCTGGTCATGGGTAACCTCCCTGGCGATGTGGTGGATCCGCCGCCCGCACAAGCGCGCGGGCCTGCCCAAACGCCCCGCGGACCCTCGCCTGCCGCGGACCCTCGCGCTGATCGGCATGCCCACCGCCACCAAGGTGGCGCCCCAGTCCTGAGCGCGCTAAAAGTTCCGGGAACTCCAGGGATGCGGTGGCCGACCATTGTTACGTGGACTTCGCAACACTGCCGGGCGGCTCTCCTCTCTCGGCCGGATGGCGAGGAAAACGCATCGCCTCGTCGTACTGGCCCTTGGGATAATCGGGTTCTTTCTGACCGGCTTCGACAATTTTACCGAGATGACGAACCATGCGATTTTCGGGCTCTTCTAGACGAACGGCTTTCGCAACCTCGTGGATATCGTCTTGGGGTTTTTGGCTGCTGGGTGCGTTCGCGCTTACTCCCGCCGGAAATCAGGGGGGATGAACATCGCGGTCGGTGGCGCGTTGCTGCTGGTCGCTCTGGCGACTCTGCTGCTCGGTAGTGGCCTGCTCGGCGTGGGCCGTCGTCAACCCGCTACCGCGTGGTCGTAGGAGGGCAAGACTTATCATCTTTTGGGGACCGGCGGCCCTTCGTTCGGCCGGGTCGACGGCGTTCATTGCGCGGACCAAGTCTTCTCGCGCCCGAGCTACCCGGGAGCGGATGGTGCCGATCGGGCACTGACATACCTCGGCGGTGGCCGCGTAGTCCAAATCCAGCATCTGGGTGAGCACGAAGGCGTCCCGGCGGTCAGGTTCCAGCCCGGCCACCAGCTCACGGAGCAGGACGCCTTCTTCCCACCCAGATCGGCGGTGTACCGGATCCGCGGCCACGACGGCGTCCCAGTCTTCGACGCTGGTGGTGCGTGGCCGGGTTATGCTCCGCCGGACCTGGTCGGCCGCGACCCGCCGGGCGATGGACAGCAGCCAGGTGCGGGCGCAGGAGCGGCCGGCGAAGCCCGGCAGCGCCGGCAGGGCCCGCAGGTAGGTTTCCTGGGCGAGGTCCTCGGCCTCGCCGCGTTCACATAAGTGGGTAAGAAAGCGGTATACGTCACGCTGGGTAGCTCGAATGAAAGTTGTCAGGGCTCCACGGTCGCCAGCACCGGCTGCGAACGCGAGCCGGGTGATCCATTCATCATCACCCATACGAGGCAGAGTAATTGAAAGTTTCCGGGAACCCCAGGGCTTCACTGGAGGACTATTGCCACGTGGATTGCGCACAGTGCAGGGAGGCCCTCTCCGCCAGGCTGGACGGCGAGGAGCGCCCGACGGAATCGGGCGCTCTCGGGGCGCACCTAGCGACCTGTGCGGCGTGCCGCCAGTTCGCCGACGACGTGGCGCGCATCACCAGGCTCGTCCGCTCCGACGGGGCGACCCGCACCCCAGACGTCGCCGTGGCCCTGATGTTCACATTGGACGGTCTGGGCACTGTTTTGCGGGCGCTCACCGACCTCGAGAGCGTCTCGACCACGTGCGCCAAGGCGATGATGGCCCACGACACCGCCGGCATGCTCAGCGCCACGCGCGCCGCACTCGACTGCGCCGACATCGCCGCGGCTGCCCAGCGGGTACTGTCCCGCCGGACCGCTACCGCCGCCAGTGTCATCCGGGCCATCCTGGAGGCTGCCGCCGCTGCCGCCGAACGCTGCGCCGCGCAATGCGGTCAACACGCTGGTCACCACGGCCCCTGCCGTGTCCATTCCGAGGCTGCCCAGCGTGCCGCCGAGCTCTGCCGATCGGAACTTCAGAACATCGTCGGCTAGCGGATATACTTAACTGTTCATAGTCATGATCAACCGAGCGGCGGACAGATTGAGAGGCATGTGACAACTTCACCGATCTTCCCTTCCCGTGGTCCCGGCCCGGCCTCCCGAGGTGAGTTGGATCTCGAGGAGCGCACCGCGCTGCGTCGCGTGCCGGGGTTGTCCACCGAGCTCGCTGATGTCACCGAGGTCGAGTACCGGCAGCTGCGCCTGGAGCGCGTGGTGCTCGTCGGGGTGTGGGCTGAGGGCTCCGCCGCCGAGGCCAAGGCGTCGCTGGCGGAGCTGGCCCGGCTCGCCGAGACGGCCGGGTCCCAGGTGCTGGATGGCCTCATCCAGCACCGTCCGCGCCCCGATCCGGCAACGTACATCGGCTCCGGCAAGGTTCTCGAGCTGCGTGAGATCGTGCTCGCCACCGCCGCCGACACGGTGATCTGCGATGGTGAGCTCACCCCCGGCCAGCTGCGCCAGCTGGAGGCCAAGCTCAAGGTCAAGGTCATCGACCGGACCGCGCTGATCCTGGACATCTTCGCCCAGCACGCTCGCTCCCGGGAGGGCAAGGCGCAGGTCGAGCTGGCCCAGCTGAGCTACCTGCTGCCGCGACTGCGGGGCTGGGGCGAGTCGCTGTCCCGGCAGGCCGGCGGCGCTGGAGGGGGGGCCGGTGGGGGAGTGGGCACTCGCGGCCCGGGGGAGACCAAGCTGGAGACCGACCGGCGGCGCATTCACCGCCGGCTCGCCAAGCTGCGCCGCGAGATCGCCGAGATGCGCACGGTGCGCGACACCAAGCGGGGTCGTCGGCGCGCCAACGAGGTGCCCAACGTGGCCATCGTCGGCTACACCAACGCGGGCAAGTCCAGCCTGCTCAATGTGATCACCGGGGCCGGAGTGCTGGTGGTTGACGCGCTGTTCGCGACCTTGGACCCCACCACCCGCCGGGCTACCACGGCACACGGGCAGGAGTACACGCTGACCGACACCGTCGGTTTCGTCCGCCATCTGCCGCACCAGTTGGTGGAGGCGTTTCGCTCCACGCTGGAGGAGACCGCGGACGCGGACCTGTTGGTGCATGTGGTGGACGGCGCCGACTCGATGCCCGAGTTGCAGCTGGCGGCGGTGCGCGAGGTTCTCGCCGAGATCACCGAAGGACGCCGCTCACCCATGCCGCCCGAGCTGGTGGTGGTGAACAAGATCGACGATTCCGATCAGTTGGTGCTGTCCCGGCTGCGCCATGTGCTGCCGAACGCGGCGTTTGTCTCAGCGCGGACCGGTGCCGGTATCACCGGTCTGCTCGAGCGGATCGCCGACGCGTTGCCGCAACCGCGAGTCGAGGTCGACGTGCTGCTGCCGTGGACCGAAGGCGCCCTGGTCGCCAGAGTGCACTCCGAGGGCGAGGTACTGGGCACTGACCACACGGAGGACGGCACCCGGCTGCGCGCCCGGGTTGGACCAGACCTCGCTGGTGCGTTGGCCGAGTACCTCGTGCATGCCCTGACACCGGGCACCGCGGCTTGGCCTTCGCACCTCTAGCGGGATCGGCGGATGGCGCGGCCGAGAGAAAGCGCGAGCGTGCCGAGGATGGCCAGTGGCAGCAGCCACCAGGCGGGGATTCCGGCGACAGTCAGCGCGGTGGTGAGGGCGAGTGCGAGCACGACTCCCACCGCGATGGTCCAGTCGTCACCGACCAGGAATTCGTAGCCGAACGCCAGCAATGGCCGCATGGCTCGCATCAGCCGCCTCCGGCCGGCTCAGCCGCGCCGTGCTTGCGATGGATTCGCCGCAGGACACCGACCGCCATTCCCGCTACACCCAGTACGTAAGCCAGCACACCCAGCAGCGCGGCGTCCTCGCCAGGCCAGTGCACGCCGGCGCCCTCAGCGCCCCAGAAGATGCCGAAGGAGGTGAGCATGACCCCCACGGCGAATTTCATGGTGTTCTCCGGAACCCGGGCCAGCGGGGCGCGCACCGCGACCCCGATGACCGTGACCACCAGCACGGCCAGCGCGGCGCCGAGCACCGCGAGTGCGATGCTGCCCATGTTGGTACCCAAAGTGATCACGATGAAGACCACTTCCAGTCCCTCCAGCAACACCCCCTTGAAGGCCAGGGTGAAGGCGTAGCGATCGGTGACGAACAACCACCCGCCGCTGCCGGTGGCTGCCCGGGCAGCGTGGACCTGGCGGTCGTAGATGGCCGCTTCGTCGTGCAGGGCGGTGAACCCGCTGGCCCGCAGGATGGCCTTGCGTAGCCACTGCAACCCGAAAACCAGCAGCAGCCCGCCCACCACCAGCCGCACAGCGCCGAGCGGGATCACAGTGAGTGTCGGGCCCAGTACCGCCACCACCGCCGCGAGGACGGCTAGCCCACCGGCAACCCCATACAGGGTGGAGCGCCAGCCGCGGGTGGTGCCCATCGCCAGCACAATCGTCAACGCCTCGATGGCTTCCACGGCACAGGCCAGGAACACCGTCGCGACCAAGAGCGCCGCTGCGGTCATCGAACTCCTCGGATGGTGAGTTGGCTCACAGTCGTCGCAGCACCGCCACCACCCGGCCGAGCACGGTCGCCTCGTCTCCCGGGATCGGCTCGTAGGCGGGGTTGTGCGGGAGCAGCCAGACGTGCCCGTCCCGGCGCTTGAACGTCTTCACGGTCGCCTCGCCGTCGATCATAGCGGCGACGATGTCCCCGTTGTCGGCGCTGGGTTGCTGGCGGATGACCACCCAGTCCCCGTCGGTGATCGCCGCCTCGACCATGGAGTCACCCACGACCCGCAACAGGAACAGCGTCCCCGTACCGACGATCTCTTTCGGCAGTGGGAAGACGTCCTCGACGGCCTGCTCGGCGAGCACCGGGCCACCCGCGGCGATCCGGCCCACCACCGGGACGAACACGGGGCTGGGCCTGGCGGGCTCCGCGCTCGAGTCCTCCGCTGCCGCAAGTGCGGCGGGGGCGCTGTCAGCGGGCCGGATGCCCACCGCGCGCGGCCGGTTGGGGTCGCGGCGGAGGTATCCCTTGCGCTCCAGGGTGCGCAGCTGGTGTGCGACCGACGAGGTCGAGGTGAGTCCGACCGCCTCGCCGATCTCCCGCACGCTCGGCGGGTAGCCGAGCCGCTCCACCCACTCCCGGATCACCTCGAGAACTCGTCGCTGGCGCGGCGTGAGGCTGTCGATGCCTGCACTGTCGTCGAGGTCAGGGAAAACGTCCACGCTTCTCCTCGGGCTCGGTCGCTCTGTCGGCACTGACGCTAACCACCGGCGCACCAAAGATCAAACATCTGTTCGAGCAACACGCCGCAGGGTAACCGATTCTGTCAGGGTGCCGTGATAGACACCGCACGGTAGTTCGATCGAACTCGCGTTCGATGTCATCCGCGATGAGGAGTCTCGATGACGGCACCAGCACGGTTGGGTGGTTGGCCCGCGGCACGTCGGGAGCAGGTCGTAGCGAGGCAGGCCGGGCCGGTGGCGCCCACCCGGTCGCTGCTCGCGCCTCCAGCGCCGGTGCCGCCTTGCGCACCCCCGCCGCGGAGGCGCCCCTTGACACCCCCGGTGCGGAGGCGGCCCTTGGCATCCCCGGAGCACCAGCGGGTGTTGGCTCCGGCGCGGGTGCGGCACCCACTCGCGCCCCGGTCCAGCCGGGTGGCGAGGGTGTTCGCGGCCGCTGTGGTCACGCTTGCCGTGGTCGGTGCCCTGGGCTGGATCGAACCGGGTTGGAGCGAGCCAGGCGCAAGCCCGAGTATCCCGGCGCAGACATCGGTCATCCAAGTGGGTGCCGGCGAGACCGTGTGGGACGTGGCGCGCCGAGTGGCACCCCAATCTGACCAGCCTGCGGTGGTCGAGCGGATTCAGCAGCTGAACGGCATCGTGGGCTCCGCTATTACGCCTGGTCAGCAGTTACAGGTTCCCGACGGACGGTAGGGCCAGATGGCTGTGTCCGAGATCTCAGTCAGGGGCCGCGCCGCTGGCGTGGGTGAGAAGAGTGTCGATCACGATGGGCAGGGTGCGCTGGCATCGATCGGGATCGCGCCGAGCGCGAGCATGTGGTGCTGGAAGCCGGCGCGCCACCGCGTGACCCGCTCGCGGGTGTCGCCGACACCCGGGGCACGGCCGCCGGCCGCGGAGATGTTTGCGGCTGCTGAACTGATCAGTGTCACCACGACAGTAGGGGGCTGAACATCGCCTACATTGAAGGCTGGACGAGGCTGAGCGCAGGTCAGCGAATCAGGGGGTGAGCTAGTGAGCGTCTGGCCGCGGCTGACCGCGCGCGAGGAGGGTGAGCTGGTCGCGGTCGAGCCGCTGGGCGCAGAGCACGAGGAGGATCTGTTCGCCGCCGGTCAGGACCCCGGCGTGTGGCGGTATCTGACCGCTTTTCCCTACGGGGCGCAGACCCGGGAGCACTTCGTTCGCTGGATGGAGCAGGCGCTTGCCGAGTCGGCCGCCGGACGGGAGGGCGCCTTCGCGATCATCGATCGACACAGTGGGACACCGATCGGTAGCACCCGCTACCTGGCACTGCGCCCCGAGCATCGGGGGCTGGAGATCGGGTGGACCTGGCTCGGGCGGCCCTGGTGGCGCAGTGGCGCGAACGTCGAGTGCAAGCTGCTGTTGCTGCGCCGGGCGTTCGAGACGCTCGGCTGCGAGCGCGTCGAGCTGAAAACCGACGCTCGCAACACGCGCTCGCGGGCCGCCATGGAAGCCCTTCCCGCTCAGTTCGAGGGCATCCACCGCCGGCACATGAAGATCCCCGACGGCTGGCGCGACACGGCCTGGTACAGCGTTATCGCGCCGGAGTGGCCCACCGTTCGCACTGCCCTTCGAGCGCGACTGGCACGCCATGGCATCGCCGCCTACTCCAATTCATCACGGGACGAATCAGGCCACCGGCCTATCGAGCCGCCGGTGGAGACATCAATGTGGCTCACGACGCCACCCAAGGTAGGTGATCTAATCGCCAGGGCGGAAACTCTGCCGCCCACCACCCCAGCAGCGTGATCACCTGGCGCCGGTGCTGGATGACCCGCAGGTGCCTGAGCGCAGGCGATTCTGTCCGAGTCCCGAGTGCCACCATCCGCGAACAAGCGTGCTCACCGCCATTCGGAGCCGAATAGCGCTCAGGGGCCGAGGCAGCTGCGTCATTCGGCTCCGAATGGCGGGACATGTGCATCTGTCAGCTGCAGCCGGAGGTGGAGCCGCAGGAGGTGCAGAGGTAGCACGCGCCGGCGGGTTGCATTTTGACGCCGCAGGTGAAGCACAGTGGGGCGTCGGCGTGCAGTCCTTGGGTGGCCTCGATCAGTTCCATGGGCGAGTGCACTGTGTCTGGCGCTGACTGGGTCGCCGCGGCGGTTTCGGGCAACCCCTGCTGCTGCCCCGTGTCCTCAGCTGGGGCATCGTAGGAGCCGGTCTGGACCTGCCGGGCCCGCTGCGCGGCCGAGTAGATGCCCAGCGCGGACCGGGTCTCGGCCGGCAGGAAGTCCAGCGCCAGCCGCCGGAAGATGTAGTCCATGATGGACTGCGCCATCCGCACGTCGGGATCGTCGGTCAGCCCGGCCGGCTCGAAGCGCATGTTGGTGAACTTCGAGACGTAGGTCTCCAGCGGCACGCCGTACTGCAGGCCCACCGAGATCGCCACCGAGAAGGCGTCCATCAGCCCGGCCAGCGTCGAACCCTGCTTGGAGATCTTGAGGAAGACCTCGCCGAGACCGTCGCCCGGGTAGGAGTTCGCGGTGATGTAACCCTCGGCGCCGCCCACGGTGAACGACGTGGTGAGGCCGGTGCGGCTCTTGGGCAGTCGCCTGCGGACGGGTCGGTACTCCACAGTGGCAGCGGCAGTAGACACGGGCGCGGCCGCGGTTTTGTCGTCGCGCTTGGACACCGACAGCGGCTGACCCACCTTGCAGTTGTCCCGGTAGATCGCGACCGCCTTCAGGCCCAGCTTCCAGCCCTGGGTGTAAATGCCTTCGACGTCCTCGGCGGTCGCGCTCTCCGGCATGTTGATCGTCTTGCTGATCGCGCCGGAGAGGAAAGGCTGCACCGCCGCGAGCATCCGCAGATGCCCCATTGGAGCGATCGCCGCTTCGCCCATCGCGCAGTCGAACACCGAGTAATGCTCGGGACGCAGCCCGGGCGCGCGCAGGACGTTGCCGTGCTCGGCGATGTGCGCGACGATCGCCTCCACCTGTTCCGGCTGGTAGCCGAGCTTGCGCAGCGCCCGGGGCACAGTGCCGTTGACGAACTGCATCGAGCCGCCACCGACCAGCTTCTTGAAGGTGATCAGCCCCAGGGCCGGCTCGATACCGGTGGTGTCGACGTCCATCGCCAGCCCCGAGGTGCCGGTCGGGGCCAGCAGCGTGACCTGCGCATTGCGCCAACCGCTGCGCTGACCGATCGACAGGCACTCCCGCCACGCCCGGTCCGCGGCCTCCCACACCGGGGTGTCCAGCCCATCTACCCGTCGCGCGTCGGCGTTGGCCGCGGCGTGCTTGCGCATCACCCGGGTGTGGCCCTCGGCGTTGCGGGCGTAGCCGTCGTAGGCGCCCACCACCCCGGCGAGCTGTGCGGAACGCCGGTAGGCCACGCCGGTCATCAGGCTGGTGATCGCGCCGGCCAGGCCGCGGCCACCGTCGGAGTCGTAGGCGTGCCCGGTCGCCATCAACAGTGCACCGAGGTTGGCGTAGCCCATCCCGAGCTGCCGGTACGCGCGGGTGGTTTCCCCGATCGCTTGGGTGGGGAAATCAGCGAAGCAGATGGAGATGTCCATGGCGGTGATCACCAATTCGGCGCACTTGGCGAAGGTGACCACGTCGAAGCTCTGCGCGCCGTCCGGCGATTCCCGGAGGAACTTCATCAGGTTCAGCGAGGCGAGGTTGCACGAGGAATTGTCCAGGTGAACGTACTCGGCGCACGGATTAGAGGTGGTGATCCGCCCCGATTCCGGGCAGGTGTGCCAGTCGTTGATCGTGTCGTCATACTGGATTCCCGGGTCGGCGCAGGACCACGCCGCTTCGCACATTCGGCGGAACAGCGCAGCCGCGTCAACGGTCTCGATGACCTCACCCGTGGTCCGGGCCCGCAACCCGAACTGTGTACCGGCCGCCGCGGCCTTCATGAATTCATCCGAGACCCGGACCGAATTGTTGGCGTTTTGGTACTGGACGGAGTAAATGTCACTGCCGCCCAGGTCCATGTCGTACCCGGCGTCGCGGAGCACCCGGATCTTGGTTTCCTCCCGGACCTTGGTCTCGATGAACTCCTCGATGTCGGGGTGGTCGACATCCAGGATCACCATCTTCGCCGCGCGCCGGGTGGCGCCACCGGACTTGATCGTCCCAGCGGAGGCGTCCGCGCCGCGCATGAACGACACCGGGCCCGACGCGTTGCCACCGGAGGACAACAATTCCTTGGATGACCGGATTTTAGACAGATTCACCCCGGCGCCGGACCCGCCCTTGAAGATCAGCCCCTCTTCTTTGTACCAGTTCAGGATCGAGTCCATCGAGTCATCGACGGCCAGCAGGAAACACGCCGAGACCTGCGCGGGCGCGGCGGTCCCCACGTTGAACCACACTGGTGAGTTGAAACTGAAGATCTGGTGCAGCAGCGTGTGGATCATCTCATGTTCGAAGATCTCCGCGTCCTCATCGGTCGCGAAGTACCCGTGGTCTTTGCCGGCCTTGGTGTAGGTGAGCACCACCCGGTTGATGAGCTGCTTGAGGCTCCACTCCCGCACCGGCGATCCCAGCGCACCCCGGAAATACTTGCTGGTGACGATTTGCACCGAATTCGGCGACCAGAAATCGGGGAACTCGACACCACGCTGCTCGAAATTGATCGAGCCATCTCGCCAGTTGGTGAGCACGACGTCCTGCCGCGTCCAGGTCACCTCATCGTACGGGTGCACCCCGGGCTTGGTGTAGATCCGCTCACACCGCAGCCCCCCGCCCGCGTTGCCCCGGACACCTAGTGAGTTGCCGACCATCTCTGACATGCTTGTCTCGTCCCTCCAGGTTTTGTTATGCGCGCACGGGCTCCCGGCCCTCGGCCGGTTCGTTGTCGTGGGGGACGGTCGCGCGCTCGGCGCGCAGCCGCTGGATCTCAGCTTCAAAATCACTCAGGGACTCAAAGCCGCGGTACACCGAGGCGAATCGGAGGTAGGCCACCTCATCAAGGTCGCGCAACGGCCCGAGCACAGCGAGCCCCACCTCGTGCGCGGGCAGGTGCGCCTGACCCAGGGCGCGCAGGTCGTACTCCACTTGCTGGCCCAGCCGGGCCAGCGCGTCTTCGCTGACCGACCGGCCCTGGCAGGCCCGGCGCACCCCGGCGATGACCTTCTCCCGGTAGAACTGCTCGGTGACCCCAGACCGTTTCAGAATCATCAGCATGGTCGTCTCGACAGTGGTGAACCGCTGGTTGCACTCCGGGCACACGCGGCGTCGCCGGATGGCCGTTCCGCCCTCGCCGGAGCGACTGTCGATCACTCTGCTGTCCAGATGACGACAGAACGGACACCGCATCACGAACTCC